>AP024676.1:4357370-4668611 GCA_025998955.1 Candidatus Roseilinea sp.
GGCTGCTCATAGCGCGTCTGCTGGAGCCGGAGCCGGACATGAAGGTCTATGACCCGGCCTGCGGGTCGGGCGGGCTGCTCATCAAGTGTCATCTGCGCCTGCTGGAAAAGTACGGCGTGCAGGAGAACGGTCATCTGCATTTGCCAACCCAATACGCCCCGTTGCATCTCTTCGGTCAGGAGATCAACCCGGCCACCTTTGCCATGGCGCGCATGAACGCCGTCATCCACGACCTGGAGGCCGACATCCACATCGGCGATACCATGCGCCAGCCCGCCTTCCGCGACGCGAGCGGACGGCTGCAAACCTTCGACCTGGTGACCGCCAACCCGATGTGGAACCAGAAGTTCCCGACCGAGTTGTACGAAAACGACCCCTTTGAGCGCTTCCGTTACGGCGCGCCGCCCTCCTCTTCCGCCGATTGGGGCTGGTTGCAGCACATGCTGGCCTCGCTCAACGAGCGCGGACGGATGGCGGTGGTGCTGGATACCGGCGCGGTCAGCCGCGGCAGCGGGAATCAAGGCTCCAACCGCGAGCGCGACATCCGCAAGGCTTTCGTCGAGGCCGATCTCATCGAGGCGGTGCTCCTGCTGCCGGAAAATCTCTTCTACAACACCACCGCGCCAGGCGTGATCCTCGTCATCAACCGCCGCAAGCGCCACGCAGGGGAGATTCTGCTCATCAACGCGAGCCAGCTCTTCGCCAAAGGGCGGCCCAAGAACTACCTGAGCGACGAGCATATCGAGACCATCGCCCGGCTGTATCACGACTGGCGCGCCGAACCGGAATTGTCGGCAGTGATTTCCCGTGAGGAGGCTGCCCGCAACGACTACAACCTTTCGCCCAGCCGCTACGTGAGCACGAACGGCGGCGAGGAAGTCCTGCCGCTGGAAGAGGCCCTGGTGCGCCTGGAAGAAGCTGAAGAAGAGCGCGCCGAGGCCGAGCGGGCGCTGAAGGAAGTCATCAAGATGCTGGGACTGAGCGAGTCAGGCGATGTTACGAGTTGAAAAAGAAGGTGAAACGGTAGAGTTCAAGCGGCAGTGGACAGATCGGGCCCTGGAGGACCTGACGGCCTTTGCCAACACGCAGGGCGGGACCCTTCTGGTCGGCGTTCAGTTGGCAAATAGTTGGCAATTGTTTGGCGATTTTGGCGATCACTTGGCGAAAACGCCGAATATTGTTCCCGAGGACTAAAGATGGCAAACGAGAAACCGGCGATGGAAGAAATCCTGCCCGACGGCTACCGCATGACCGAACTCGGCCCCTTGCCCGAAGAGTGGCGGGTGGTGCGGTTGGGGGAGGTGGTTGAGGAAATTACATCTGGTGACTGGGGGCAAAGCGAACAGGCAAAAGGATTCATCTCCACATTGGTTATTCGGGGCACTGATTTTCCAGAAGTAGAGCGTGGGAATTTTCAATCGGTTCCCGAAAGGTTTGTAAAGGAAACTCGTTTTGCTAAGCATAGGATAGAGCCAGGCGATCTTTTAGTTGAATTGTCTGGCGGTAGCAAAGATCAACCAACCGGGCGGATTATATTGCTCGATGGTAATGTTCTCAATCTTGCCCAAAAACCAATTTTCTTCTCAAACTTTATTAAGAGACTGAAAGTGATGAAAGTCTGTGTGCCGCAATATTTCCGTTGGTATTGGGAACACCTTTATAGGGAAGGGCACACAAGAACTTATGAAAAGCGAACTACGGGGATATGGAACTTTAAGCTGAACGATTTCCTGGAAAATGAGTCTCTCCCCCTCCCGCCGCTCGCTGAGCAGCGCGCGATTGCGCATGTGTTGCGCACGGTGCAGCGGGCGCAGGAGGCCAGCGAGCGGGTCATCGCTGCGCTGCGCGAACTGAAGAAAAGCCTGATGCGCCACCTGTTCACCTACGGGCCGGTGCCTGTTGGGGCGACGCATGCGTCGCCCCGACGGGAAACCCAACTCGGCCCCCTGCCCGCCCACTGGCAGGTGGTGCGGTTGGGGGAGGTATTTGATATTCAGCAAGGGAAATCCCTTTCGCCAAAATCCCGTAGCGGACCGCGAATGCGTCCTTTTTTGCGCACTGCGAATGTCTTTTGGGGGCGGTTGGATTTGAGTAATGTTGACCAGATGCACTTTGACGAATCTGAAGAGCGACGGTTGGCACTCAAGCCTGGAGACCTTCTTGTATGTGAAGGCGGAGATATTGGGCGCACGGCGATATGGGAGGGTCAATTGCCTCTGTGCCTTTATCAGAACCACTTACATCGCTTGAGAAGTTTACGAGAGGATGTTTTTCCCTTTTTCTACATGTATTGGATGCAGGCAGCGTGGACTCTTCTTGGCTTGTATGGTGGTTCAGGAAATAAAACGACTATCCCTAACCTATCGCAGTCACGCTTAGCGTCATTCCTCATCCCCCTCCCCCCGCTCCCCGAGCAACGCGAGATCGCCCGCATCCTGCAGGCGGTGGATCGGCGGATTGAGGCGGAGGAGGCCTATCGGGCCGCGGCGCAGGAACTGTTCCGCTCGCTGCTACACGAGTTGATGAGCGGGCGCAGGAGGTTGCCGGCGGATTGCGTAGGGGCGACCCGTCGGGTCGCCCCTACGGAACCATCACACGGGGGCCAAACGCCATGACGCGATACGACCCGACCCGCCACCATCGGCGTTCTATCCGGTTGCAGGGATACGATTACACCCAACCGGGGGCGTATTTCATCACCATCGTCACGCACGACCGGGCGCACCTGTTCGGCCACGTGGTGGATGGGGAGATGCAATTGAACGCCTGGGGTGACATTGTCCGCAAGGAATGGTTCAAAACCGCGCAAATCCGTCCGTATGTGCAATTGCAGGACGATGAATTCGTGGTCATGCCCAATCACGTGCATGGGATCGTTTGGATTGTGGAAAACGATGATGACGCCGCGGTCGGGAATGACGCCATGGTTGGTGACGACGCCACCGTAGGGGCACGGCGGCGCCGTGCCCCTACGATCCACGTCGAACGGTTTGGCGCGCCCGTTCCCGGATCCATTCCCACCATCGTGCGCGCGTTCAAATCCGCCGTCACCCATCGCATCAACGCCCTGCGGGGCACGCCCGGCGCGCCTGTCTGGCAACGCAATTATTATGAACATATCATCAGTGATGAACGTGTCCGTGTAGGGGCGACCGGCCGGTCGCCCCTACACGCCATTCGCCAATACATCATCGAAAACCCGCTGCGCTGGCATCTGGATACGTACAACCCCGAACGCACCGCTGAGGACCCGTTGGCGCGAGAAATCTGGACTCACCTCACGAAGGATAAGCCATGAGCCTGGCATCTGAACGTCACACCGTCCAAAACCCGCTCATTCGCTACGCGGTGGAAGCGGGCTGGGAATACCTTTCCCCCGAAGATGCCCTGCGCCTGCGCGGCGGCGAGGACAAGCCCTTCCTGCATCCCGTGCTGGTCGAGCAACTCCAACGCCTCAACCCCGGCGTAGTGACCGAGGCCGCTCAGGCCGAAGAGGTCATCCGCCGCCTGCTCACCGTACGCGCCGATATCGAGGGCAACCGCGAGGCCTGGGAGTACCTTAAGGGGTTGAAGACCGTCTTCGTCCCGGCCGAACGCCGCGAGCGCAACCTGCGCCTACTCGATGCCGAGCGCCCGGAAGAAAATCGCTTCCACGTCACCGATGAGTTCACCTTCCAGAGCGGCGCCCGCCGCATCCGCGCCGATGTGGTCTTCCTGGTGAATGGCATCCCGGTCATCGTCATCGAGACCAAAGCCGCCACCCGCCTGGAGGGCATCGCCGAGGCTTTCGACCAGATTCGCCGCTACCATCAGGAAGCGCCCGACCTGATGGTGCAGGCGCAACTCTTTGCCCTCACCCACCTGGTGCAATTTTTCTACGGCGCCACCTGGTCGCTCTCGCGCAAGGCGCTTTTCAACTGGCGGGAAGAGGTAAGGGCAAACGGCGGTTTGCCCCCGCCCGATTTCGAGACCCTGGTCAAATCCTTCATCGCCCCGCGGCGCGTGTTGCGCGTGCTCAGCGATTACATCCTTTTTGCCCGCAAGGACGGCGAACTGCAAAAGATCGTCCTGCGCCCGCACCAGATGCGCGCCACCGAGCGCGTCCTGGCGCGTTCCTATCAGGCAGTAACGGCGCGGCAGGCGCCCCGCCGCGGCCTGATCTGGCACACGCAAGGCTCTGGCAAGACCTACACCATGCTCACCATCGCCCGCCGCCTGCTAGAAGACGGGCGCTTCGACAATCCCACCGTCCTGCTCATCGTGGACCGCAACGAACTGGAAGGCCAACTGTTCCAGAACCTGGAAGCGGTCGGATTTGGTCACGTGTACCTGGCGCGCTCCAAGCGTCACCTGCGCGACCTGCTCAAGGCCGATACGCGCGGGCTGATCGTCTCAATGATTCACAAATTCGACGACATGCCAGCGGCTCTCTGCACGCGGCGCAACGTCTTTGTGCTGGTAGATGAAGCCCATCGCTCCACCGGCGGCGACCTGGGCAACTACCTGATGGGCGCGCTGCCCAACGCCGTCTTCATCGGCTTTACGGGTACGCCCATTGACCGCACTGCCCACGGCAAAGGCACCTTCAAGGTCTTTGGTGCAGATGACCCGCAGGGCTACCTTGATAAGTACTCCATCCGCGAATCCATCGAGGACGGCACCACCGTCCCGTTGCACTATCAACTGGCCCCCAACGACCTGATGGCCGACCGCGAGGCGATGGAGCGCGAGTTCTGGGCGCTGGCGGAACTCGAAGGCGTGGCCGATGTGGAGGAACTCAACCGCGTCCTCGACCGCGCCGTGACATTGACCAACATGCTCAAGAACCCCGAACGGGTAAACAAAGTCGCCGCCTGCGTGTCCGACCACTTCCAGCAATACGTGCAGCCGATGGGCTACAAGGCCTTCCTGGTGGCAGCCGACCGCGAGGCCTGTGCGTTGTACAAAGAAGCCCTCGACCGTCACCTGCCTGCGGAATGGAGCGCGGTGGTCATCAGCGCCGGTCACAACGATCCGCCGCATCTCAAACGCTATCACCTGAGCGAGGAAGAGGAAACGCGCCTGCGCCGCGCCTTCCGCAAGCCGGGCGAGAACCCGCAGATTTTCATCGTCACCGAGAAGCTGCTCACCGGCTACGACGCCCCCATCCTCTACTGCATGTACCTCGACAAGCCCATGCGGGACCATGTGCTTTTGCAGGCGATCGCCCGCGTCAATCGTCCCTACGAGAGCGAGGACGGTCAGCGCAAGACGAGCGGCCTGATCCTGGACTTCGTCGGCGTCTTCGAGAACCTGGAGCGGGCGCTGGCCTTCGATTCGCAGGACGTGAGCGGCGTGGTGGAGGGCATCGAAGTGCTGCAAAAGCGCTTTGCTGCCCTGATGAGCACAGCCCGGACCGACTATTTGCCTCTATATGCCGGCAAGTCCGCAGACAAGGCAGCGGAAACCGTGCTGGAGCACTTCCGGGATAAGGAGCCGCGGGAAGCCTTCTACCGCTACTTTCGCGAGGTCGAGGAAATCTACGAAATCCTTTCCCCCGATCCTTTCCTGCGCCCCTACCTGGAAGACTATCAGCGGCTGGTGGAGATGTACCGCCTGCTGCGCGCCGCCTACGAGCCGCACGTGCCGGTGGACAAATCCTTCCTGCGCAAGACGGCTGAGATCGTTCAGCAGCACAGCCGCACCGATGCCCTCCGTGAGCCGCAGGCCACCTACGAAATCGGCCCGGCCGCGTTGCTGGCGCTCCTGACCGCGGAAAGACCCGAAACGGTCAAAGTCTTCAACCTGCTGAAGGAACTACACCGTCTGGTGGAGGAACAGGGGCGCGCTGCTCCCTACCTGCTCTCCATCGGCGAGCGCGCCGAAGAGATTCGCCGGCGTTTTGAGGAGCGCCTCATTGAGGCCCAGCAAGCGCTGCAGGAATTAGAGGACTTGGTGAGACAACTCCGAGAAGCTGAAGAAGAACGCCGCAGCAAAATGGGCGATCTGTCGGATCGCCCCTACGCGCCGCAGGCGTTTGCCGTGGAATGGTGGCTGCGCACCCATCAGGTCCCGGCAGAAGAGGCCCGGGCGGTCGCGCAGAAGATGGAGGACGCTTTTGCTGCTCTGCCGCACTGGATGAGCAGCCGCAAGCAGGAAGGCGAATTGCGCACAGCCCTGTACAAGGCGTTGCTGGCGGCTGGCATCAGCGAGGTTGTCGCCTGGGCGGACGCCATCCTGAACCTATTGCGGAGGGCCGCCGAATGAGAAAAGCGTCTGCTCCAGAATGGTTGTCATTGGAACAAGCGGTACCCCTCGACCTCTTCCGCGCCGAGGTTGAAGCCTGGGCGCATCGGCTGGGTGTCACCCCGCGCCAGATACGTTTTCGTCCGATGAAACGCAAATGGGCCAGTTGTTCCTCGCGTGGCCGGCTTACCTTCGATACCACCCTCTTGCGTCAGCCCGCCGAGTTTCGCCGCGAGGTGATTGTGCACGAGTTGCTCCATCTCAAAGTGCCCAACCACGGGCCGCTTTTCAAAGCGTTGCTCAAAGCCTACCTGGCAGAAGCGCAGGAATGATGCGGCATCAATGATGCGGCATCGGTTGGAAACCGACGCCGCGGGCATAGGAAGCCCGCGAAGCGGGCTTGATGATGGGAGGCGGGGGATGCGGCATCGGTTAGAAACCGACGCCGCGCGCGCAGAAAGCCCGCTTTGCGGGCTTTGTCACCGCAGGCGTGGGATTCTATCCCCCGCCGAAAGGCGCGGCCGCCATCGCTGCGGCATCGGTTAGAAACCGACGCTGCAGGCGCAGTAAGCCCGCTTTGCGGGCTTTGTCACTGCAGGCGTGGAATTCCATCCCACGCCGAAAGGAATGACAACGCCAGGCGGGGGATTCTATCCCCCGCCGAAAGGCGCGGCTGTCATCGCTGCGGCATCGGTTGGAAACCGACGCCGCGCAAGGCGGGAAGCCCGCTTTGCGGGCTTGATTACCGCAGACGGGGGATTCTATCCCCCGCCGAAAGGCGCGGCCGCCATCGCTGCGGCATCGGTTAGAAACCGCGCGCAGGCGCAGTAAGCCCGCTTTGCGGGCTTTGTCACTGCAGGCGTGGAATTCCATCCCCCGCCGAAAAAAAGCATGACAACGAGAGGTGTAGGATTCCATCCCACGCCGAAAGACGCGGCGGCCGTTGCTGCGGCATCGGTTGGAAACCGACGCCGCGCGAGGCGGGAAGCCCGCTCCGCGGGCTTTATCACCGCAGGCGTGGGATTCTATCCCCCGCCGAAAGGCGCGGCGGCCGTTGCTGCGGCATCGGTTAGAAACCGACGCCGCGCGCGCGGGAAGCCCGCTCCGCGGGCTTGATGGATGCGAGGCGGGAGATGCGGCATCGGTTAGAAACCGACGCCGCAGGCGCAGTAAGCCCGCTTTGCGGGCTTTGTCACCGCAGGCATGGGATTCCATCCCCCGCCGAAAGGAATGACAACGCGAGGCGGGGGATTCCATCCCCATGCTGACGCAGGGATGAGATTCTCTCCCCCGCCTGCCTGGACAAGCCGAAGGCTTGTCCTACATTACCTGACAGAACAGCATGGAGCAGACATGAAACGAGCCAGTGCCTTCTATCAGTTGGTATATCACTTCACCTGGAGTACCAAAAACCGCCAGCCGATGATCACCCCGGAAGTCGAAGCGCGCCTGTATCCTTACATCGCCTATAAATGCAAAGAACTGGGTTATCGTCTGCACGCCGTCGGCGGGACAGAAGACCATTTGCACGTTTTACTCAGCCTGACGCCCACCCAGGTGGTGGCGGAAGTGGCTAAAAATCTCAAAGGCGCATCGTCGCATTACATCAACAAGGAAAGTGGGCTAGATGCGCTCTTGTACTGGCAGGATGGTTACGGCGTGGTCACATTGCGTCAGTCGGAAATTCCCAAAGTCGTAAAATACATTCAGCAACAGAAGCAACACCATCAGCAAGGGACACTCTCTGCCCTTCTGGAGCGTGTTCAGGAATAGAATATCCTGCGTTAGTCACAACACCTTCCCTTCAGTCAATACTTTCCCCATGTCCCTCTCCCCTCGTTCCTTCATCCCCTCTGACTCCCTCCGCTTTGGCGGGCTGGCGGTGCTCGTCGGCCTGATGAGCGGGGCAGGCATCTGGCTTTTCAAGTGGCTCATCGAATTTGTGCACGGGCTGGCCCTCGGCGCGGCCAGCGGCTGGTGGTTGGCCCTGGTGCCGGTGATCGGCGGACTGCTGGTTGGCCTGCTAGCGCATTTCACCCTTGGCGAGGAGAAACTGCACGGCACGGCCTCCGTGATGCAGGCGGTGGCGCTCGCCGGCGGTCGGCTGCGCTACCAGAAACTGCCTGCCAAGACCCTGGCGGCGATTCTTTCCATCGGTGCGGGCGCCTCGGTCGGGCCGGAAGACCCCTCCGTGCAGATCGGCGCCAACCTGGGTTCGATGGTCGGGCAGGTGCTGCGCCTTTCGGAAGAGCGCGTGCGCACCCTGGTGGCGGCCGGGGCAGCCTCGGCCATTGCGGCTGCCTTCAACGCGCCGATTGCCGGCGTCTTCTTCGCCCTGGAGATCCTCCTCGGCGAGGTCAGCGGCGTGGCGGTGGGGATGATCCTGGTCGCCGCAGTGACCTCCTCGGTCTTCACCCAGGCGGTGAGCGGGACCTCGCCGGCCTTCCCCGTGCCGGCCTATGCGCTGAACTCGCCCTGGGAACTGCCGCTCTACCTGCTGCTCGGCCTGCTGGCCGGGCCGGTGGCGGCGCTCTACGTCCGCCTGCTCTATCGGATGCAGGACCTCTTCGGCGGATGGCAGGTCCCGCGTCCGCTGCGCACGGCCGCGGCCGGGGCGCTGGTCGGGCTGACCGGGCTGATCCTGCCACAGGTCCTCGGCGTCGGCTACGAGACTATCGGCGAGGTGCTCAATCGCGGCGATTTCGGTCTGGGACTGCTGCTGGCGCTGCTGGCGGCCAAGGTGATCCTGACGCCGGTCAGCATCGGCGGCGGATTCTTCGGCGGCGTCTTTGCGCCCTCGCTCTTCATCGGAGCGATGCTGGGGGGCGCGTTCGGCCTGGGGATGGCGCGCCTGTTCCCGGGCCTGGGCATCGCACCGGCGGCCTTCGCCCTGGTGGGGATGGCAGCAGTGTTGGCCGGGGCCGTCCACGCCCCGTTGACCGCCGTCCTCCTGCTCTTCGAGATGACCCGCGACTACCGCATCATCCTGCCGCTCATGTTCAGCGTGGCGGTCGGACTGATCGTCTCGCAGCACATCTCGCGCCATTCGGTGTACGGCCTGGGGCTGGCGCGGCACGGCATCCGCCTCGACCGCGGCCGCGATGTGAACGTGCTCAGCGCCCTGACGGTGGGCGAGGTGATGGATACCGGGTCGCCGACCCTGCCCGAGTCCATGCCGCTGGAGGAGGCCGCCGCGCTGATGGCGCGCCTGCGCCGTCAGGGGCTGCCGGTGGTTGACCAGGAGGGCAAACTTTGCGGGATGCTCGCCACCCAGGACCTGGAACGCCCGGGGCGCACGGTCGGAGAGGCCTGCACCCGAAAGGTGGAAGTGGCCTATCCCGATGAGACGCTGCACGAGGCGCTGGAACGGATGAGCCGCCTGGACGTGGGCCGTCTGCCGGTGGTAAGTCGCGACGACCCGCGCCGGCTGGTCGGTTTGCTGCGC
This sequence comes from Candidatus Roseilinea sp., assembly GCA_025998955.1. Classification (NCBI taxonomy): domain Bacteria; kingdom Bacillati; phylum Chloroflexota; class Candidatus Thermofontia; genus Candidatus Roseilinea; species Candidatus Roseilinea sp. Next base: position 4,367,041 of record AP024676.1, read on the forward strand.
CGCTCGGACGTGGTGCGCGCCTACGAGGTGGCGCTCAAACGCCGCGTCGCCCAACGTCACCACGAGAGCGCGGTGCGGCTGGACGCCCTCACCCCGCCCCAGGTGGAGGTGCTGGAGATGGAGATCGAAGCGGGTGCTCCCGCCGATGGCTGCCGCCTGAGCGAGGTGGCCATCCCCACGGGCTGTGTGATCGCCAGCCTGCGCCGCGGCGGGCGCGTCTTTGTGCCGCGCGGCGGGACGGTACTGCACGCCGGCGACGTGCTGGTGGTCACGGTGGATGGCCGCGCGCGAGAGAGGCTGTTGGAGCAGTTGCAACAGATGACGCGCCGGGCAAATGCCTGATTTTCTCCCTCCCGCAAAGGGCATGCCGGCTCCACCCGGAGATATCAGGCAAGCCGGGTTCTAGTTCGAGGGTTGCCCCCCAGCCTGCGCGTCGCGTCCGCCCAGATTTCACGCACACGGCACAGCCGCGCCGCTCCCCGAGCGGTGGGGCGCGTGATGAGCAAATCGCCGTTCCGCGCCTGGGCCACGGCCAAGGGCACAAGCGCGGACGAGATGGGGAAGCGCGGTCCAAACGGCGCCAGCGTTGCGGAGAAAAGCACTCGGCCCTGGCACAGGACCCGGTAGGATGTGCTGCTGTCGGCGTGCTGCTCACGCACGAAGGCCGCATATTCTTTAGGGATGCCCCAGTTTTCGATGCCGCCGCGCACGCTCGCCTCGCTGCTCACATAGATTTTGCTGATCGAAAACAGGCGCCGGCCCATCAACCGCAATCGGCCGGGGATGAAGAGCAATTCGTGATACGGCCCTGCGCTGGTCTCGTGGTAATTCACCAGCATCATCTGAAGGAACTACACCGTCTGGTGGAGGAACAGGGGCGCGCCGCTCCCTACCTGCTCTCGATCGGCGAGCGCGCTGAAGAGATTCGCCGGCGTTTTGAGGAGCGCCTCATTGAGTCCCAGCAGGCACTGCAGGAATTAGAGGACTTGGTGAGACAACTCCGAGAAGCTGAAGAAGAACGCCGCAGCAAAATGGGCGATCTGTCGGATCGCCCCTACGCGCCGCAGGCGTTTGCCGTGGAATGGTGGCTGCGCACCCATCAGGTCCCGGCAGAAGAGGCCCGGGCGGTCGCGCAGAAGATGGAGGACGCTTTTGCTGCTCTGCCGCACTGGATGAGCAGCCGCAAGCAGGAAGGCGAATTGCGCACAGCCCTGTACAAGGCGTTGCTGGCGGCTGGCATCAGCGAGGTTGTCGCCTGGGCGGACGCCATCCTGAACCTATTGCGGAGGGCTGCCCAATGAAGAAAGAGACAAGACCGGATTGGCAGCCATTGGAAGAAGCCGTCCCGATAGACGTGTTTCATGCCGAGGTGTGGGCGTGGGCGAAGCGCCTCAGCGTTACAGAGTGTGTGCGGGAGATTCACCTGCGCCCTATGAAACGCAAATGGGCGAGTTGTTCCTCGCGTGGCCGGCTTACCTTCGATACTAACCTCTTGCGTCAGCCCGCCGAGTTTCGCTGCGAGGTGATTGTGCACGAGTTGCTCCATCTCAAAGTGCCCAACCACGGCAAGGTGTTCAAGGCGTTACTCAACGCCTACCTGGCATCAGCCGAAACGGCTTCCTTGACCAAGCAGGAGAAGCCTACCGACATCGTGTCCAAGTCGTAGAATCACAACCGGCGCAAAGCGTGATCGGCGCCTCCGCGTTGAGGTGAACCCCAAGCGCGGAGCGTGCGAGATGGCACACGTCAACATCGCAGTGCGCCATTCACGCCACCACAGAGGGCGCTGCAGGGCTGCGCCGGCCGCAGATCAGGCCGCTTGGGTCGCCGAACTGGCACCCACTCGCGCGACATGCGCGCTCGGCGATAATTGCGCGCGGTATGGCCATGCACGTTCACATCCTGGGCATCTCGGGCAGCCTGCGGCGCGGGTCGTTCAACACGGCGCTGCTGCGCAATGCACAAACGATGCTGCCCCCAGACGCTTCGCTGGAGATCGCCGACCTATCCGGCATTCCGCTCTTCAACCAAGACCACGAGCACGCGCCGCCGGAGGCCGTGCGCACGTTCAAGGCCAAGATCGCCGGCGCCGATGCGCTGCTGTTCGCAGTGCCGGAGTACAACTATTCCATTCCCGGCGTGTTGAAGAATGCGATTGACTGGGCATCGCGGCCCTATAACGAGCAGCCCTTCAACAGCAAGCCGGCGGCTATCATCGGCGCCGGCGGGCGCTTCGGCACAGTGCGGGCGCAATTGCACTTCCGGCAAATCGCGACCTACCTGAACTTGCAATTACTGCAAAAGCCGGAACTGATGATCCCGCTGGCGCACCAGAAATTCGACGCCGATGGCGTGCTGACGGATCAGGACGCCCGAGATCAGCTCAAGGCGCTGGTGAATGCGCTGGTCGGCTGGGCGAGGCGGCTGGGGTAGCGGGATCAAGTTTCGGGTGTCAATAGCGTCGGTGGTGTCAATGGTGTCGTTGGTGTCACCCGGCGCGAACGACACCGCCGCCACCAACGACACTAGCGACACCGCCTACCTGCCTCCCTCACCCTTTCACATACGACAGCTTCTCGGCCACCTTGCCGTCGCGCACGCGCATCACGTCAACGCCGCGCACGTGTCCTTCTGCCGACCAGCGGTATGTCCAGCGCACCACGGCTCGATCGCCGCAAGCGAACACTTCCTCGAAATCGAAGCGCGCGTGCGGTGCATCGGCGAAGAACCGCTCCCAGAAGCTACGCACGGCCACCTGGCCGACGTAGGATGTGCCGTCCGGCGCCGGCGCCGTATTCTCGAACCGGCAGTCATCCGTCATCCAGGCCATGATCGCCGCCACATCGTGGCGGTTGAACGCGGCGTTGAATTGCTCGATCACCTGTAATGTATCATTGCTCATGCGTCCTCCTTCGGCGAACGGGGGATGAGTCTGCCGGCGCCTGCATAGAGGCTATTCGGTGCCGAGTTGGCGAAGCGAACTGGCCGCGCGCTCCGGACGCTCGGTGAAGTAGCCCTGCACTACCTCCGGCACGGGGAAGGTCATGCGAAAGCTGCTCACGGCGATCACCGTGAGCGGCCTGACGCGCGTGACGTCGGGGAAGCGCGCTCCGTCCACGCGCAGGTCACGTACGCGACACAGTCGCGCCGCGCCTCTCGCCGTCGAACGTGTGATCAGCAGATCGCCGTTCAGGGTTTGTGCCACCGTCAGCGGCACGAGCGACGACGAGATAGGGAAGCGCGGCCCATACGGCGCCAGCGTGGCGGCGAAGACAAGCCGGCCGTCGAGGGTTGCGCTGAAGATCTCGCTGCCGTCGCTGCGCCGCTCGCGCGTGAACGACGCCAGCTCCTTCGGGATGCCCCAGTTCTCGACGCCGCCGCGGACGCTGGCCTCGGTGCTCACGTAGATCTTGCTGATGGAGAACGCGCGCCGCCCGCCGAAGTTGAATCGTCCGGGCATGAACAACAACTCGCGGTACGGCCCCACGTTCGTGTCGCGATAGTCCACCAGCATCATCGCCCCGAGCGTCTGCGCCAGGCAAGCGCGCTGCCACTCCGCCATGAAGCCGCAGCGCTCGACGAAGCCGCGCGGGAAGCGAAACAGCCAAATGAAGCCGTCGCCGGTCAATTGCCAGGGGGGTGGCGCAATCGTCGAGAAGTTCATCAACGAATGTCAAACTCCTGCAATAGGAACTCATCAATAGTCAAGATTTTCACGCTGCGATACGTCCCTAGTTTGAGAAGATGGCTATCTGCCGAGACCACGCATGAGGCGCCAGCTGCGATTGCGCACAATAGAAAGATGTCATCATCTGGGTCATCTTCGATGATCGGTGTTCCTTCGCGCGAGACTTCGACCGGCGATGAAAGACTGAGAGCGAATGCAGCCAATTGTTGGGGTGTTAAGCCGAGGGCATCAAGGCGTTCTTGAAACTGTGGATAGGCGAGCACTTCGGTGAGTTCAAGCAGCATCTGATAAGCGATGCATATCTTGACTTTGCCATCCTCAGCCAGCCGCAGTAACTGCCATGGCTTGCCGCGCCACAACAACCCCGACACCCAGATGTTCGTGTCAATGACGATGCGCACGGTCACCTGTTATCGGCATGGCGTTGCCGGCGCGCCTCATGGACGATGGCGTTGATTTGGTCTAGTGGCATCGGCTCGCCCAGAGGCGCCTGCTCGACAATCTTCGTGACAGAAGGGACAACACGTTTTAGGACGAGCGTATCACCATCCCGCCAGACCATAAACCGATCTGAAGGCTGGAAGTAGCGAGCTATCTCCTTCGGCAGGCGGAGGCTGAAATCCTGCTCGAGCGTTGCAAGTTCTGTCATGCCTTGTCCCTCTTTTATAGGGATTGTAACGCGGTTACTCACTCGCTCTCATCACCTGAACTTGAGGGAGCGCAGAGGTGGCCTGATGTCCCTCACAGTGGGATGTTCCCGTGCTTCTTGGGCGGGTTCGAATCGCGCTTGTTGCGCAGCATCTGCAGCGCGTTGATCAGCCGTGGTCGTGTGTCGTGCGGCTCGATGATGTCGTCAATGAAGCCGCGCTGCGCGGCAGTGTAGGGACTGGTCACTTCTTCCTGATACTGGCGCACCAGCTCGGCTTTCTTCGCTGCCGGGTCTGCGGCGTTGGCGATCTCGCGCCGGTAGATGATGCTCACTGCGCCGTCTGCGCCCATCACGGCCAGTTCGGCCGACGGCCAGGCCAGCGCTAGATCGCCGCGCGTGGCGCGCGGGCTGAGCACACAATACGCGCCGCCGTAGGCCTTGCGCGTGATCACACAGATCTTCGGCACGGTCGCCTCGCAGTAGGCGTAGAGCAGCTTCGCGCCGCTGCGGATAATGCCGCCGTGCTCCTGTGCCACGCCCGGCAAGAAGCCGGGCACGTCCTCGAACGTGATGATCGGGATGTTGAAGCAATCACAGAAGCGCACGAAGCGGGCTGCCTTCTCGCTGGCGTTGATGTCGAGCACGCCGGCCAGCACCGCCGGCTGGTTAGCCACGATGCCGACCGAATGGCCGCCCAGCCGTGCAAAGCCGATGATGATGTTGGTCGCGTAGTGCTCTTGCACTTCGAAGAACTTGCCGTCGTCCACGATCTTGGTGATCACCTCTTTCATGTCATACGGCTTGTTCGGGTTGTCGGGTACGATCGTGTCCAGCGCGTCGGCGGTGCGCAACGGATCGTCCTTGCTCTTCACGAACGGCGGTTCCTCCATGTTGTTGCTGGGCAGGTAGCTGAGCAGCATACGGATGAGATACAGACAATCGCCCTCGCTCTCCGCAGCGAAATGCGCCACGCCACTGGTCGTGTTGTGCACCAGCGCGCCGCCCAGTTGCTCGAACGTCACGTCCTCGTGCGTCACCGCTTTCACCACGTCCGGTCCGGTCAGGAACATGTGGCTGGTATTCTTCACCATGAAGATGAAGTCGGTCAGCGCCGGCGAGTACACGGCGCCACCGGCGCACGGCCCCATGATCGCGCTGATCTGCGGGATCACACCGCTGGCCAGCGTGTTGCGCAGGAAGATGTCGCTGTAGCCCACCAGGGACATCAAGCCCTCCTGGATGCGCGCGCCGCCGCTGTCGTTGATGCCGATCACCGGCGCGCCGTTCTTCAGCGCCATGTCCTGGATCTTGACGATCTTGCTGGCGTGCGCTGCGCCCAGGCTGCCGCCCATCACCGTAAAGTCTTGTGAGAAGACGTAGACCAGCCGGCCGTCAATCGTGCCCCAACCGGTGACTACGCCATCGGTCAGCCAGTGCTGGTTGCTCATCCCGATGCCGCTGGGGCGGTTGGTGACGAAGGCGTCAATTTCGCGGAATGAGCCGGGGTCGAGCAACAGATCGAGCCGCTCGCGCGCCGTGAGTTTGCCCTTGGCGCGATGCGCTTTGATCTTGTCTTCGCCGCCGGCGACTAGGGTTTGCGCACGCAGTTCGCGCAACTTGCGAATACGAGGGTCGGAGGAGTCGAGCATGGTGGTCAGATGGCAGAAGTCAGAAGTTCAGAAGTTCAGAAGTCAGAAGTCGGAAGTCAGAGGTCAGAGCGGGGCGCACGTTGGATCGCGGCATCCGCGATCTTGCGCACGGCGAACTGGCGATCCAACCATAGCGCTGCCCCGCTGATGATGGCGATGGACAGCATGCTGAGCAGGATGCCGAAGCCGGCGCGCTCGTTCGCCTCGGACGAACGACTGAAGGCAAGATGGTTCAGCCAGAGATTGGCCTGATAGGACACAATGACCACGATGGTAACACGCGCCGCCCAGCGGCGCGAACGCGCCAGTCCAAAGGCGCAGACGCCGAACGCAATAGCCCAGGCCAGGCTCATGAGCGCGATGTAAGGCGCCGGTGCAGCGACCGGCAGATCAGGCAGCCGGGCGGCCTGTTGCATGGCGAGGAACGCGCGCCCTGCGTTGGCAAGCGCGAAGAGCAAGGAAGCGACCACTAGGGCGAGCCTCACCATCAGTTAGCTTGCGAACGCCAACGCCGCGATCCGCTCGGCGACGACCGGAGCCCAGGCCAAGCCGTAGGCGCCGAGGCCGAGGGCGAACAACACATTTCCTTCGACGTCTAGGCGACCGACGCGCGGCGCGCCATCGTCGGTCGTTGTCGTCACGCCGGTGCTCCACCGGCTGGTCTGTTCGGGCTTGCCCAGGCCGAACCGCTTGAGGAAGCGCCGCAGTTCTTCGGACGGATCTTTGTCCGAGTTGCGGTCGTGCCACAGCCATGCTGCGCCGTGTAGCTTGCCGTCCTTGCCGGGCATCAATGCGAATTGCGCTTCATCGAAGAGGATCGGCATGCCGAGGTATGAATGGCCGGGCGCGCCCGCATGCAGCGGCTGAGATGACCAGACCGCGCCGCGCGCGCCGCGCACCGAATCGGCCAGATAGGGTGAGAGCAAACCAACGTAGGTGTTCGTCGCCAGCACCACGCAGCGCGCCGTGATCGTCAGGTCTTTGCATAGCGCGTAAGTCGTGTCGCCGGCGCTCTCCAGCCTGAACACCTCGGCATGCTGGCGAATGGCGATATTCGGATGACGCAACAGGCGAACCAGCAACAGATCAATATCTACCAGCGCGCTGTCGTGCGCCAGCAGCCCGCCGTCGAAGCCGGACGGCAGCAGGTCAGGCTGCGTCGTCCACTCGAGGCCGGTGTCGAGCGTGCCCGCGGCGAGTTGCTGCAATGCGCGTTGGCGTTCGGGGGACGTCACCACGTGGATCACGCTGCACGAATGGAGCAGGACGCCATGTTGCGCGGTGAGGCGCTTGAGGCGTTCGAGGCCATCCTTCGTCTGCTGAATGTGCGCCGGATGCGGGCTGAGGGTCGCCAGGCCGAGCGCGCGGCGCGTTGCCGCTTGGCCGACGCGCTGCGCATCCACAACGCCGACGCGCGCGTTTCGATCGGCCAAGTGTGCAGCGATCATCGCACCGGTGAGGCCGGCGCCGATGACCAGGACGTCGGGGGTGAGATTGTTCATGGCGCGTCGTGGCCACGATTATCGGTGATGGTATCTGCGCCGGAAGCTCCCTTGGCCAAGCGCAGGAGACAAAAACCCGATCGCGCGAGTCGGGTTCGGGCCATCCTCACTTCTTCTTCGCGCTGGCCTTCTTTTTGGCGGGCGCGGCCTCCTTCGGCCGCTTAGGTGAAGCATCCTCCTTGGCCGATGGGTTCAACCAGCGGTAGACCTCTTCGGCGTGGCCTTCCGGCTTCACTTTCTCCCACACGTGCTCGACTTTGCCATCGGCGCCGATCACGAAGGTAGTGCGCAGGATGCCCATGTACTTCTTGCCGTACATGCTCTTTTCGCCCCATGCGCCGAATGCCTCGGCCACTTTGTGGTCGGTATCGGCCAATAGTGGAAAGTTCAGCGCGTGCTTCGCAGCGAACTTTTGCTTGGACTGCACGTCCTGCGGGCTGACGCCGTACACCGGCACGCCCAGCGATTCGAATTTGGGCAAGTGATCGCGGAAGCTGCACGCCTCTTTCGTACAGCCCGGCGTGTCATCGGCCGGATAGAAATACAGCACGTAGCGCTTGCCGAGCAGGTCGGATGACTTGACCGGCCCATTTTGCGACATCAGCTCGAACTCGGGAACGGGATCGCCTACTTTCAACATGACACATCAAAACCGGCTATTCCGGTTGCTCTACGCCGTTGCGCCTCGACGCCGGCGGCAGCTCGATGATCTCTTGCTCTGGCGGCGCCGGCTCGGCTGCTGATTCCGTCGTGTGCGCTGCGCGACGCCGGGCGCGCCGGACGGCAGCATCGCGACGCCGCTGCAGGCCGGCTGCGAGTTCTCTGCCGCGCTCTAGGGCCAGCGCGTAAATCGCCTTCAACCCTTCCTCGGTCAGCCGCTCGCCCGACCGGCACCAGCGGTAGACGGCTTCGCCGATGGCGAAGGTGCCGGCGAACGAGATCGCTACCTTGGGCGCAATGCCCAGCCCGGGCACCAAGCCGATCACGCTGCGCGCGATCTGCCGGAAGAGCAGGCCGCCGCCGATCACGCCGGCGATCTGCGGCATGACGTGCTTGAAATCCGACGGCGACCCCATCGCCAGCGCGATCTTGTAGGCCATGATGGCCTGGTTCTTCGTCAGGATGACGGTGTCGGCGACCGCGATCGGCAGGCCGGTGGCGGGGTTGATCTGCAGCAAGCCCGAGCCCAGGCTATAGGTGGCGTTGGCCATAGCGACGTCCTCGATCAACGCGCGAACGACCGGCTCGCGGAAGGCAGGCAGGTGGCGCGCCAGCGCCAAGTCATCAATCGCTTTGAGTTGGCGGATTGCCGTGGTCAGGCGTGCGATCGCGGCCTGCTCATCCAGCGTGCCGTCCTCGAGCGGCAACGCGACGGCGTGACCGGAGGTGACGCTCTGCGCCGGCGGCGGGGCGCTGCGCTCGTGCACGAAGCACATGAGCAGCGGCACGTTCGACGCCTCCAGCGCGCGCTTCAGCCGCAGCTCCTCATCCGGCGGTGAGTCGGCGCGCGTGACGATGATCACGACGTTCGCGCGAGAGATCTGCGTAGCATCGGTAATCGGCGCGCCGATCGCTGCGCGATACGGCGGCGTGTCGGCCGGCCGGTCGCCGCGATACATCAGGGCGGCCAGGTGTTCGGCGAACGGGACATCGCGGCTGGCGAACGCGATCAGAAAGGGCGTCTCCGCCGCGATGCGCGCCGGACGCACGTCAACCTCGCGCAGCACGCTCAGGATCGAGCCGAACGGCCCAAGCGACGAGAGCACAGAGAAGGGAGACCTGGCCATCCAGAGAGACTAGAGAATTGGAGATTGGAGATTAATCTCCATTCTCAATTCATGAAGCCTTGGTCTCGCTGCCTTCGGTAGTCGTCTCGCTCGGCTTCTTCGACTCGTCGCCTTCCAGGCCTTTGCGGAATTCGCGAATGCTCTTGCCCAGCTCACCGCCGATCTTGCCGATGCGGCCGACGCCGAACAGCAAGATGACGATGACCAGGATGATGATGATCTCTAACGGTCCGAGGTGTGACATGCTTTTTTACGCTCCTTTTTAAGAATCGCGCGTTGACGCGACGATTCAAGTTCTCGTTCCTCCGCCCGCGGCGGGGCTACTCGAGATTATAAGCGCCGCACGCAGAAAGCGTGCGATGAGTTGCGAGGGACAGGCTACACGCCCACGTCACGCGGCGACCGCCCGCACGATAGCAAATGCCAGCATGCCGGCTGCCAGCCAGCCAAAGCCGTTGCGCTGCAGACCTAGGATCAACTGCGGGGCCCAGATCACGGCCAGGACGAATGCGCCGACCGGCTGCTGCGTCGCAACGGCGGTCACCATGGCCAGCGCATAACCTGCGTGGCGCAGGCGCGATGATCGTTCATGAATGCCGGCGAATATCATGGCCATAGCGGCGCCGACCGGCAAGATGTCCAACGCGACCGGTGCGAAGGTCGCAGCGCCCAACAGCATCGGCAGTCCGGCCACCGTTGCGCCCTCGAAGATCGCGTTCGGGCGGCCGTCCCCGCGACACATGACGACGGCAATCTGGGCTATGCAGAGCACGGTGATCGCCAGGAGCACGGCCTGTGGCCCTAACGCGGCCGCCAGCACGATCACGACAGCGAATCCCATCGCGCCGAGCATCAACACGTTGCCGTAGCGCGGCAGCAGCTCCTTTTCCAACCAGTTCACGAGCTGGCCGATGCGGCGCGAGGCGTAGGCGGCGTCTGAATCCGGCTTGGTGTAGGGGAGCGTCTTGAGCGGCGCGCCCTGCGTCCAGCGTTGCCAGATCGCCAACGGCGCTGACCAGTTCACGCCGGCGATCACGCTCCACACACCGACCCATGCCAGAGCTAGCAGCACGGCCATCGCCAGTGCCAACATCCAATCCGAGCGCGAGAAGATCGCGCCAGAAGCGACTGCGCCGCTCACGACGGCAAGTGGCGCCAGCCAAGTCGCCCTGGGCAACCAAGAGGGCAATGAGAGGGCAGCGGGGGCAATCGCCTCTTCCGCTCCCTGCCGGGCGGTCGAGGCCTGACCCTGTCCGGGAGCGAATCTCATGGCAGCGGCGTGGGGGCGACGGTCGGGATGGGCGTCGGCGGCGGCGTCTTCCCCGAAGTGAGGAATTCGATGGCCGCCTCGAGCTGCGGGTCTTTGCCGTCGCGCATATCCTCCGGCGCGTTGCTCACGATGTAATCGGGCGTGATGCCCACGCCGTGGATGGCCCGGTCGTTCGGCGTATACCAGCGCTCGATGGTGATGCGCAACTGGCCGCCGTTAGAGAGCGTCTGCGGCGACTGCACCGAGCCTTTGCCGAAGGTTCTCTCGCCGATCAGCGTGGCGCGGCCGGTGTCCTGCATCGCGCCGGCGACGATCTCCGCTGCGCTGGCCGAACCGCCGTTCACCAGCACCACCATCGGGATGTCCTGGGCGATGCCACGGTCGGTCGTCGAAGTGACCTTCTTGTTGCCGCGATAGTCGCGTTGGATGACGAACGTGCCTTTCTTCAGGAAGATGTCGCCCACCTCCTGGGCCTGGCTGAGCAACCCGCCCGGATTGTCGCGCAAGTCGAGGATGAGCGCTCTGGGCTGCTTCTCCACAATCTCCTTCAGGTGCTTCTCCAGTTGCTTGCTGGCCGGCTGGCTGAAGTCGAACAGGCTGATATAGCCGATCGAGCCGTCACCCACCATCCGGCTGGAGACGAGCGGGATCTCGATGCGCTCGCGCACCAGCGTCACCTCGAAAGGCCGCGAGCGATTGGCGCGGCGCAGGGTGAGCGTCACTTCGGTGCCACGCGGCCCGCGCACCATCGCCGCGACTTCCGTCGAGTTGAGGCCCTGCGTGCTGACGCCGTCCACCGCCTCGATGATGTCGCCGGGCAACACACCGCCACGATCGGCCGGCATGCCCGGGAAGGTGCGCACGATTTGGATGCTGCCGGATGGCGTCTGCTTCAGCGTCGCCCCGATGCCCTCGAACGCGCCGGTGATGTCTTCGTTCAGCAGCTTGGCGAAGCGGGGTTCGACGTATTGCGTGAATTCATCGCCCAGCGCATTGACCAACCCTTTGATCGCACCATCGGTGAGTTGCGTGCTCGACGGCATCTCGCCATACCACTGCGTGCGCAGCCGGTTGATCACGTCGTTGATCAGCGCATAGTTCAATCCCTGGCGCTCGGCCGTCGCGTCGCTGTTGCCGGCGCTCACCGCGACGCCCGGCGGGAAGGACGCGAAGGGCGAAGCACCCGTGAACAGCAAGCCGCCGGGCTGCGATAAGACCACGCCGACGGTCATGCCGAGGATGAAAATCAGCGCGCCGATGAACATGCCGAGCATGCCCAGCGCAATATTCTTGACCGGGCTGCTGCCGGTCGAATCAGATCGTTCCATGTGTGCGATCTACCTTAAATTCCTACAGACGCGTTGCTGCGAGAAACCAAGTTTCCCAAACAGACCCGGCTGCTGCAAATCGCTGCGTCACCGGGTGCTGATGATCGCCTCGCCCAGCACACCGATTGCGCGTTCGAGCTGCGCATCGGCAGAGCCGGTCACCTCGATCTCCGGCGTCAGGCCGACGCCATCTAACTCCCGTCGTTCCGGCGTGAGCCATTTCGCTGCCGTCACATGCACCGCAGATCCATCTGACAAGTCAAAGATCAGTTGTACCGAGCCTTTGCCAAAAGTCTTCTCGCCGATGAGCGGGCCGCGCGCGTAATCTTGAATGGCGCCGGCGACGATCTCCGCTGCGCTGGCCGTTTTGCCATTCACCAGAACGGCGATGGGCTTGTTGCCCGCCGGCTTTGCGCGCTCGCTGCGCACCCGATGGACGATTTCGGGTTGATTGCGCCGTTTCTCGATGGCGACGATGCCGTCCTTCAGAAACTCACTCGCCACATCAACCGCTGCGGCCAGCGACCCGCCGCCATTGTCGCGCAGGTCAATGAGATAGGCCTGAGAGTCGGCGGCGGACAGCGCTAAGAGCGCGCGCTTCACTTCCTCGCCCGTGCGTTCGGTGAAGTTGCTGATGCGAACGTAGCCGATCGTTGCCGGCGTGCCACGAACGGTGGTGGTGATCGGACGCCACTCCACCGAGTTCACCTCGATCGTCTGCCGGATGATGGTGAACGTCAATCGCTCGCGTTGCGGGCCACGCAGCACCTCGATCGTCACGGGCGTGCCAACCTCGCCGCGAATGCGCGCCACATCTTCGAGTGCAGCCGGTGCGGGCAACGGCGTGCCGTCAATGCTGACTAGGATGTCGCCCTCGCGCACGCCGGCTTTGGCCGCCGGCCCATCGGGCATGGGCGACAGCACGATTTCTCCGCGTTCGTTGCGGGTGAAGCTGACGCCGATGCCGCCGAAGCTGCCGCGCATGTGATCGCGCTCCAGCGCGCGCGTCTGGGGTTCGACGAACGTCGTGTAGCGGTCGTTCAACGTGGCCAGCGCGCCGCGCACGGCGCCGTACTCGCGCACGGTGTCGCTGGGCACGACGCCGACGAAGTGGTCGCGCACATGCCCCCACGCTTCGTCGAGCAGCGCGTGCGGGTTGCCGCCGTGGATGCGTTCGACACGCAGCTCGATCGGGGCGAGGAGCATGTGGCCGACGTAACCCGCGCCGACCATCATTGCGCTCCACATGACGAAAGCGGCGATGACCAATCCCTTCTCGATTCGACTCATTTGTCGCGATGTTGTCATAGGTGTCCTAGAGGTGGCTGATAAACCGAGAGGCCAGCATGATGCGCGGGTGAGCTGTGGATGAGAATTATGCCGGACGGTCCGGCTTGCCCAACCGGCCGCGCCGGTGCCGCCGCAGCGCCACGCCCACCGCCGAGGCGATGGGCATGATCACCAGCAGGCAGGTTACGCCGATGAGAAAGACTTCGCCCGGACCGACTATCGTCATGACGCCCATTTTGACATAGAGCGGCGCGCCCCGATAGGCGTGCCTACGGACGGCCGCGCGGAGTATGTGCGTTATACACTTCAGCGGGGAATTTCGGTTCGATGCGCAGCTTTGGCCCTTATACCAACTTGGTGGAGATCGGACGCGGCGGCATGGCTGCGGTCTATCGCGCCACCGCGCCGGATGGCCGACTGGTCGCGCTGAAGCTGCTGCCGCCGCATCTGGCCGCCGATGCGACGATGCGCGCGCGATTCGAGCAGGAGAGCAACCTCGGCCTGAACCATCCGAACATCGTGCAGGTCAACCGGTCGGGCGTTGTGGACGGCACGCCGTACATCGAGATGGCGTATGTGGCCGGGGAGTCGCTGGACCGACTCGTCGCGCGTGCCGGACCACTTTCGCCGGAGGCGACGGCGCGCATCCTGCTCGATGCCAGCCGCGCCCTCGATTACGCCCATGCGCGTGGGGTGGTTCACCGCGACGTCAAGCCCAGCAACGTCATCGTCCGGACGGATGGCAGCGCCTTGCTGGCCGACTTCGGCGTGGCCAAGGCGATGGGCATCACGGCCTACACGGCGACGATGGCGCGCGTCGGGTCGGTGTTCTTCATGTCGCCGGAGCAAGCCGCCGGTGCGTTCGAGATTACGCCGGCATCCGACGTCTACTCGCTGGGCGCGACGGCGTATTACGCGCTGACGGGGCGAGCGCCGTTCGAGGCCGGCAGCGACGTGGCGATCGCGCGCCAGCACATCGAGCAGCCACCGCGCCACGTGAGCGATCTACGCCCCGAAGTCCCGCGTGCCGTTGGCGACGTAGTCATGTGGGCGCTGCAAAAGTCACCCTCGCAACGTCCGGTGTCTGCCGGCGCATTCGCGCGCAGCTTCGCCGCCGCGCTTAGCGCGCCTTCGCCGGTGTCGTCTCAATCCAGGCCGCAGCCTCAACCCCAACCGGCGCCCAGGCAGGCCCCCGTTGCCGCTGCCAGTCCGGCAACTGTGGACGAGGCGCTGGAGCAACGCGGGCGCACGCCGGCGTGGTTGCTGGCCGGCTTCGCCGGGGTGGTCGCGCTGGCATGCCTGGCCGTGTTGGCCGTCGTGCTCTTGGCGTTGCCTCCGGGCCAGCCTACGCCTCGCCCCACACCCATGCGCGCGCTACCGCAGCCCACGTCGCAGCCGGTGCTGTCCATCTTCACCGTTCAGCCGACCGCTACGCCGGCCAGTGTGCTGGTGCCGGCGACGGCGACGCCGAGGCCAATCGTGCCTGTCCTTCCCGCGCCGGTCGCAACGGCCACGCCACAGATCGTCTTCCCCACGCCGTTGCCGACGCGCTTCGTGCCCCCGACGCGCCCGCCGATCATCCCGCTCACGCCGATCACTTCGGACGCGACGCCGCCTCCGCCTCCACCGGCGACCGATCCGCCGATGACCTCTCCCCTGCCGACGCCGGCGGTCATCGTGGTCACGGCGACGCCGTAGGCGTATGCAATTCTGCAAAACCGGCCTATACTCGGTGCGCCAGCGCTACTACGCCGCCTGCGAGATGGATCCGCAGGCTTGCGATGTCCGCCGAGCGGCAAAGCGACTCCGTCGAGGGGATGATGAACGAGGGGACGATAGCGATGAACGTGCGGGCTCGATTCAACCAGGCTTTCCGGTTGGTGGTCGCCTGCGGCTTGGCCATGCTTTTCGCTGCGCCGGTGCGCGCCGAACGCGGCGTGGCGCTGGGCGCGCCGGCCGGTCGCGCCGCAACGGCGAACATCGGCTTCGGCGACGTGTGGAACACCAACTTCGGCATGCTGATGCTGCAGGCCAGCGATGCGTCGGGCGTTCGCTTCACAGGTGTGATGACCGACGCCGGCAACCCCCGCGCGCGTGGCATCGTCACCGGCACGCTGGCCAACGATGGACGTCTAAGCGGCGTCTGGCGTCTGGGTGACAGGCGTGGCGTGTTCTTCAACCTGACGCTGGACGCCAAAGGCGAGACATTTACCGGATCGGCCAGCGGATATACCACCTGGTGCGGCGCACGACTGGGTAAGTCGCTGCCGCCGGGCTGCGCCTTCTCCGGCCAGTGGACGATCGAGCTGGACGGCGCCGGCGCCGGCACGGCCACGCTCACGCAAACCGGCACATCTGTCTCCGGCAGCTACAGCACCAAGCTGGCCGGCGGCCGGCTGACCGGCTCGGTGACCTTCGTGAACGGGCTGCCGGTGCTCAACGGCAAATGGAGCACCGCGCGCAGCGGCGGCCTGTTCAAGGCCTATCTGACCGGTTTCGACGCCCGCCGGTTCCAAGGCAACTTCGACGGCAAACTCGCGTTCTGTGGCTGGCGGAGCGGCGGAGCGAAGCCGGACACCTGCTTCAAGTGATGCCGGCCTCTGTTGTAGCCGCTTCCACGTTGCGCGAAGCGCTGGCTTCGGCCTTCAGCTTGGCCGAGCTGAAGATCGCCCTGGCCGATTTGGGGGTGAACCCGGAGCGTGTGCCGCAATACGATGGTGGCATCGAGCTGTGGGCATTGGAGATCGTCGCTTACTTCCAGCGTCGAGGCCGGCTGGACGAACTCATCGCCTATTGCGCCAAGGAACGCCCCGATATCCCCTGGCAACAGTTGGCCGAGGCACATCGTCAGGCGCTGGCTCGGCTAAGCTCAGCAGAGCACACCGCAGACGACGCATTTCACGACATCCAGCGCGGCATCGGCGCGCTGGAGAAGCTGTCTCGCGATCCGAATGCCCGGCCGCTGATTCTGCGCATACGCGACGATCTACAAGAAGCTGGCGATCACATCATGCGCCTGAGCAACTACAAACATCTGCATGACGAATTCCAAGAGCTACAGGTGCGCTATAGCGTGATCGAACGCGATTGTCACAGTGCGGAGACGGATGACACAGCTTGGAACACGTTGGCCGAATACCTGACACAGTGGGACGGCATCATGAGCCGGCTGCTGGCGATCGCTGCGCAGCCCGGCCTCGCCCCAAGCGACGTGGCGTGGGCAGCGCGCCTGGCGCAAATTCAGCGCAACGTGCGCGACGCATTGGAGACACAGACGGTTGCGCCGTTGGCAAATATACTGCCCATGATGCGCCGGCTGTTGGAGCGCGAGCCGTCGCTGGTCAACGCCAAGATCTTCGAAGTGGTGCGCGGCATGCTGCAACGCAGCGTGATCCCGCCGCTGATCGAGCTGCGCGAGGCGCTGGCGCAACGGCGGGTGGACGGCGCCAGCTTGGATGAATTCGCGCGTGGCATCGAATCGCTCCAGGGCCTGCGCGACCGGCTGCAGATGCTGGTGACCGAGCACGACCGATGGCAGCAGATGGAAGACGAACTCAACCCCATCCTCGGCAATCTGAGTCGCAGCCCAGACGTGCTGGCGCAAAGCTGGCCCTTCGTGAGCAGCCTGGCCCACGAGATGCTCGACGGTGTGCAAGAGGACTGGGCGGTCGCGATCCTGGTGCTCGACGCGCGGATTCGAGAGCGGCTGGCGGCCAACGACGCGCCGCGCGCCCGACCGCTCGTCTATCAATTTCACAGCCGGGTGAGCAACCGCTTCAGAATTGTGGACGACGACCTATTGAAGGTCGTGGTGGAGCTGCAAAAAATCGGCGATAGCCTTCAGCGCTTCTTGAGAGGAATTTTGTGAACGTGGTGGGGGGCGTGCTCGTCCGACGCCCTACTACCCGACGCTTATCGCGATGACTTCCCAGTCCCCTCTCGGTGCCACACCCTACGCGACGCTGCCGGAGCTGCGCGCCGAGCACGCTCGCCTGCTGGCCGAACGGCCTCGCCCGGGCGAGGAGAGCGACGCATCGGAATTCCTGCAGCAAGTCGCCGAATTCATCCGGCGCGGCGCAGCCACCGGCGCATACATTGACGACGAGGAAGACCGGCGCGGCGTGCAAAGCCTGCTCGACTTCTGGGCCAACGTGCTCTATCGCGCCAACGGGCAGAAAGGCGTTCAGATCGAGACGCCCGATCCCACGCTGGCCGACTTCGACTTCTCGCTGGCGCCCGAACTGCCGGACGAGCCCTGCCCGTATCGCGGCCTGGACGCCTTCCGCGAAGCGAACAGCGCGTTCTTCTTCGGTCGCGAGCGGCTCGTGGACGAGCTGCTCGCGCGGTTGCAGCACGAGCGCTTGCTGGCGCTGGTGGGCTCGTCGGGTAGCGGCAAGTCATCGGTCGTGTTCGGCGGTCTATTGCCCCGGCTCAAGCAGGGCATGGGCGCCGGCTGGCGCTACCTCGTCATGGTGCCGGGCGAAAATCCACTGGCCAACCTGGCGCGGGCAGCGGTCTCGCTCGTCCCCCAAGAGCAGGCGAACAACCCGGGCCTCGGCGTCCAATCGCAAATCATCTTCGCCGAAGAAGGCTTCCGGCGCGACCCGAACTACCTGGCCGGCTTGGCGCGCGAGACGGGAGATTCGCCGGTGGTGCTGATCGTGGATCAATTCGAGGAGACCTTCACGCTATGCACCGACCTCGAGGCGCGCAGCGCGTTCGCCGATCAGTTGATCGGCTTGGCGCAGGCAACCGACTTGCCGCATCGCGTCATCCTCACCATGCGCACCGACTTCGTGGACAACGTCGCCCGTCTACCTCGGCTCAAGCCGCTGTTCGACCAAGCACAGGTGGATGTGCGGGCGATGGGCATCGAGGAACTGCGCGCGGCCATCGAGAAGCCGGCCGAAAAGGTCGGCCTGAAGTTCGACGAAGGCATTGTCAGTAACCTGATCGAGGCCATTCTGGGCGAACAGGCCGGCCTGCCCCTATTGCAGTTCACCCTACTCAAGCTGTGGGAGAAGCGCAAGCGCAACCGCATCACTGCCGACGTTTATCGCGAAGTCGGCGACCCGCGCCGGGCGCTCGGCCGCAGCGCCGAAGCATTTTACGAAGGGCTGATCTATCAGAACCAGGTCACCGCCAAGCTGATCTTGATGAAGATGGTGCGGCCGGTGCTCGAAGGTGGGCGCGAGTTCACCAGCAATCGCATCCCGCTCGCCAGCGTTTTCGCGATGGGCGAGCCGAAAGACCGCGTCGAGGATGTGCTGCGCCGGCTGATCTTCGAGGAGCGACTGGTCAAGCTAAGTGGTGTGGAGACGCCTGATCCGAACGTGTCGCTGGCCGAGTTGGCGAGCCGGCGCGGCCCCTTGGGCGAAGTGCCGCAGATCGAGGTGGCGCACGAGGCCTTGGTGCGCAATTGGCCGCGGCTGGCGGCCTGGTTGGATGAAGCGCGGGTGGAGCTACGCAAGCGTTTCGTGCTGACGCAGGCAGCGCGTGAGTGGATCGCCAGCGCCGACGCGACGGGCGGCGAGCGCGATGCCAACCTTTTGTTGCGCGGCCGGCTGCTGGAAGAAGCGGAGGCTTATCCCGACCTGGATGCTGGAGAGCGGGAATTCGTGCAGGCCAGTCGTGACGCTGCGCTGGCCGAGGAGCGCGCCAAAGAGGAAGCGCGCAGGCGAGAGATCGAACAGGCGCGCGCATTGGCCGAGGCCGAGCGCTTGCGCGCGGAGGAGCAGCAGCGTGCCAATGCCCGGCTGCGCCGCCGCGCCGTTCTGCTGGTGGGCGCGCTGGCGCTCAGCACGGCGCTCGCGTTCATCGCCTGGTTGTCGGCGCAACAGGCCGCGACCAGTGCGGTGCGGGCCAACATCGCGAGCACGCAGGCCGTGTTGCAGCAGGCCACGGCTCAGGCGGAAGCCATCAACGCTCTACAAGCCAACGCGACTGCCCAAGCGGCCAAGAGCACCGCACAAGCCGCTAAGGTGTTGGCCGAGGCCAACGAGAGCCAAGCCGAAGCAGTCGCAGAGCAGGCGCGCGATTTGAAGGCAACGGCCGACGCTGCTGCGTTGCTGGCTCAGTCTGCTGAACGGATTGCCGAGTCTCGCCGTTTAGCGGCCGAGGCGAACACTTTGCTCAACGTTAGTGTGCTGGAGAGTTTGCGCGTCGCGGTCGCGGCGATCACCACCACGCTACCCGAAGAAACGCCCGAAGAAGCGATAAATGCTCTGCAACGGGTGCTGGAATTGCCCCTGCCGAGGCTTCGGCTGTCCGGGCACAGCGGGCCGGTCGTCGCTGCGCAGTTTTCGCCCGATGGCAAGCTGATCGCGACCGCCGGCACGGATGGCGTCGTGCGGGTGTGGGATCGGTCGAGCGGCGAACTTCGCACTCAGATCGAACACAATTCGCCGCTCATCGGCTTGCAGTTTTCGCCGGACGGCGCATTGATCCTGACGACCGATAACGATGGCGTGGCGCGCATTTGGGCGACGCAGCCTGCGGCAGGGTTGGACATGAGCCGGCCGATGACTACGCTGCAGGGCACAGGCGACGCGCTCAACAGCGCCGCTTTCTCGCCGGATGGCGCGCTCGTGGTCACGGCAGGCGTGGATCAGGAGGCGCGTATCTGGGACGTGCGCAGCAGCCAGGTGATCACAGCGCTGCGCGGCGGCCACACGGCGGCGATCAATACAGTCGCGTTCTCGCCGGATGGCAGGCTCATCGTCACCGCCAGCGACGACGGCACGGCGCGCATCTGGGACGCGCTGACCGGTGAGTTGCTTCAACCCACGCTGGGCGGGACGGGCGGTCCACCGCTGAAGGTCGCGCGCTTCTCGCCGGATGGCGCCATGATCCTGACCGGTGGCGACGACGGCGTGGGCCGGCTGTGGTCCGCTACGACCTTCACCGACGCCGCGCCCTTCGTGAGCCAGCCGATCGGCGAGCTGCGCGGGCACGAGCAGACCATCCGCAGCGCCGAGTTCTCCTCCGACGGCAGGCTGATCGTCATGGGGAGTGACGATGGCACGGCGCGCGTGTGGAACATCGAGGCCTTCCAGGCTGCGCCGATGGAACAACGGATAGCCCAACAGCAGTGGAACGTCGAGATTCGACGGCCGACGCAAGTGCTGCGCGAGCATCGCGACGCCGTATTCGGCGTGCATTTCTCGCCCGACGGCGGCAGCGTAGTCACAGCAGGCGCCGATGGCATCGCGTTGGTATGGAACCTACAACCCGGCGCCGTAGTCGTCGCACTGCAGGGGCACACCGGCAGCGTGAACAGCGCTCAGTTCTCGCCTGACGGTATGTTCATCCTGACGGCGAGCGACGACCGCACGGCGCGCATGTGGGATTTGGCCGGCCAGATCGTCCTCACGCTCACCAACCGCGTCGCCCCGACGCTGGCGGATGACGCCCTAGGCGCGCCCTCGCCGGCTGAAGGGCCGCCTGCGGTGATCAACGAAGCGAAATTCTCGCCCGACGGGAGGCGCGTGGCGCTGGCCGGCCTGAATAGCACGGCCGTTATCAGCAACTTGCAAAGCGACCTGCCGGCGACGCCGCTGACCGGGCATCGCGGGCCGGTGCTGAGCGTGACTTTCTCGCCGGACGGCCGGCACGTGGCTACAGCCAGTGAGGATCGCACGTGCCGGGTGTGGGATGCGACGAGCGGCCGGCCGATTTACGTGCTGGAAGGTCATGACGACAAGGTCGAAGGTGTGACGTTCTCGCCGGATGGCGAGTTTCTGGCTTCGGCCGGTGCCGACGGCACCGTGAACCTGTGGGATGCGCTCGGCAACTCGGCAGGCGTGCTGCGCGGGCATACGAATGTGGTATGGAGCGTCGCCTTCTCGCCTGATGGCAGCAGGCTGGTCACGGCCAGCGAAGATGGCACGGCGCGCATCTGGGATGCGTTGAGCGGCGAAGAGCAACTGGTCATCAGTGGCCATGCCTCGGGGGTGAACAGCGCCACCTTCTCGCCGGATGGGCGCATCGTGGCGACTGCCGGCTCGGATCGCTCCGTGCGCCTGTGGGACGCCCAAACTGGTCGCCCGCTGGCGAACTTCGCCTTGCATGCCGATCGCGTGTTGGGCGTGGCTTTCTCGCCGGACGGCCGCTACATCGTCACCGCCTCTGCCGACGGCACGGCCTTGGTGCTCATCTATCGGCTGGAAGATTTGCTGGCGTTGGCTTTGAATCTGGTGCAGTGAATGGGGTGTATTCGTGCACACGACCGGGTTCATGCGGTAGGGCGCGGGCTCCGTTCCGCGCCTATGTGTGCCATATCGCGCGTGGCGCGCACATCTTGCTCCGGTGCGCGAACGCGCCGAATGCGAACCCGCCCGGGCTGAAAGGGGTGGGCTTCACGCCGCTCTTGCCCGTTCGTTCAGCGCCAGGATTTATGCCGGCGCGACCGAGGCGAATAACGCCGTTGGCCAGTCGTGTTCGCCTGCCCGGCACAAACCGCGACACCCCAAGAAATGCACCCAATGCTCCACCCGAAAGAAGGCGCACATATAATCCCGCGTCATGGACGACCTCTCCAAAGTTGCCAGCGAAGTGCGCGCGTGCACGTTGTGCGGCTTGTCGGCCGGTCGCAAGAACGCTGTGCCTGGCGAAGGTCCTTCTCGCGCTGAGGTCATGCTGATCGGCGAGGGGCCGGGCTTTCACGAAGACCAGCAAGGCCGGCCGTTCGTCGGACCATCGGGCCAGTTTTTGACCGAGTTGTTGGCCAGCGCCGGTTACAAGCGCGAAGACGTGTTCATTACGAATGTCATCAAGTGCCGCCCCCCCGGCAATCGCGACCCGCTGCCCGAGGAGATCCAGGCCTGCTCGCGCTACCTCGACCGGCAGATTGCGCTGATCAACCCGAAAGTCATCATCACGCTGGGGCGGTTCTCGATGGCCAAGTGGTTCCCCGGCCAGAAGATCTCGGCCATTCACGGCAAAGCCAAGCGCATTGACGGGCGGGTGGTGGTGGCCATGTTCCATCCGGCTGCCGCGTTGCATCAGCAATCGTTGCGCGGCCTGATAGAGGAGGACTTCCGTCGCCTGCCGGAGATCGTCAAGTCGGTGCAGGCCGAGGAGGAGCGCGCCACGCCCAAGCCGTCCGATAGCGCAGGCGAACAACTCAGTTTGTTCTGAATGGTTACAGGTTGCAGGTTGTAAGGTCGCAGGTTGCGAGTGAATGCCGTGTCCGCGTTGCGTCCGAGCGCTTGGCTGCTTGCCGCGCGGCTGAGAACGTTGCCTGCATCTATCTCGCCGGTGATCGTCGGCACGGCACTCTCGCTGCGCGAGGGGAAGTTCGACCTGCCGATCTTCGTCGCCACGCTGGCGGCTGCGATGTTGTTACAAGTCGGCGCGAACTATGCCAACGACGTGTTCGACTACCTCAAAGGCGCCGACCGCGCCCGGCGAGGGCCGCTGCGCGTCACCCAAAGCGGCCTGCTGACCCCGCGACAGATGCTGGTGGGAACGGCAGTTGTGTTCGGGCTGGCTGCATTGATCGGGATCTACCTGGTGCTCGCCGGCGGTTGGCCGATCCTGCTGATCGGCGCGCTGGCTATCATCTGCGCCCTCGCCTACACGGCCGGGCCGTTTCCGTTGGCCTACCGCGGCCTCGGCGATTTGTTCGCGTTCGTCTTCTTCGGCGTGATCGCCGTGATGGGCACCTACTTTTTGCAGTCCGGCCGGTTCACGTTAGTTTCGTTCATCGCGTCGCTGCCGAATGCCCTGTTTGCCACGGCGATCATCGTCGTCAACAACCTGCGCGACATGGATACCGACCGAGAGGCCGGCAAATACACGCTGGCCGTGCGCATCGGCGATCGCGCCACGCGCCTTGAGTACACGCTCATGCTGGCCGGCGCGTATTTGATTCCGCTCATCCTGCGAGTCGGCGGCGCCATTCAAGAATGGGCCTGGCTGCTGCCCTGGGTCAGCGCGCCGGTCGCGCTGATGCTGGTGCGAGACCTTTGGCGCGCGCCGCGCAGCCCGGCGCTCAACCCCATCCTGGCGCGCACGGCGCAGCTCAATCTGCTCTTCTCGATCTTGTTTGCGGTTGGATTGATCGTGGTCGGCGATTAGTCAGTGGCCGAGACATCCGACCGATCACTCGATAGGAGTCGTCTGCCACATGCAGCGCTGGGTTCAGCAGAATACCTCTGAGCCAAAGGTATTGCGCAGAAAAGTGGGTGACTTTTTGCGGAAGGAAGCAACATGGTCGGCATGAAAGCCATGTCGGGTCGCGCATACAGGCAAGCAGCAAGTGTCAGACACGCTCCGCTGCCTGTGCTTTCTCAGCGCGGCCGTTTACGCCGGCGCTTCTGGTTGCCGACCGGCAACGGCTCACTCGGAAGCGTCGGTAAGACAGCGTCCGACATCGCTCTGCGCGCCGGCTACGAAGGCACGCCGGAGCTGGCTGAAGAGCTGCGCCAGCATGTCGGCAAGGTGATGGGGCCGATCGCGCGGCCGGAGAAGGTCGAGTTCGTCGCCAGGCTGCCCAAGACCCGCTCGGGCAAGATCATGCGCCGCGTGTTGAAAGCGCGCGCAGGGCCTGCCCGAAGGCGACCTGACGACGCTGGAGGAATAGGGTAGGCGACGGCGGGGTAGCCGATGGCATTGCCGTCGGCTACCCTACGCGAAAATCATCTCCAGCTTGAACTCACGGATCTTGCCGGTGTCATGGCGCGCCTTGTCGGCAACCAGCAGCGTCCATTCGCCACCGGGCGACTTGCCGGCCACCGACGCCAGCGCCGGCGTGTTGGCCGCGTCGTAGGTCTGCTTGATGTGGTCGGCGGCGCCGCCCTGCCGGTTGTGCAGCACGATGTCGCCGATGCCGGAGGCTGCCGGCGGCTTGAGCGTGACGACCAAGTCACTGCGATAGGTGTGCTCGATGTCCACCCAGACCTTGAGGGCTTTGAGCCGGCGCGTCTCGGCCACGGTCGCGCTCAGTTTCGCCGACTTCAGGTCGGGGATCGGCACATCCTGCTTGACCGACACGATCACTACAGGTTGTGGTTGCGGTGGCGCAGCTAGCTCGACTGCTCTGCGGGCGTTCACTCGCCCGAACCCATACCAGGCGCTTCGGCCGTTGGCGTCGTAGTTGCCATTGGTCGGGTCTATCTTGTCGCACGAATTCTTGATGATCTCGCGCACCTCGTCCCAGCGTAGGTCGGGGTTGCGCGCCAGGATGAGCGCTGCCACACCGGCTACGCCCGGGCACGCGCTCGACGTGCCGCCAAAACTGTTCGTGTAGTTGCCCTGTGCGTCGCCGCGACTGGTTTGGCCGGGGTTGTAGCCGGACGCGCCGGTGCGATCCGTCGTCCAAATGCCTGGCGTCAGCGATGGATGACCGTGGTTGCTGGGGAAGGCGCACCAGATCGCTTTGCCGTAGTCGCTGTAGGCGGCGCGCGTCCCCATGTCGTTGCACGCCGCGACAGCGATCACTTTGTCGTAGCTGGCATAGCCGTCGTTGTCCACGCTCTCGTTGCCGTTGCCGGCGGCAAACAAGATCACGCAGCCCTTACCGTTGCGCCCGTTGCGCACGGCGTAGTCCATTGCTAAGCGCGTGGAGTCGGGCAAAGGCACGACCTGCTTGTGCAGCGGGTCGTTGGGATTCCACCATTGGCCATCGGCCGGCCCCCAACTGCACGAGATCACGTCGGCGCCATTCTGCGCTGCCCAGACGAAGGCGTCGGCCTCGTTCTGCGAACCAAGGCCGGAGGCCAGCCGGATTGGCATCAGCCGCGCCTTGGGTGCCACGCCCGACGCGCCAAACGCGCCGTTGGCACACGCCACGCCGGCGCAGGCCGTGCCATGGTTGTCGAAGTTGCCCGGGCGCGGGTCGTTCGTCCGGCGCGTGACGTCGCGCGGAGCGACGATCTTGCCCGCCGACCGGAATTCCTCGTGGTCAATGTCCACGCCGTCGTCAATGATCGCGATCGTTACCCCTTCGCCCTGCGAGAGCGCCCAGGCGGCCTCGACACTGGCGCTCTGGTCTATCACCCGGCCGCCGATGGTGGTCTTGCGCAGGTGCCACTGGTTGGGGAAGGCGGCGCGGTCACGCCGGCGGCGGATCAACTCAGGGTGGCAGTATTCGACCGCCTCCTCCTGGAGCAACCGCTGAGCAACGTCGAACACTTCGAGGCCGATGCCCTCCGGCGCGCCAAGGAAGTAACCGTTACGCACGTAATCCACCGGTGACTTGACAGTCAGACCATACTTTTTGATGAGTTGACGGCAAGTCGCAGCCTTCACTTCGTCATCGAATTTGACGAACAGGTTCTCGGTGTAGAGCACCGGCGCCTTCGATTGCGGATCCACTAGCACGCGGCCGGCGAAACGCACGTCCGGCTCGCCCTTCAGCACGGCCCGTGCCTGATCGCGAATGGACTTGGCCTGGCGCGTTGTGCGGGTCCGCAGCACGGCCACGCCGGCGTTGAAATACTGCTCTTCGAGCTCGAACTGGCTGAGTATAGACAGCGCATCATCGGATAGCGCCGCGCCCTCGCCTGGCGTGGTCACGAAAACCGGATTGTGGCTGCGGGTGCGCACGGCGATGAGATCGTTGCTCTCTTCGAGCTTGTACGTCTGTCCCCCTTTGCCTCCGTATTGGACGGTATAGGTGCTCATGAAGTCTCCTTCGTCCCCTTTGCGGAGATGGCGTATAGCTACGACCCTCAGATAGGCGCAAGGCTGAGGGCCATGTGCGACGCTGCCGCTCAGGGATGTGCGATGATGATAACGACCGATATAATCCTGTCAAACAGTCGCCGAACGGCAATCATCCCGCACACGGATGCGGCACTAGCCATGAGCAATCTGTCGGATTACCCGACGCGCCTGCGCGCCAGCACGGAGCATCCCGAAGTGATCTACACGCGCGCCAGGGGCTATCATGCCGTCAAGAATGCGCCTCGTGCCCAAACCAAGCGGGCAGTATCAGCGCTGGAAGACGACGACAGCACCTACCTGATCCTACACGGAGAGCCGAAGACGCTCGACGAGAGCGTGAGCGCCGTCTATCGCGGCGACGGTGGCGCACTCTATGTGCCGACCGGCCGAGTCTTCGTCCGCCTAGACGAAGGAGCACGCGCCGAAGCGTATGCAGACGCATTTCGCAAGCTTGGCTTCGTCATCGCCCAGTCGTTGCCCTATGCGCCCAACGCCGCCTGGCTGGAGCGCGAAGACGGCGATGCCGCTGCTGCGCTCCACAGCATCGGCGCGCTGGAGAAGTTACCGCAAGTGCGCAACGTTGAACCCCAGTTGCTCACGATGCGCTCCTTGCGTTGACCCTAGCGCTATACCCAGGTAACGCGAAGCCGTCCCAATTCCGAAGATTCGAACGAACGATGTCTCATCCGAACTTCCTCGAACGCCTGGCCGAACGTCCCCTCCTTGCCGATGGCGCGATGGGCACCATGTTGTATGCGTATGGCTTCGACTTCGATGAGTGCTACGACGCGCTCAATCTGACGCGCGCCGAGGTCGTGCTGGATATCCATCGCCAATATGCCGCCGCCGGCGCGGACATACTGGAGACGAACACGTTCGGAGCGAACGCGCTCCGGCTGGCCGAGTGGAACCTGGAAGGCTCGGCAGCGGAGATCAATGCGCGCGGCGTGGAACTGGCGCGTCAGGCCGCGCGCGACGTGCGTCCCGATATTCTCATCGCCGGCGCCGTTGGGCCGCTCGGCGCCAACCTTGCTCCCTTGGGCAGCATCAGCCGCGATGAAGCCTATCGCGCCTTCTATGAGCAGATCGTTGCGCTGGCTGAAGCCGGTGCCGATCTACTGATCCTCGAAACGTTCTCCGATCTGGCCGAGCTCGAAGAAGCCCTGCGCGCCGCCAAGGCAGCATGCGACTTGCCGGTGATTGCCCAGATGACCTTCAATCGCGAACAGCGCACCCTCATGGGTGTGACCCCGCCCCAGGCCGCCCACGCGCTGGCGCAGTGGCAGCCAGCGCTGATCGGCGCGAATTGCTCTACCGGGCCGCGCGGCGTGCTCGAGGTGATGCGCCAGATGGCGGCGGCGGCAAAGACCATGCACGGCCGCGCGCCGGGCCTCTCGGCCATGCCCAACGCCGGCTTCCCCGAGGCGCGCGGCTCGCGGGTGTTCTACCCGGCCACACCTGAATACTTCGCCGACTATGCCCGGCGCTTCATCGAAACCGGCGTACGTGTGGTGGGCGGGTGCTGCGGCACGACGCCGGCACATGTGCGCGCCATGCGCGCCGCGTTCGATAAGCTGACGGCGAGCGCATCCACCACCGTAGCGATCGCCCGGGTCGAAATTCATCATCCTGCCGAAGGAGGGCACGCGCACCCGCACGGCGATGCGAGTATCCCCACCACGCTGGCCCAAGCGCTGGCCGAACGACGCTTTGTGACCACGGTCGAGGTCGAGCCGCCCAAGAGCGCCGATACGGCGGCCATCGAAGAGACGGCGCGCATGCTGAAGGAGGCCGGCGCGACGGTGCTCGACATCTCCGACATCCCGATGGCGCGTATGCGCATGACCGGCCTGGCCGCTGCGCATCGCGTGCAGGCTGGCGCGGACATCGAGACGGTGCTGCACTTCCCCGTGCGCGGGCGCAATTTGCTGCGTGTGCAGGGCGATTTGCTAGCCGCCCATGCGCTGGGCATCCGCAACCTCTTCGTCACCATGGGCGACCCGACGCGCATCGGTGACTATCCACAGGCCAACGACAACCACGACATCGTGCCCACCGGCTTGGTGCAGATGATCAAGGAGCGATTCAACACCGGCTTGGACGGGCTCGGCGCGTCCATCGGCAAGCCGTGTTCGTTCTTCGTCGGCGTGGCTGCGAATCTCACTCCGACCGACTTCGAGAAGGAAGCCAAGCTGCTGAGGAAGAAGATCGAGTGCGGCGCGGACTTCGCGCTGACCCAGCCGGTGTTCGACGTCGAGATGGCCCGCCGGTTCATTGCCTACTACGAGCAAATGTTCGGCAAGCTCACGCTGCCGATCCTGGCCGGCATCCTGCCGCTGGCGAGCGTGCGCCACGCCCAGTTCCTGCGCAACGAAGTGCCGGGCGTGGTGATGCCGGAGACGATTGTGCAGCGCCTGGAGGCAGCCGGCAACAAAACCCGCACCGAGGGTGCGATCATTGCCATGGAGATCCTGGCTGGCATCCGCGACTTGGTGCAGGGCGCGTACTTCATCCCCGCCTTCGGCCGCTATGACATCGTGGCGAAGCTGATCCAGCAGGCAACCGGCCAGCTCCAGCCCTCGTCGTCCTAAGCGCGGGCGAAGCTCTCGATCTTGCGCGAACTGCTCCAACGCCTGGCAAAGATGGTGGCCGGCTACGGTGCTGTGCAATGGGCCGGCCCGTTGCTGTCGCTCATCTTCACGCCGATCATCACCCGCATCCTGACGGTGGATGACTACGGTGCATCGGGCTATCTGCAAACAGTCGTCGCGGCAGTGAGCACGGTGGCGATGTTCGCCCTGCCGCAGGCGCTGGCGACGCACTTCAACGACCAACCGAGCGAGGCGCGCTGGCAGGGCCAGATCACCGGCAGCGCGTTGGCCATCGTCATCGCCAGCGGGCTGATGCTCGGCCTCGTTCTGGCTGCTGCTGCTCCGGCGCTGGGACGAGTCGCGCCGATCGTCGGAGCGCACGTGCCGCTCGTCCAATTCCTCGGCGTGACGTTGTGCATCGGCCTGGCGGCGACGGTGCTGGTCAACGCGGCGCAGGACGCGCTGCGCGTGCGCTGGGGCATGATCCTCAGCCTGACCTCGTTGGCCGGCACGGTGATCTTCAACCTGTTGTTCATCGTCATCCTGCGACTAGGCGTGACGGGCATGCTGCTCGCGCCGCTGGCAGTGAACGCATGTGTTCTCGTCGTCGCGCTGGCGCTGATGCGCGGCTTCATCGGCCGGCCGTCGCGCGAAGCGACCGGACTGTTGCTGCGTTCCGGGGCGGTGCTGCTGCCGACCACGCTCTCGGTATGGTCGCTCACGCTGGCCGACCGGCTGTTCCTCGGCCAGTGGGTGAGCGCAGCCGAGCTGGGCTACTACGACATCGCTAACAAAATCGCCGGCCTGGCCTACGTGGCCATGGCGCCGATCTACACGGCGTGGACGCCGCTGGCGCTGGCCATGCAGCATCAGCCCTTGGCCCACGTGCGCTATGTGAGCATGGCGCGCTACCTGATTGCGGCCGTGCTCGCCATCGGCCTGTTCCTCGGACTGTTTGCCATCGAAATCTTGATCGTGCTGACGCGGCCAGCCTACTTTCCGGCGGCGCCCTACGTCGGCTTCCTGGCCTATATGCACATATTCAGCGCGTTCGGCACGGTGTTCACGGTCGGCGCGATGATGGGCAAGCAGCTTCGCTCGGTGAGCGCCGGGGTGTTACTCGGCGCACTGGTCAACATCGTGTTGAACATCGGGCTCATCCCGCGCTTCGGGTTGTGGGGCGCAACGGCAGCGACGATGGCCGGCTTTGGCGTTACCCCGCTCGTTTTGTATATGCTGGTGCAACGGCGCTATCCGCTGCCGTATCCGGTGGGCCGGATGTTAGCCGCATTGGCCGTGCAGTTCGCGCTGCTGATCGTCGGATTGTTCGTGCCGGCGATTGCCTTTCCTGTGCGCATCGCGATCAAGCTCGGCATCTTCGCCCTGTTGCCGGTCGGGTTCGTTGTGTGTGGCATGATCACGCCGGCTGAGTTGCGGCAGGTCGGCGCATTCGTGCGCGAGCGCGCCGGGCGGCTCATCTACTCAATCGAAAGGTAGTCGAGGCCTTTCACGCCCGTGCGGCCTGCTACCGCGCCCGTGGAGGGCATGGCTACTGAGCGGTGTGGGTGGCCCGGTAGGCGCGGGCTTGATGCGGGTGCTTTTTTGTTGGGGGCGTCGCAGTTTGTGCCGGGTGGGTAACACGGACTGACCGGCGGCGTTATTCGCCTCGATTGCGCCGGGATAAATCCCGGCGCTGAGCGAACGGGCAAGAGCTGCGCGCAGCCCATCCCTTTCAGCCCGGGCGTGTACGCTAGGGCGGGTCTGCCCCCGTTGGCGAATGCACCCCTTCATGCCCGCGCGGGCTACCCGTGTGTACAATCGCGGCGCGATTCGAGGAGGATGATCTTCGGCCTTGGAGCGCGTCTACGCACGCATTCCCCCGGCTGCGCCGCGGCCGCCGCGCGCCGTGCGCCTGGCCTACCGGCTGTTCGGCAGCGCCCTCGTTCCGCTGTCCTGGCTGGTCGCGCATGGCCTGCACACGCCCGGCCTGTGGTTCCATCCAATTTGCACGCGGGTGGGGCTGAAGACGCTGTTCGGCGCGCACGGGTCGCGGTTGGAGGCGCGCTGGCTGCTGCACATGCTGTTCTCGCCGATGGTGCTCACGCGCTATTTCGAGTTCGACTTCGCCTGGCGCCATCTGCCGGAGGGGCACGTCGCGCGCTACCTCGACGTGTCGTCGCCGTTCACGTTCCCCATCGTGCTGATGAGCAAGGGCCGCGCCGCACGCGCCGACTTGATCAACCCGGATAAGCACGACCTCGCGCTCATCGAGCAACACATTGCCGCGTGCAGGCTGAGCGCGCAGTGCGTTGCACATGGTTGCTTGATCGAAGATGCGCCCTTTGCCAATGCGACCTTCGACCTGATTACCAGCATCTCGGTGGTGGAGCATATCCCGCACGATCGCGAGGCGATCGGCAAGATGTGGGCGCTGCTCAAGCCGGGAGGCCGGCTGATCGTGACTGTGCCGTGTGCTGCGCGTGGCTACGCGCTATACACCAACGTGGATCACTACGGCCTGCTGGGCAGCGACGCGCAGGGGTATACCTTCCTCGAGTATCTTTACGACGAGCCGATGTTGAACGCTCGCATCTACAGCGTCACCGGCCGGCCGGTGCATTGCGCGCTCTACGGTGAAAAGCGCAAGGGTGTCCTGCGCGCAGAGTTGTTGCGGCGCTGGTCGGGCGAGTATTGGCGCTTCTGGCGCGAGCCGGTCTGGATGGGGCGCAACTTCCGGCGCTTCGACACGATCGCGCAGTTGCCGGGCGAAGGCGTGATCGGCATGGTCTTCGTGAAGCCATGAGCGAGCCCATCCTCTCCATCTGCATTGCCACGCGCAACCGAGCCGCGTTCATCGGCCAGACGCTCGATAGCCTGATCGGCCAGATGACGGATGAGGTGGAGGTCGTCGTCGTGGATGGCGCGTCCACCGACGGCACCGAGCAGGTGGTGCATGCCTACGAACGACGCACGCCGCATCTGCGCTACCTGCGGCTGGAGCAGAACGGAGGCTTCGACCGG
This sequence comes from Candidatus Roseilinea sp., assembly GCA_025998955.1. Lineage (NCBI taxonomy): Bacteria > Bacillati > Chloroflexota > Candidatus Thermofontia > Candidatus Roseilinea > Candidatus Roseilinea sp. Next base: position 4,398,485 of record AP024676.1, read on the forward strand.
GACTACGATCGCGCCGTGCACGAGGCGCGCGGGCAGTTTTGCTGGTTGTTTTCCGACGATGACCTGCTCAAGCCCGGCGCGATCTGCGCTGTGCTGGATGCGATTGCGCAGGGCTACTGCTTGCTCATCGTGAATGCCGAGGCGCGCTCCGCCGACCTATCCGAGTTGCAGCAGGAGCGGGTGTTGCCGATCGGCGAGGATCGCACCTATGGGCCGCAAGATCAAGAGCAGCTGTTCGTGGACGCTGCCAAGTACATGTCGTTCATCGGATGTGTGGTGATCCGGCGCGACATTTGGCTGGCGCGCGAGCGCGAGCGTTACTACGGCAGCGCGTTCATCCACGTGGGCGTGATCTTCCAGGCACCACTACCCGGCGAGACGCGATTTATCGGCGCGCCGTGGATCGTCATTCGCTATGGCAACGCCTCGTGGACGGCGCGCGCCTTCGAGATCTGGATGGTGCAGTGGCCGAGATTGATTTGGTCATTCCCACACCTCTCCGACGCTGCCAAGCGCAGCATCACGCGCAAAGAGCCGTGGCGCAGCCCGGTGGTCATGTTGCTCTCGCGCGCCGTGGATGGCTACTCGCCGCAGATCTATCGCGACCGCTACGCCCCGCTGCTTACGGATGAACGCGACCGCTGGATGGCCTGGACGATCGCGCATACGCCGGGTGTGCTCATCAACGCCGCCGCGCTGCTCGCCTTCAAGCTCATGCGGCCATACGACAAGCTGATGCAGGTGAACTTCCGCGCCAGCCGGTTCTACTATCGCAACTACCTGCGGTCGCTGTTCGGCGAGAAGAGGGGTCAGCGATCCTGAGTGTCATCAAGCGATTGGGTCATCGGGTCGTCCCGTCACGACCGGACGACTCTGGATGCCCTGTTGACCTAATTGTGTGGATCATGACTCAGCGACCGATGGCCGAACAGCGCCCCGACCTGAGCATCTGCATCGTCAACCACGACACGCCGGCGCTGACGCGCGCGTGCCTGCGCTCCATCTTTGCGACGGCCGGTGAGTTGGCGCTGGAAGTGTTCGTCGTCAATAACACACTCGATCCGGACGGTGCGTTCGGCGCACTGATGCGCGAATTCCCGTCCGTTCATGCGATCCAAAACGCAGCGCCGCTCGGCTTTGCGGCCAACCAGAACCAGATGCTGCGCCGGGCTTCCGGCCGCTATCTGATGCCGCTCAATTCGGACACCATGATCCACCCCGGCGCGCTGCAAACGCTCGTCGCATTCATGGATGCGCATCCGCGGATCGGCCTGGCCGGCCCGAAGCTGATGTATGCCGACGGCCGGCTGCAACCCTCATGCCGCAACTTCCCTGCGCTCCTGCCGGCGTTCATGGAGGTGACCGGGCTGTGGCGGCGCTTCAGAGGCAACCGTTGGATGGCGCGATACGTGGCGTTGTGCGACCCGCATACGGACACGACCGAGCCGGACTGGCTGAGCGGCGCGTGTTACATCGTGCGCCGCGAGGTCTACGAGCGCGTGGGCGGCTACGACGCCGATCTGTTCCCGGGCATGTACGGCGAGGACGTCGAGTGGTGCTGGCGGATCCGGCGCGCCGGCTGGCGGATCGCCTTCGTGCCGGAGGCCACCGTCACCCATCTCGAGAGCCAGAGCATCGCGCCGGACCGGCTCTACATGATGTATGAGGGCAGCGTGAAGTTCATGGACAAGTGCTGCTCGCCGGCGCAGTCGTTCGGCGTGCGCATGGTCGCTTCGGTAGGCGTGCTCCTGCGCTGGCTGCGCGCGCGCGATCGGTGTGAACGCGCAACGTATCGCCGTGCCCTGCGCTTGCTGCTGGCCGGCAAGAGGTAACCTCGGTGCGATGGACGTATCCATCATCATCCTCTCCCACAACACGCGTGAGCTGACCTGCGCCTGCCTGCGCGCTGTGCTGAGCGATGCCGCGACAAGCGGGCTGAGCGCCGAGATGATCGTGGTGGACAACGCTTCGACCGACGGCACGGCACCGGCGATCCGCAACGCGTTCGCGGGCGTGCGCGTGATCGAGGCCGGCGAAAACCTCGGCTTCGCCCGCGGCAACAACCTCGGCCTGGCAGCAGCGTGCGGACGCTACAGATTTTTGCTCAACTCCGACGCGTTTGTGCAACCCGGCGCGTTGCACGCGCTGGCGGCGTTCATGGACGCGCACCCGGATGCCGGCGCGTGCGGGCCGATGCTGTTGAACGAAGATGGGTCGCTACAACCTTCGGGACGTCCCTTGCCGACCGTGTGGAGCGTCTTCGTAGACATGACGAAGCTCTACCGGCTGGCGCGGCGCAACGTGTTCGAAGAGCGTGGTCGCGACTACGGCCAGGTCGCGCGGGTCGGCGAGGTCTCCGGCGCAGCGCTGATGCTCCGGCGCGAGGCCTATGAGACGACCGGCGGCTTCGACCCGGCGTTCTTTGCCTACTACGAGGACGTGGACTTGTGCAAGCGCATCGGCGAGGCCGGCTTCGCCATCTACTACGTGCCGGACGCGAAGGTGACCCACTTGTGGAAGCGCACCAGCCGCGTTCTGCCGGAGGCGAGCTATCGCGCCGGGGTGGACAGCCTGCGCTACTACTTTCGCAAGCATCACGGGCGCGCCGCCGAAGCCGCTGTGCAGCTCATGCTGGCCGGCCGCGAGTCGAGCCTGATGTTGGCCTCGGCGGTGCGTGGACGGCGTGAACGGGTTGCGTTCCACCGGCACATGCTGGCCCACGCACTGGCACGCCGGTCGCTATAATCCAAACGCGGTAGCCCTCAGAGTTAACTCAACTGTGAACATCGCTATGTTCACCTCTTGGCAGGTGCGCTGCGGCATCGCCGACTACGCCGCGCACCTGACCGGCGCGCTCAACCGGCTGGATGACGTGTGCGTAACGATCGTGCCGTTCGATTGGCGCCCGCATCCGCGCGGCGACTACGTGCGCTGGGGCGAGCAGATGAACGCCGGCGACGTGGCCCACGTGCAGCACGAATACAGCTTCTTCGGCTACCTGCTGCCCTGGCGCAATCACTTCGACGCTTTCGCCCGCCGTATCCACAAGCCGCTGGTCATCACCCGGCACGTCTCGTTCGACGGCCCGCTCGCCGTGCCCGGGCGCGGGGTGCGCCATGTGGCGGCGCAGGCCAAGTGGTCGCTCTACAACCGCTGGCTGGGGCCGTACGCCCGTTACCTGAATAAAGACATTTTCGACCGCGCGCAGCAAGTGATCGTGTTGAGCGCGCGGCTGAAGGCGCACCTGGTCGCGCGCGGTGTGTCGCCGGACAAAATACATGTCATCCCCGCCGGCGCGCCCGACGTGCACCCCGCCTCGCCCGAAGCTGCGCGGGCGTTGCGCGCGGCGTGGGGTTGGGAGGACGCGCACGTCGTTTGCCAGTTTGGCTATATCGCGCCGCCCAAGGGGCACATGCTGGCGCTAGAGGCGCTGGCGCGCCTGCCGGACGACTACGTGCTGCTGATCGCCGGCGGAGTGCGGCTGGAATCGCAGGGCTGGTATCTGGACGCGCTGCGCCGCCGGATCGCACAGTTGGGGCTGGACGGGCGCGTGCGGATCACCGGCTATCTGAACGAGGCGGATGTCGCGCGCCACATCGCAGCGAGCGACCTGCTGATCTACCCCAATACCCACGCCGACTTCTCCTACTCCGTCGTGACCGGCCTGGCGCACCGAACGACGCCGGCGCTGGCATCGGACGTGGACTCGCACCGCGAGATCGCCGGCTACTGCGACGGGCTGGCGCTGTTCCGAAGCGGCGACGCCGACCATCTGGCCGGCCAGATCCGGCGCATCATCGGCGATCCGGCCGAGCGCCGGCGCATGCTGGAGGCCGCCGAGCACTTCGTCCGCGACTACGCCTGGCCGGAGATCGCCAAACGAACGCGCGAGGTCTATCGCCTGTGCCGGCCGATCACGCCTCCCCGTTGACCAGCATTCGCGCCAGCGCATTGTGCCGCTCCAGCAGGCGCGGCAGGTCGAGCGTGGTGATCTGGCCGTCGCGGACGATCACCCGACCGTTGATCACACTGTAGGCCACGTTCGCGGAGGCGCAGAAGACCAGGGCGGCGACCGGATCGTGCAGCCCGCCGGCGAAGCCGATCTGCTTTAGGTCGAAGGCGACGAAGTCGGCGGCCATGCCTGGGGCGAGCGCGCCGATGTCGTCGCGGTTGAGCACGCGCGCGCCGCCCAGCGTGGCGATCTCCAGCGCCTCACGCGCCGTCATCGCATCGGGGCCGAAGCCAACGCGCTGCAGCAGCATGGCCGTGCGCGCTTCGTTCAACAGGTGCGCCGCGTCGTTGGAAGCCGAACCGTCCACGCCCAGACCGACCGGCACGCCGTGCGCGCGCATCTTGCGCACCGGTGCGATGCCCGAAGCCAGGCGCATGTTCGAGCACGGGCAGTGCGCCACGCCGGTGCCGGTGCGACCGAACAGGGCGATGCCGTGATCATCGAGCCGGACGCAGTGAGCATGCCAGACGTCGCTGCCGATCCAGGCCAAGTCCTCGGCATATTCTGCCGGCGTCATGCCGAAGCGCTCCCGGCTGTAATTCACATCGTTGTCGTTCTCGGCCAGGTGCGTGTGCAGCGACACCCCGTAGGCGCGCGCCAGCTCAGCCGACTCGCGCATCAGGTCGCGGCTGACCGAGAAGGGCGAGCACGGCGCGACCACGATGCGCAGCATCGCGTAGCGCCCGGAATCGTGATACGCCTCGATCAGGCGTTGCGTGTCTTTGAGGATGGTATCTTCGTCCTCGACCACGCTGTCCGGTGGCAGGCCGCCCTCGCTCTCGCCCACGCTCATCGCGCCGCGGCTGGCGTGAAAGCGCATGCCCACTTCGCGCGCGGCCTCGATGCTGTCGTCCAGCCGACAGCCGTTGGGGAAGATGTAGAGGTGGTCGCTGGTGGTCGTGCAGCCGGAGAGCAATAGCTCGGCCATCGCCGTCTGCGTCGAGACGTGGATCATCTCCGGCGTCAGGCGCGCCCAGATCGGGTAAAGCGCGCGCAACCAGCCGAATAGCTCGGCGTTCTGCGCTGCCGGGACGACGCGCGTCAGGCTTTGATACATATGGTGATGGGTGTTGACCAGGCCGGGCAGGACGATGTGCCCGCGCAGGTCGAGTACGTCGTCGGCAGTCGCCGGTAGTTCGGCGGTCGGGCCGACCGCGACGATGCGGTTGTCCTCGACGTAGAGCCCGCCATCGGGGATTTCGCGCCGACCGACGTCCATCGTCACCAGCCGGGTCGCGTGCTTCACAAGGAGCGTGTGCGGCATAGGTCGGAATGTTACTGCGCAGGGTGCGAAGCGGCAAAAGTGCTGTTTGTTCAAATTTTGCATCTACTTTGTATCATCTTTGTGGTATACTCCTCGGCGCGGGAGCGCATCGCAGCACATCGCAGCAACGCCCTGGGTTGTCATGGGTTGGAAGTTGTCGGTGTAGGTTTGGTTGGGAACATCGCAGCACATCGCACCCGCTCTTCAATTTCAGACTTCTGCAAACGCCGTTCCAGATCGCGCCGGCGCATCCGGAATGGCGTTTGCATTTATGCCCGGCATCTTTTCTCTGCCCCTTATCGAGCCTACAATGCTCGCTACAACGATGGAGCCGAGAGCGAAACCGACCCATGCGGCGCAGCGCGAGAACGATGAGATTCAGCGCATCAGGCGACGCATGAACGCCACCGGAATCGGGTACGCCGGCCTCGAAGGCGCATGGTGGTTGATCGCTGCGCAACCGTTCCGCCTGCCGGCCGCTGCCAGAATCGAACTCGCGAATATCGGCCGCGCCATCTTCGCGCTGTTCGACGCTGTCGCCGACGCCTATGCGGCAGACGACGATGCGCGGTCGCTGCTGAACGCCAAAATTCCCGCCGACATCCCACGCGCGATCAGCGCCCAACGCGTCCGATCGGTTCGCCCCGACTTCCAGCTGCGCTTCGACCCAGCCGGCGCGCCCTACTTCATCGCGACCGAGTTGGAGATATGCCCATCGGCGCATGGCGCTGCACACGCCATGCAGGTCGGCTACGGCCTACACACCGACCTGGCCGACGCATTTGCGCGCTTCCTCGGTAGGCGCGAGCTTTGGATCGCATTTGCAAGCGCCTGGAGCGAGTTTCTGTTTGATCAACTGACTTTCTGTCGCGCGCTGGCCGAACGCGGCATCCGCGCGCGGCTGTTGCTCGACACCCCATTTGCAACGCTCGCCGAACGCATCGCGCGTCATGAGCTATGGCGTCCACCGATGTTCGGCGTTCCCGTGTTGCCACCAGACTGGCGCACGGATGTGGCCGCCCGCATCGAGCAACATGGCTTCGACGCATTCATTCCGAACGGCGAGGCGAACTGGCCGGACGCGGCCGAGGCGGCGGTCGCTTTTCGATTCGGCTACCTCGACTGCTTCGCGGCGGATAGACGGGCATGCATGCAACGGTGGGAAGCGTGCGACGCCGCGTTCTTGAACCCCACATCGTTCATCTTCGACAGCAAGGTCGTCATGGCTGCGCTGGGCCTGCTGCCCGTGCGGCAGCGCATCGCAGCTCACCACCTCGCTGTGTTGGACCGGTGCATCCCAGAGACGCGCTTGCTGACGCCGGATGCGATTCCGCAGCTTCAACGTGAGCGACATGCATGGGTGCTCAAGTTTGCCGGCTACGATGGAGGCCAGCGCGCCTGGGGCGGACGCAGCTTGCAGGTTGGCGCGCTGCACACGACCGAGTCTTGGCAGGGCGTCCTGCGCTGTTACCTCGACCTGCCCTTCCCCGTCGTCGCCCAGCGCGCTGTGCCGTCGGCGCGGGTTGACCTTGACTACGCCGACGCCAACGGCGAGCGGCGTCGGATGCACGGCGGCAACACACGCTTGCGCTGTTTCATGTTGCGCGAGGGCGACGACGCCGTAGTTTGCGGCGCGCATCTCACGGCATCCGATCACCAGGCGCAGGTATCCGAGGGCATCGGCGCGATTCAGGCGCCGGTGACGTTTGACGGCTGAATGGACCTCTTCGATCCACGCTGCACACGCCGCCCGGATACGTCGTTGCTGTATCGCCGCGAGGACGCGAACGACGTGCGGCTGGGCGAAGTCGTTCGCACGGGCACGGCGGACTACGCCGACGCGGCTGTGGTCATTCTCGGCTGCCCGCAGGACGAGGGGGTGCAGCGCAACGGCGGCCGGCGGGGCGCGGCGCTCGCCCCGACCGAGATTCGTCGCTACCTCTATCGTCTCACGGTCAACCGCCTGGACGATCTCTACCTGTTAGACCTGGGCGACACGGTGATCCAGGCATCGCTCGAGGAGACCCACGTGCTGCATCAGCGCATCGTCCGGCAGCTCATTGCAGATGGGAAGCGCCTGATCGTGCTCGGCGGCGGCAACGATATTGCGTATCCCGACTGCGCCGGGCTGGCGCAGGCGATGGGCGGTGTGCTCGCCTTCAACATTGACGCGCACTTCGACGTGCGCGCCGATGTGCCGCGCAATAGCGGCACGCCCTACCGACAGTTGCTAGCAGAGGGCCTCCTTCAGCCGACGCGCTTCTACGAGATCGGCTATCAGCCCTTCGTCAACTCGCCTATCTACGAGCGCTACCTGCGCGACCTCGGTGTTCACCTCATCAGCCTGTCCGATCTGCGTCGCCGAGGCATCGAGTCCACCTTCGACCCCATTCTCAACTCTCGATTTTCGACGCTCAATTTCTTTTGGGGCTTCGACCTCGACGCCGTTCGCACTGCCGACGCACCGGGCGTAAGCGCGCCGAATCCGATGGGCATGACCGCCGACGAGTTCTGCCAAATCGCCGCGATCGCCGGCCGCGACCCGCGCACCCGCATCGTCGAGTTCACCGAAGTCAACCCGACCTACGATGTGGACGGGCGCACCGCGCGGCTGACGGCGGTGGCCATCTGGCACGTGCTGGCCGGGTTCGTGGGGCTTTGAGCCCGCCTCGCAGTTTGTGGGTGTGTGGATAGACACCTTGTTCACCCTCTGCTAGCATCTCCGGCATGTCACGACGTGTCACTGCGCCGCGCGGTACGCAGCTCGCCTGCAAGAACTGGCAGATCGAAGCAGCGTATCGCATGATCCAAAACAACCTCGACCCCGAGGTCGCCTTCGACCCGGACAACCTGATCGTGTACGGCGGACGGGGCAAGGCCGCCCGCAACTGGGCGTGCTTCGACGCCATCCTCGACAGCTTGCGCAACCTCGAACCCGACGAGACGCTGCTGGTGCAGTCCGGCAAGCCGGTGGCCGTGTTTCGCACGCACCCCGACGCGCCGCGCGTGCTGCTGGCCAACAGTAACATCGTGCCCAAGTGGGCCACGCAGGAGAACTTCGACCGCTGGGAGCGCGACGGGCTGATCATGTATGGCCAAATGACGGCCGGCAGTTGGATCTACATCGGCACACAAGGCATCTTGCAGGGCACGTATGAGACCTTCGGTGCGCTGGCGCGCAAGCACGGCTGGGGCACGCTGCGCGGCAAGCTGGTGCTCACCGCCGGCCTAGGCGAGATGGGCGGCGCGCAGCCGCTGGCGATCACCCTGAACGAGGGTGTGGGCGTGATCGTCGAGGTAGATCCGTGGCGCGTCGAGCGCCGGCTGCGCCTGCGCCAGCTCGATGTCGCCACCGACAACCTGGAAGAAGCCATGACCTGGGCCGAAGAGGCGAAGGCCAAAGGCGAGCCGAAGAGCATCGGCCTGATCGGCAATGCCGCCGACGTGTTGCCGCGCCTGTTGGCCTACGGCGTCACGCCCGACGTGGTGACCGATCAGACCAGCGCGCACGATGTGATGGTGGGCTACATTCCGGCAGGGTTGACCTTGGACGAAGCCAACGCCTTGCGTCTTGCGTCTCCCGACCAGTACAAGCAGCGCGTGATGGACAGCATCGCCGCGCACGTCCGCGCCATGCTGGAGTTCCAGCGGCGCGGCAGCGTGGTCTTCGACTACGGCAACAACCTGCGCCAGCGCGCCCTCGATGCCGGCGTGAGCGATGCATTCAGCTACCCTGGCTTCGTGCCCGCCTACATTCGCCCGCTGTTCTGCGAGGGCAAAGGCCCGTTCCGCTGGGTGGCGCTCAGCGGCGACCCGGAGGACATCTATAAAACCGACCGCGCAGTGATGGATCTGTTCCCGGAGAACGAACATCTCGTCCGCTGGCTGAGGATGGCCGGTGAGAAAGTGACCTTTCAAGGTTTGCCGGCGCGCATCTGTTGGCTCGGCTACGGCGAGCGGGCCAAGGCCGGCTTGCGGTTCAACGAGATGGTGGCCTGCGGCGAGCTGCGCGCACCGATCGTCATCGGCCGCGACCACCTGGATAGCGGCAGCGTGGCCAGCCCCAACCGCGAGACCGAGGCGATGAAGGACGGCAGCGACGCAATTGCCGACTGGCCGCTGCTCAACGCGCTGATCAACGCGGTGAACGGTGCGACATGGGTGAGCATCCACCATGGTGGCGGGGTGGGCATCGGCTACAGCATTCACGCCGGCCAGGTCATCGTCGCCGATGGCACACCCGAGGCCGCGCGCCGGCTGGAGCGCGTGCTCACCAGCGACCCCGGCATGGGGATCGCCCGTCACGCCGATGCCGGCTATGACGAAGCGATCGCGTTCGCACAAGCGCACGGCGTGAAGATTCCCATGCTGAAGTGCGCAGGCATGTAGCCTGTGCCTACAGAGGACGCCTGTTAAGGTAACATTTCGGCCAATGCAATCGTTGCTGTCATGGCTGAAGCGGCCGCATGTGGCCACGGCCGCGTGCATCGCTCTGCTCATGCTGCTGCCGATGACGTTGTTCGTTCCGGTGACCATCGGCAGCTCCACCCTCCTCCCCGCAGACAACCTGTTCGCCTGGCAGCCGTTCAAATCTGCCGCTGCGGCGTTCGGCATCACCGTTCCCCAAAACGAGCTGCTCTCCGACCTGATTCTGGAGAACTATCCCTGGAAGCGCTTCATTATCAGATCGCTCGCCAACGGTGAGTTGCCGCTGTGGAACCCATACTTGTTCGCCGGCGTGCCCTTTCTGGCCGCGGGCCAGCACTCGGCGATGTATCCGTTCAGCCTGCTGTACTACGTGCTGCCGCTAGAGAAGGCCTACGGTTGGTTCACCGTGCTGCAACTCGGGCTGGCCGGCGTCTTCACCTTCGTCTTCATGCAGACGCTTGGTGTGCGGCGCTACGGGGCGCTCTTCGCCGGCGTGGCTTACCAGTTGAGCGGCTTCTTCGTAGTCTCGGTGGTCTTCCAGATGATCATCGCCGCCGCGGCGTGGCTGCCGCTCATCCTGGCCATGTGCGAGCGCGTGATTCGGCAGTCGCCCGCGCTGGGCAACCGGCCCTCGTCCATGCCCTGGGTCGTGATCGGCGCGCTGGCCATTGCGATGGTCATCCTGGCCGGCCACGTCGAGATCCTCGCCTATACGCTGATCGTGACCGCGCTGTTCTGCCTGTGGCGCGTGAGCACCGTGATCGGCTTCCGCAACCTGCGCGTGGATGGTCCGTATCTAGCCGTCCGCGTGGGCTGGCTCGTCGTCATGGGCGTCGCTGGCCTCCTGATCGGCGCGGTGCAGCTGATCCCGCTGCTGGAGCTGGTGACGCGCAACTTCCGGCAGGGCAGCGCCACGTTGCAGGAGGTGATGGGCTACGCCTTCCCGTGGCGCTACGTGGTGCAGTGGCTGGGACCGGACTTCTTCGGCAACCCGGCGCACCACACTTACTTCGACCTGTTCACCTTCAGCCGGCAGCCGGTGAACACGCCGAGCGGCAACACCGCCTGGGGTATCAAGAACTACGTCGAGGGCGCGGCCTATGTCGGCCTCATCACACTCATCCTCGCCGGCGTCGCCATCGCCGGACGCATTCGCGCGTCATCGCGCGGGCGGGCCGCGGCCGGTCGGCAGTCGAAGTTCCCGACGTGGTTCTTCGTCGTGCTCGGTGTGCTCTCGCTGCTGTTCATCTTCGGCACGCCGGCCTATGCCATCCTGTTCTTCGGCGTGCCGGGCTTCAGCCAGTTGCACTCGCCCTTCCGCTGGATCTTCCCGCTCACCCTCTCGCTCGCTGCGCTGGCCGGGGCCGGCCTCGACCTGCTGGCAACCGAGCCGAAGAGCGCGCCGGTCGTCGGCGCGTATCGCCCCAAGCTCACGCCGACCCGCCAAAATCCAATCGCGCGGGCGCACTGGATCGCCAGCGGCGTCGCCGTGGTGTTGGGCGTCCTGGCGATCGTCTCCGTCATCGTTGTGCGCCTGGCATGGCCGGCCGCTCGGCCGCTCTTCGAGAGCATCGTCGGGAACTCCGCTGCGCAGCAAGGGTTCACCGGCGCCGAGATGTTCTTCAGCTACCAAGCGATCAACGTGATTCGCCTAGGGCTGTTGCTGATAGCTGCGGGCGCGGTCTGGTGGTTGCTGCTGAAGCATCACGCGCAGCCGGCGCAGGGCGAGGGCGTGTGGGCCTGGCTGGTGCGTGCCGCGCCGGCGCTGGCCATCGCGCTGCTGGCGGCAGACCTGAATTGGGCATGGGCCGGCTTCAACCCGGCGGTGGACCCGAAGCTGCTGCAATTTACGCCGCCGGCCATGGAAGCCCTCAAAGCCGATGCCTCGCTGTGGCGGCTGACGGCCTACGAGCCGCGAGCGGGCAAGCCGCTCAATGCCAACTCGGCCTGGCTGTTCGACTTTCAGGACATCCGCGGCTACGACTCGATCATCCCCAAGCAATACACCGACTTCATGCAGGCCATCGAGCCGCAGGGCGAGCTGCTCTACAACCGCATCGCGCCGATCAAGAATGCGCAGAGCCTGGAGTCGCCGCTGCTGGACCTGCTCGGCGTGAAGTATGTGGTGACGGAAGAGACGATCCGCACGCCCGGCCTCTCGCTCTTCTACGACGACGGCGCGACGCGCATCTACCGGAACGAGCGGGCCATGCCGCGCGCCTTCACCCTGCCGGTCCGCAGCACCGTCGTCGCCGACGACTTCGCCCAGGCGATTCAGCGTTACGACCCGCGCAAGTTCGTTTTGGTGGATCGCGATGTATGGCGCGCGGCGCAGCCGCTGGCATCCCCGGGCGCGCCGCCAAGCGATGCCGACCCCTCGCCGGCTTCGTTCTCGCCGGCCAGCGTCACGTCGTACCGCAACAACGAGGTGTGGGTGGACGCCCAGATCGGCGCGCCGAGTTGGCTGGTGCTGGCCGACAGTCACTTTCCCGGCTGGCGCGCCTTTGTCCGGCCGCTGGGCGCGCCGGATAGCGCCGAGCGCGAAGTGCCGGTGTTCAAGGTCAACGGCAATTTTCGCGGTGTGTTACTCGGGAGTGGAGCGTCGGTAGTGAATCCAAGCCCATTCCCGACTCCCGATTCCCCACAGGCCTTCACCGTGCGCTTCCGCTACTCACCCGACTCGTTCCGCATCGGCGCGTTCGCCACGTTCATCGCGCTGGCGGCGATGCTTTTCCTGGGCGGCGTGTATGTCTGGCGCAACGCCGTGCGCGAGGCACGCGCGTCCGGCGTGCGCCTGGTGGCGCGCAACAGCTTGATCCTGACCGGCCTGAACATCGCGGCGCGGCTGATTGACTTCGCCTTCGCGCTGCTGATGCTGCGCGTGCTGGGGCCGGAGGGCGCCGGCAACTTCTACTTCGCCGTGGTCCTCGTCGGCTGGTTCGAGATCGTGATGAACTTCGGCCTGAACACCTTCCTCACCCGCGAAGTGGCCCGCGACCGCGCCAACGCCCAAGCCTATCTGCTCCAAACCAGCCGGCTGCGCATGTTGCTGGCGTTGGGTGTCGCGCCGGTGGTGCTGTTGCTGGTACTGATCTGGCGAGCGGCGTTCAACCTGGCCTTCGAGGCGGAGATCGCCATCCTGTTGCTCGCGCTCAGCCAGATTCCCGGCAGCCTATCCACCGGCCTGAGCGCCGTGTTCTTCGCCTACGAGAAGGCCGAAGTCCCCGCCGCGCTCACCATCGTCAGCGCACTGCTGAAAGCCATCATCGGCGCGACGCTGCTGTTGCTCGGCTGGGGCGTGATCGGACTGGGCATCACGTCCATCGTCGTCAACGTCATCACGCTGGCCCTTCTGCTCTTACTGGCCGGGCGCGTGTTGGGCTTGCGACTGCGGATCGCCGATCGGTCGCCCGTCCTCGGTCAGCAATCGTCGGCCATCCTGCGCGAGTCTTTCCCCTTGATGCTGAACCACCTGCTGGCCACGCTGTTCTTCAAGGTAGATGTGCCGATGCTGCAGGCAATCAAAGGGCCGGTGGCGGTGGGTTGGTATAGCGCGGCCTACAAGTTCATTGACGCCTTCAATATCATCCCGGCCTTCTTCACCCAGTCGCTGTTCCCGGCCATGTCGCGCATGGCGCTACAGCGCGACGGGTCGCTGGCGCGCTCATACACGCTGGCGCTCAAGCTGCTGGTGATGATGGCGCTGCCGCTGGCCGTGGCCACGGCCTTCCTGGCCGAGCCGATGATCGCCGTGCTCGGCGGGCGCGAATTCTTGCCGAACGGCGCGATCGCGCTGGCCATCATGGCCTGGAGCATGCCGATCGGCTGGATCAACAGCGTGACGAACTACGCGCTGATCGCCGCCGGCCAACAACGTGCGCTGACGCGCGCCTTCATCATCGGACTGACGTTCAACGTCGTGACCAACGCGATCTTCATCCCGATGTTCTCATTTGTCGCTGCGGCAGTCACCACCATCTTCAGCGAGATCGTCGAGGGGGCGGCGTTCTACGTCTTCGTCCGTCAGTACATCGCGCCGGTGAACTGGGTCGAGGTGCTGGCCAAGCCGTTCCTCGCGTCGGGCGTGATGGCCGGCGTGACGGCGCTCTTGGCCGCCGGTGGACTCGCACTCCCAGGCGTGCTGTTCGGTTTAGCCGCCTACGCCGCCGTGCTCTGGCTGACCGGCGTCCTGGCTCCTCAAGAACGCGAGATCTTGCGGCCGCTCGTCAGGCGCCGTGCGTAAACACCCTGTTGCAGGGCGCGGCGCATGCAGAGATACAACCTGGCTACTTCTTGCGCTGCTGAAGCCATCGGTTGAATGATGCAGGGCTTTCTGTTGATCGCTTCCCTAACAACAAACCCTCGACGCCGATGTCCTCGTCGAGATCAGGCCAGTGAATGCCATAACCTGCACCGCTAATTTGGAAGTGGCCACGCTCCTCGGGCGTTCCGTGTGCCAGACGCGGATACCATACAATGGGCACGCTGATCGTGCGCCCATCTTCTAGATCCACGGTGAGGGTGTCATCGCTCACATGGACATTGATGATCCTAGGCAGCGCTAGTGAGACCCCCACAGAAAGCATCCCATTCATGTCGTAGTGTCTCCAAATTCTGCCGCATAATGCGCTCGATATCTCGTAGTTCTTTGCGGCTATAGCCGCGATTCTCAGCCAAGGTTACATCAGGGTCAAGCCAGAACTTAGCACTCATGTCATCGCGATCTACATGCATGTGGCGTGGCTCGCTACAGTCGTACGAGTAGAAGTAGAAGCGATACGGGCCTAAGCGCAAAGCGTTTGGCATAAATCACTTGATGTTGCTGCTTAAATAGCATGAGCGCGTCGTAAGCACGTTACATCCAAGGCGGCAAGCGTTCGCCCCGAAAGTGCGCGCTCAGCGCTCGGACGCCCGGGTGATTCATTCGCTGCAACTGTGCGATCACGGCATCGCGGTCGTATTTCACTCGACGGTGTTCCAAACGGTATCCCCGCTCGTCGGCTTCGAGTAGGTAATAGCTGGCGCGCAAATCCCCCATCCACGGGTTGCTCACGCTGCCCAAGTTGACGACGCGAATGCCGCCGATGGTGCAATCGAGCTGCCAATGGGTGTGGCCGGTGAAGATGAGATCGGCGCCACAGCCTTCGATCACGGCGGCGATCTGATCGTCGGTCATCGTGGGCCGGATGCCGGCGCCGTCATCCGTGCCCGGTGCGGCGTGCACCAGCAACACGCGCGCGCCGTTCGGCAACGTGAAGCGTTGCTCCAGCGGGAGCGCGGCCATCCAGTTCAGCCAGCCCGACGCGACCAGCGCACCCTGCGTCCAGCACAACATGGCCAGCCGCGTCGTGACGGTCGGCGCGGACTGGGGTGACTGCGTGATCTCTGCCGCGGCTTCGCGCGGGTCGAGCAGGCTACACACGTAGCGGTCGGTGTTGCCGCGCACGAAGCGCGTGTTGGGCAATTCGTTCAACCGCTCCAACACGGGAACGGGAGATGGGCCGAGCGCCGCCAAGTCGCCCAGAATCCAGTATTCGTCGGCGCCACCGGCGGACGCGATGTCGTTCAGCACGGCATCCAGTGCGATCGCGTTGCCGTGGATGTCGGAGAAGATCGCAGCTCGCATGACCGCCAATTGTAAGGCGGCATCAGGACTTGGGCAGTCGCAGGGCCGTGGCAGTAGCCGTGTGCTTCTCGGCGGATGAAGGCTGAATGCCGGCGCGCCAATCGGGCGGCAGCGCCAACGCCGCGAGCGCGCTCAACAGCGGTAGCGCGGCAAGCATGATCAGGCTGGTAGTCAGGCCCAATCGGTCGGGCTCGGCCAGCGATCCCGTGATCGCCGTGCCGATGCCGCCCATGGCAAAGGCGAACCCCAGCGCGATGCCCGACGCCACACCGGCGTTCTTCGGGAACAGCTCCTGCGCCATCACGATCAGCGGTGGCCAGGACGCGCCGGCCACGAAGCCGGCCAGCATAGCGACCGGATACACGGCCAGGCCGGGGACGGTGAACAGCGCCAGCGTCATCAGCGCGTAGATCAGCCAGGAAGCGATCATCACCCGTCGCCCGCCGAGTCGGTCGGCCAGCACGCCGCCGGCCAGCCCACCTGCTGCCAGGGCAAATAGGTTGGCGCTGGAAATGCGGCTGGCTTCTTCCACGCTCAGTTGCGCCATTTGCGTGAAGTACACCGGGATGTAAGCGGTGGTCGCCGATTGAACCCACGCCCGCATGAACATGATCGCCATCAGCGCGACGATGGCGAACAGGCCAAAGTGCCGCGCCGGTAGGACGCCGCCGGTCTGTGACGCCGACCTGCCTTCCACATGCGGCTGGCCTTGCGCGCTCAGCACCAGCGGAATCAGCGCCAACCCGATTACGCCGATGACGACGCTGCCATGCACGCCCATCGCGGCCATCGCTGCCGCAGCGATCACCGGGCCGATGGCATAGCCGCCGTTGCCGCCCAGCATGAAGATGGACATGGCCGCCGCTTTGCGCGCGCCGCCCGATCGGCTGGCACCCGATGCGCCATGCGGATGAAAGGCCGCCGAGCCGCAGCCGGCCAGACAGGCCATCGCGACCAGCGCCGGATAGCTGGGCGCGAACCCGAGCGATCCCTGGAAGATTGCAATGCACGCCAGGCCCAGCGCCGACTGATAACGCCCGCCCGTGCGGTCGCTCAAATAGCCGAACAGCGGCTGCGTGAGCGACGAGCTGATGGCGTAGGCGCCGATGACAAAACCGGTCTGGGCGATGGTCAGGTTCAGCGTGCGCGCCAGATAGACCATGATGACTGGCAGGGCGCCGGCACACAAGTCCACGCTGAAATGGGCGAGCGAATAGCTCCACAGCGCGCGATTTTTGAGCAGGGTAAGCATTGCGCGGCAACGAGAATTGTAGCGTCACACCCAACCGAGCGCACGCGCGATTGCCGCGCCGGCGACGGCGACGATCAGGCATCCGCCCAACAGAGCGACCGGGCTCACCCGCCGATAGCGCATCAGCCACCCCATGGCCAGCGTAGCGGCCAACGGCAACGCGCCGGGCAGAATCGCATCCAGCACGCGCGTCTGCACGGCCAGCTGCGCCGCGCCAATCTGAATTGTGCCTGCGCCGGGCAGCGTGATCGGCACAAGCACGACCACCAGTGCGCCTAGCGTAAATGCTCCCAGGCGCATCGCGCCGAACAAAGCCGGGCGCAACCAGTTGTTGGCGCGCGCCCAGTCGCCGAAGCGGCGCGTTTGGGCATAGCCAAGTTGAAAGCTGGCGAATCCGGCCGCCAGCACGAGCGCCGATTGGACGAACGCGAACATGAACGGCCCGATCAAGCTGCCGCGATCCGCCAGCGCCACGCCGGCAGCGATGAGCAGCGAGCCGACCGCGCTCAGCATCACCGTCCCGCCGATCACATCCAGGCCGGCCATGACGCCCGTCTTCGCACCGACCAACTCGGCGTCGTTGATCGCTTCGCCGTTGGCGCGGCGTTCCTCCAGGGCGATGAGCGCGCCGACCAGCGACGCGCCGAAGGTCCACTCGCAGTTGAACAGCGTCAAGCCGCGCCGGAGCAACGTGACGCGCTCGCTGGCCATCTCGCACAGCCGCTTGGCCGCCGGCGCGAGTGCCGCGGCGAAACCCATGTTCTGAAAGCGCTCGAAGTTCAGACCGGCGTCGTGGAAGAACATCCACAACACGAACGAAGATTGCAGCTCCGCCGGCGACAAGCGCTGCTCCGGCAAGTAGGCCTCGGCCTGATCGGAGGGCAGCACGTCGGCGACGAGCATCTCCGCGTTCGCCTCGGTGCGCCGGCGGGCCAGAAAGGCGTGGATGACGGCGATGCTGCTGCCGAGGAGCGTCGCTTGGACCAGGCCTAAGTAAGGCGCGCTCAGCCAGCCCAGGAAGAAGTAGGCGATACTGCTGCCCTGCATGACCAGCCGCAGGCTCATGGCGATGCCGAGCGCAGCCAGCAGATGGCGGCTCCAGTCCATCGCCAGTTGTATCCATGCCGGGATGGACGCGGCGATGCCGGCGATGGTCGGCGCGTCGAACAGCAGGATGAACAGCGCCGGCAGGAACGACGTCAGCACGACCCAGATCTGCGTGGGGACGACGTTGAGCAGCGCGACGATGCTGATGTCGCCCTGGTCGGCGAAGTAATCGGCCCAGTGCGCGACCACGGTGTTGAACATGCCGCGCGCAAAGTTCAGCGCGACCCCGAATACGACCAACGCGCCGAACAGTGCTGCCGTCTCTGGCGACTCAGGGCGCAGGCCACTCAGTAGCATCAGCGGCACGCCCACGTAGCCGATCAGCGCCACGTCCGGGCCGACTTGCACGCGGAGTTGGCTAAGGGCAAGCGTGCCCAGGTTGAGCGCGCCGCCGATTTGTGCGCCGCGGATCGGGTCGCCGAGCAGCGCGCCGGCGATGGTGCCGGCGACGAGCGGCTGCGCTAGCACATAACCACCCAGCCCGGCGTTGAAGGCCGAGCGGGCGAATGCGTAGAACAGGGCGATGAGCGCGGCTTGCAGGACGCTCATTCCGGCTCACCGTCCTTTACCCTTGCTCTTCTTCGATGCTTTGGTTTGCGGCGCTGCTTTGCGCTTGGCCGGCGTGCTCGCCTTCTTGGCTGCCGTCTTCGGCTTCGACGTTCGCTTTTGCGTCGCCTGTTTAGTACTTGACTTCTTCGCGCGCGCCGGTTTCGCCTTTTCTTTCTTCGCAGCCGCCGGTTTCGTTGCGGCTGGCTTCTTGGCCGCCTTCGGCTTTTCGGCGGCGGCTGGCGGGCGCGCCGTTTCGGCGGTCTTCGCGGCCATGAGCCGGTCGTACGTCGCCAGCACGTTGGCCAGGTGGAGTTGTACTACGGCGCCGTTCAGCAGCACGCGCGGCATGCCGCATTGTTCGATGGTGATGGCTTTGGCGTCGTCGCGGCTGCCACCGGCGTCAATCAGCTTTTGCACCTTGCTGCGCAGGTTGTCCAGATAGTTGACCTGCCGGCGCAGCGTGTCGCGGATCTCGCCGCGCAGGATGATCTCACCGTGCCCCTGCACAATGTTCTCCAGTTGCATGGCGCCGATGGTCTCCAGCGACTTCTTGAGCTGCTCGGGGTCGCCGTTGGTGATGGTCGGCAGGGCCATGACGGTGTCGCCGGCGAACAAGAGGCGCTCCTCGTGCAGCAGCACCGAGACGCAGTCGGACGTGTGGCCGGGCGTGTGGATGATCTCCAACGTCTTGCCCGGCAGGCGTAGCGTGACGCTGTTCGTGGTGAAAGTGAACGTCGGCAGGCGCAACTGGATGGGCGCGAATTCTTGCGATTGTTCCTTGGCGCGCTGCAGGGCGGCGAAGCCGCGCTCGATCAAAATCTCGCGCGCCATTTCGTGCGCGATGATCTCGGCTTTTGGGAAGAGAAAGGCGCCGTATACGTGGTCGGCTTCGTGTCCGGTGTAGATGATGAAGCGCACACCGTCGGGACAGCACTTGCGGGCGAACAGGGCGATCTGAGCCGTTTCGCTCGGGAAAGGGAGCGTGTCAATCAAGATGCCCGTGTTGCCGGAGACGATCAGGCTGGCGGTCACTTGCGCATAACGGTCGCTGGTGAAGATGTAAATGTCTTCCGAGGCCCTTTCCCAATGCATGCCGTGAGGATACCCAAGCTTTTGACGTAATGCAAATTTCGAGACATAAATTTACACAAACGACGGAGGACGCAAGACGTAAAACGTAAGACGTAAACGCGCTGCTCGCCACGCGCCCGTGCGAGTGAGAGTTTATTCGCCGACCAACGCCCGATAGGTGTGCGGCTGGCGCTGTTCGAGCAGGGGGAAGAGGTTGCGCCAGAAGCTCATCGCCCCGAAGTCCAGGTCGGCGACCAGCACGGCCGGCCGGCTGCGCGGCGCACGGGCGATGATGCGGCCGGTCGGATCGCATACGAACGACGAGCCGTAGAACCGCACGACGCCCTCATCGCCGGTGCGGTTGACCGCTGCCACGAACACGCCGTTGGCGATGGCATGGGCGATCATCACCGTTTGCCAGCGCGGCTGCGTGTCGAAGCCGGGGAAGTCCGGCTCGGAGCCGATGGCGGTCGGATAGACGATTAGCTCTGCGCCTTTCAGCGCGCAGATGCGCGCCATCTCCGGAAACCACTGGTCGTAGCACGTCGGCACGGCGATCTTGATGAATCCCAGATCGTGCACCGGATAATCCGAGTCGCCGGGTGTGAAGTAATAATCCTCATGATAGCCGCTGCCGCGCGGGATATGCTGCTTGCGGGTGAAGCCGAGCAGGTTGCCACGCGGGTCGAAGATGACGGCGGTGTTGAAATAGCATCCATCGGCGCGCTCGAATAGCGAGCCGACGACGAACGCGCCGGTCTCATGCGCCAGCCGGCTACACAGCGCGCTGGTCGGCCCGTCGCCGAGCGGTTCGGCCAAGGCGAAGCGTGCGGGGTCTTTCGTGTCGGCGAAGTAGCGATGCAACGTGAGTTCCTGCAGACAGACCAACTGTGCGCCGCGGGCTGCGGCGGCCAGCGTGCTGCGGCGCAATGCTTGTGCGTGCCGGGCGGGGTCGGCATGCCAGCGCTGCTGCACCAGCCCGATGCGGACAGTGCGTTCCTTGCGCTCCTGGGTTTTGCGCGTCGGCATGCGGGGATTCTATACACAATCCATATCGGTCGGATACACAGGTGCATTCGCCGACGAGGGCAGACGTAGAGCTGTCCCGGCGTAAACGCCTGGGCGGAAAGGGGCGGGATGCGCGCGGCTTGCCTGTATGCTCGGCGCTGGGATTGATCCCGGCGCGACCGAAGCGAATACCGCTGCGGGCCAGTCCGCGCTTCCCCATTTTGAAATGCACCACTTGCATCCCAGCGGCGCGGGCATATACTCCCGTGCCGTAAGAGAGACCATCTGCCGGCTGATTCACAGGAGGGAAGCATGTCGCGGTGCGTGTCGGTGCGCCTTCGCTCGCAAGCAGGTTTGAATCTCGTGCTGAGCGCCGCCCTGGCGCTGATGTCGCTCTCGTTCACCCCCCCCCCCGCAAACGCCGCCGGCCGAGACCGGCGTAGCCGCGCCGGTCGAGTCCGCCGGCGCGCCGGCCCGGCCGGTGAACTACGACCCGCTCGGTGCGGTGATCGTCCCCGGCCACCCCGACTTCAACCGCCTGTTCGACCCGTCAGCCCAGCCACCCGCCGACCCTGCCCTTCAACGCCTGCCCGAATTGGCCGGCGATCCAGGCCGCCCGGCGGCCGAACCACCCCTCGCCGCGGAAGCCGCCCCGCTGCCCGAGCTGCTGCCGCCGGAGGGTGTGCTGCGCGCCCACGTCGCCTTCGACCCCGCCTACGCCTTGCCCGGCGAGACCTTGGCCGCGACGCTGGTGCTGCGTGCACGCCGGCCGCTCGAGGGCCTGAGCGTGCGCCTGACCCTGCCGGAGGGGCTGGACTACGTGCCCGGCAGCGCCCAGGAGGCGAGCTACGACCCCGCCACGCGCATGCTGAGCTGGGCGAAGGCCGGCGTGGATCAGACCGGCTTGGCCGAGTTCCCCTTCCAGGTGCAGGCGAGCGCGGTCAAAGCCGGTGCGCCTGAGCGGGACGAAGACAGCGTGACGCTCAAGGTCATCCCCGAGGTGCAGCTCGGCGAGGCCGGCGGCCTGAGTGTCGAGGCGCTGGCGCAGGCGGTGGTGATCGGCGCCGCACCGGCCGAGGCGGCGTTGTCCGCCGAGGGCGGGACGCTCGTGCTGCCCGGCGGGCGGGTGACGCTCGCCTTCGCCCCCGGCGCGCTGGCGTCGCGCGTGGCGCTGCGCAGCAGCGTCTTCCTGGAGCGCGCCGAGGCCGGCGGGTTGCCCGCGCTGACCTTCCGCGTGGAGCCGGACCTGGTCTTCGCCGCGCCGGTGACGGCGACCGTTGACCTGCGCGGGCTGCTGAGCGAGGCGCTGCTGGCCGCGGGCGTCGAGCCGGCGCTGGCCTACCAGCGGGTGAGCACGCGCACCGAGCAGGCCAAGCTGGCCGACGGCAGCGCCAAGACCGTCGAGGTGCACCAGGTCGTCTACGAACCCGTGCCGGCGCACTTCAACGCCGCCCAGGGTGTGTTGACGGCGCCGTTGCGCCACTTCTCGTCCTACACCGTGATCTTCCAGGTGCCGGCCGGGCGGCCGGAGCCGTGGAAGTTCGCCCCGAACATGGGCGGGGTGAGCCCGTTTCGTGGGTCGGCCACCTACGCCCAGAGCATCGAGCTGCCGGAGCTGCCTGACGGGGTGCAGCCCAACCTGGCCATCGCCTACTCCAGCGCCGGCGCGGAAGGCGGCGGCTCGGGCGATGACTACCGCATGGGCGCAGGCTGGAGCCTGGACGTGCCGCACGTGCGCCGAGGGGTGAAGCTGGAGAAGCGCCAGTACACCACCTGGTCGCCGCAGTGGGGCACGCTGTTCCAGCAATACTACGAGCTGATCACCAATGACCAATACAAGCTCAGCCTGGGCGGCGTGGAATACAACCTGATCTACAAGGGCAGCGCCAACGGGGCGGACGAATTCGTGACCCAGAACTACGCGCCGGTGCGGGTGTATCGCTGCACGTTCGGGACGTCGTGCAACGGGACGGCGCTGCCGTTCGGAGGATTCAGCGATTTCGGCGTGCCGGCGCCGTATTACTGGCAAGTGTGGACGGCGGATGGGACGCGCTACGCCTTCGGGACGGACGCCGCCAGCACCAAGGTCTTCCGCAAGCGCAACGGCAACCTGATCGCCTACCAGACCTGGTATCTGCGCTACGTGTATTCGCCGCGGCGCGACGACCCGGCCGTCACGGGCGGCTGGTCGGCCGAGTGGGTCTACGCCGAAGAGCCGATGAGCGGCGACAACGGCATGGTGGACGGGCAATCGTCTTGGCAGATGGGGGCGGACTGGGAGAGCAACACCCGGCTGAGCTACATCCGCTACGGCAACCGGCACAGCAGCCCGCCGCGGGGGTATGTGGTGCAGTTCCAATACACCGGTTCGCCGGCGCGCCTGCACGCGATCTGGAGTTGTCGCTACATCGCCGGCGAACCGGACAATTGCCCACAGGATGCCTGGCGCCTGCGGCGCTACGAGCTGGGCTATGCTGGCCCACCGTGGAACCCCCGCGTGGCGCGCATCACCCCGCAGGCGTGGGACACCGGCATCAACGGCTGGCGGCAGTTGCCGAACATCACCTTCGAATACCAGAACGCCAACGACACGCTGGTGCGGGCGATCAACAACGGCTATGGCGGGCGGGTGGAGTTCGGCTACTGGCAGGGCTACCGCAACGACCGGACGTATTTCCACGTCAACCAGCGCACGCTGCGCGACGGGCTGGGCGGGGTGACCGTCGAGACCTACGAGTTCTCCAACCCGTGCTGGAACGACGCGGGCAGCCCGTGCCACCTGGGGCATGACGACGTGTATCCGGAGTCGCGCGGCGGGCTGATGGGCTACGGCACGCTGGTCAAGCGAGTGAGCCCGCAGGGCGGCAGCCCGCTGAGCGTGGTGCGCACCGACACGCACACCGACCGGCGCTGGCTGGGGCAGGTGTATGACACGCGCCACTACTCGGCCGACGGCGGGACGGTGCTGCGCGCCGGCCGAGTGTGGTATGGGGTGAACGAGCCGGCCCCGGGCCAGCCGGCGGGCACCTGGCTGAGCTGGGCAGCGGTGACGGATGAATTCCCCTTCGGCGACCTGAGCTACGCCGCCGGCAACGTGCCGCCCGGCGGGGTGCTGATGACCCGCGTCGAGCGGCGGGTGGACGGATTGGGGAATCCCACGGCCGAGTTCCGGCGCGGCTTTTGGCATCGCGGCGGCGACGAGTTGAGCACGCATTGGGGCTACACCCACAACTGGACGCGGTGGGTCGTCGGGCGGGTGGCGTGGGAGAACCGCTTCAACGGCATTCACGAGAACGCCGACATCCCGCAGTTGCGCACGCAGACGCTGGTGTATTACGACGGCCACTCGCACTACTCCACCGCGCCGGTGCGCGGGCTGGTGACGCGGGTGGAGCGCGGGCGGCAGGGCCAGTTCTGGGTGAGCGAGACCTACGGCTACGACGGGCAGGGCAACCTGACGGCGATCACCGACCCGCGCGGCCACACCAGCACGGCCGGCTACGACCCGGTGACGTTGAAGGTGCTGTGGGTGCGCAACCCGCTGAACCACACCACTGCCTACGCCTACTTCGGGGTAGACGGTGTGGCGCGCCCGGCGGGGCAGCCGTGGGGTGCGCTGGCCTCGGTCACCGACCCGAACCAGGTTCAGGAGCGCTACTGGTATGACGTGTGGGGGCGGGTGACCGCGGTGGTGCGCCCCGGCGACAGCGACGGCTACCCGACCTTGAGCTACGCCTACAGCGACGCCGACCAGGCGGCGATCAGCCCGCCGTTCAAGGTGGAGACCTGGCAGCGCGAGGCCGCCGGCTGCGGCGGCTGCGTGCACCCGACGTTTACGTTCTACGACGGGTTGGGGCGGCCGGTGCAGACGCGCAGCGAGACGATCAACGGGGCGCAGCAGCAGGTGGTGAACATCACCTACGACGCGCTGGGCCGCGAGGTGCGCCGCTTCGTGCCGGCCCTGGAAGGCTTCAGTTGGGGGTTCAGCCGGCCGGGCGGTTGGGATGGGCGGCCGCACACCCTGACCGAATATGACCTGCTGGGGCGAGTGACGCGGGTGGTCGGGCCGGACGGGGCAGCGACGCGCACGCTGTATGGGCAATCTGGCGGCGTCGAGGCGCGCCGGCGGGGGGTGGACGCGCTGGGGCGCACCAAGGTGTGGGTCAGCGACGGGCTGGGACGCCTGGTGCGGGTGGAGGAATACACCGGCAACTTCGACGCGGGGACGCACGCGCTGTATGCCCAGACGCACTACGCGTATGACTGGTTGGGGCAACTGACCCGGGTGACCGACGCGCTGGGCTACGTCACCACCATCGGCTACGACGCCCTGGGCCGCAAGATCAGCATGAGCGACCCGAACATGGGCAGTTGGAGCTACGCCTATGATGCCAACGGCAACCTGATCGGCCAGACCGATGCCAAAGGCCAGACGCTGACGTTCACGTATGACGCCCTCAATCGTTTGACCAAGAAGGCGGTCAACGGCGTGGACATCGCCGGCTACGCCTACGATGCCACGTGGTGGACGAGCGGTGCGCATCCGGTCGGGCGGCGCACCATCGCGCAGGTGCTTAACGGCGCGACGGGCACCAACACCTGGACGCGCTGGGAATATGACGCCCGCGGGCGGGTGAAGAAAGAGACTCGCTCGGTGGACGGTGTCCCTGGGACGTTCGACGTCCAGTTCGCCTACGACAGCGCCGACCGGGTGACGAGCATGATCTACCCGAACGGCGAGGTGGTGACGACCGGCTACGATGACGCCATGCGGCCGCGCAGCCTGAGCGGCGCGAGCGTCTATGTGTCGAACGCCACCTACAACGCGCTGGGGTTGCTGACGCGGATGGATCACGGCAACGGCGCGCGCACGCAGCGCTACCACTACGGCAGCGACCTGGAATACCCGAACGCCGGCAACACCAGCTACGGGCGGCTGCGCCGGCTGTGCGTGGCCACCAGCAGCGGCAACTGCGACGACGAAAGCAGCGCCGCCGGCGCGCTGTTGAAGCTGGTGTATGCCTACGACGCCGTCGGCAACATCCGCTTCAGCGGCGACCGGACGACCGGCGAGCGGCTGGCCTACAGCTACGACGACCTCGATCGGCTGACGGGCGTGGCGCCACAGGTGGGCTGGCCGGGCTACAGCGAGAGCTACAGCTACGACGCGATCGGGCGGATGACGTTCAAGACCGGGGTGTGCGGCGGGGCGTTGTCCTATCAACACCCCGGCAAGCCGCACGCGCTGACGCATTGCGATTGGGGGGTGATCGCCAGCTACGATGCCAACGGGAACATGGTGAGCCGGTGGGACAACGGGGTGTGGTTCACGCAGGAGTGGAACGCGGACAACAAGGTGACGCGGGTGTATGGCAACGGGCAGGACGTGCGCTACTTCTACGACGCCGACGGCACGCTAGTGCGCAAGACGCACAACGGCCAGACCACGATCTACGTCGGCCCGCATGCGGAGTGGAACAGCAGCACGGGCTGGACGAACTACTACTACTTCAACGGGCAACGGGGCTTGCCCTCCGCATGGAGGGTGGCGATGCGCAATTCGTCTGGCGTGTTCTGGCTGCATGGGGATCATCTGGGCAGTGCCTCGCTGGTGACGAATGCGAGCGGTGGGGTGGTGGCGCAAAGCCGCTACACGCCGTATGGTTCGGCGCGCCACGTTAGCGGCACGTGGCCGACGGATCGGCGGTTCACGGGGCAGCGGCTGGAGGGGAGTGTTGGGCTGTATGACTACAACGCGCGGATGTATTCCCCGCTGTTCGGGCGCTTCATCAGCGCGGACAGCATCGTCCCCGAGCCGGGCAACCCGCAGGCGCTGAACCGGTACAGCTACGTCCTTAACAACCCGATACGCTACCGCGACCCGAGCGGGCACATCCCCCTGGACTGGCTGGTTGACGGCGTCAGCGTTTCCCTGTCCGCCGCGCAGTTTGCGGCGGACCCAACCTGGGAGAATGCAGGCTGGCTGGCGCTCGATATTGCCCTGGCGGTTACCCCCTACGTCCCGGCAGGCGTCGGGCTGGTCCGGGGCGCGGCCAAGGCGGCGAACGTCGCCGGCGATCTAGCCAATACCGCCGCCGATGCCACCAGGATCATCAACCAGGCTGAAAATGCCGCCGAAATAGGCGTGATCGCCCGCCCCAGCAAGTTATTCGGATCGGACGATCCGGGTCACATTACCGTCTATACTACAATAGGTGACAGCACGCAGGTGCGAGGCTTCTATCCGCAAAAGGATTACGTGCCTCGTGATGACCCCAACTACCTCTTCAACCATGCCGTTCCCGGCGAAGTCCGAGACGACTATCGAATGCTGAAGCAGGTAGGAATGCCGGGCGTGGTCTCTGCTTCACGGAAGGTCTCCGTCGCCGAAGCGCAGCAACTCCGGGCGTCTCTTGGGGAGCCCGGCCCACGCAACTATTCCTACTCCTGGAACCCGGATAACTTTCCCAACACGTTCAACTGCTCCACGTGGGCCTGCTGGCAGATCAATCAAGTCGTAGAGCCGGGCCTGCCGCAAGTCCGGCAAGGTCGGATGAAGTTGACGGTGCCGGCGGTTCAAAACCTCCCACCGCCCTGGCGCGTCAAATAGGAGTGTGGCCCGTATGGCAAGCACCAAGCCCCGCATTACTCGTCTCATTTCGGATGAGTATGGCCTGTGCATCGACTGGGAAAGCACCCTGTTTGGTTTTACCATGGGGCGTGAATATGGTGATGCGATCATTTTCGTGGGCGATCCCCCTTTCGTGCAGGCCGGAATTGATACTCTGAAGATGCTCGGCTTTCGTCTGGTTCCTGCTGAGGCTACCAATGAAGTGGAGATCGTCCTCGATGTTACCTATGCGCCCGGGTTCGAGAGCCTGGGCATAACGAGCGCCGTGGATGAAGCAACCGCCTGGGTGCAGGAGGCCAATCAGATACTTCAGGAAGCCCGGCCCAGGGTGCAGAAGGCCCGGGAACAGAAGGGCGGGGAATAGCTGCGTGTCCCGAGATCACCGCCGGCCGCCCCATCGCCCTGCGCGTCCTGCCGCCCGGCAATAGCACCGGCACGCTCTACTACCTGCACGCCGATCATCTTGGCTCCCTCAGTGTCATCACTGATCTCAGTGGTTCTGTGCTTGCCAGGCAGTGGTATCATCCCTATGGCAGCGTGCGGGCGAGCAGCGGCGCGTTACCAACCAAGCGCACGTTCACGGGTCAGATTGCGGACGAGACCGGCCTGTACTTTTACAACGCGCGCTACTACGCGCCGGCGCTGGGGCGCTTCATCTCGGCGGACCCCCTGGTGCCGGAGCCTGGCAACCCGCAGGCGCTGAACCGGTATGCTTATGTACGCAACAATCCGTTACGATACACCGATCCAAGCGGGCACTGTGAATTCGACGCTTCGGGCAACATCACGCGCTTTGATTGTTACGCCTATGAGTTCGAGAAACTCTCGGCGGCGGATCGAATCAAATGGGTGGAAGCGATGATGCGCCTGTCCCGCGCCACAGGCTGGTTTAACAACATCATTGACATCATCAAGTACTTCGAACAGTCTCCCATCTTGCGCCACATGGCACCCGGCAGTTGGGCTTCCTGGGCAGATGCGGGCGTGCTACAAGCTATCCAGAATGGGTGGGTGTTGCACAGCGGTGACACTCCGGTCAGTAACAGTGGTGGCGCGGCACAGTTATGGTTTGACTTCTTTGTTGAAATCGCTCAAAGCGGTCCGAATGTCACACCCGGGCTGAAGGCTGCCTGGGGAAGGGCCGAGCAGGCAGGCGTAGACTACGGGGTAGCTCTTGCCGATCTGGTTCTCGGCGGACGACCCGGCGGCGAAGAAGGCCAACTCATTGAAATCTTTATCCAGTTTGGCAACGCTTACCGGTATATGGTCAGCACACCGTATGGCGGCGGAGCGGCTGGCGCCGGGCTTTTCGGCATTGCAGGAGCGGCTGCTGGTGCGGCGGTATGTCCTGGACAGGCCAAGGTGGCTTGTGCGGTAGGCGGCGGACTGGGGGGTGGCCTGGCAGGCTTTGCAGCCGGGGAATGGTTTACCACTCCCAGCAGTCAAACGCCCCTCGGCCGCGGGCCAACTTACTACTTTGCCAAGGGGTTTGAGTTAGTGGTTGACCTGGCCAATCCGTAAAGAGCTGACACAATGAGGCAGCGACTCTCCTGGCTCCTGCTGGCCGTGCCCGTCTTTGTGGTAGCCGTAATCGGTATTGGTATTGTGTACTTTGCGCATCGGAACATGGCCGTTCAGATTGTCATCGTGCCGGGGCCGCCAGGCGCTTATGGTAGTCCAACCTGGGTGGATGAGGGACTGGTTGTGGGAATCCGTGACGACTGCCAACACGTTTTCTGTACTCGGTTGTATTATCTGAAGCCGGATGGAAGTGAGAGAAGAATGCTGTCACTGCCTGATCAGGCCGGTTGTGACCGCAATGGTTTTGAAGATCCGGCCCGCTTGCCCGATGGCCGACTGGGTTACATCCTACGCTGTGGCCCGACGGGTGAATTCCGCGACGTGCTGTACATGATGGCGTATAATCTGGACACGGAGCAAGTAACGCCTTTGCTGAGTTATCCGCTCCCATCTCCACTGGTTGGCACAGGAGGCTATTCTTGGAATCCGGAGATGACCCGCGGCATTACCAGCGACGGCAATGGTCGAACGCTCTACGAACAATTATATTGGATAGAGCCAGATCATTGGGAGTCGCTCGACATTGGTTTCCCTCAAGCCTATGGGGCGGCCTGGTCGCCTGATGGTCAACAGATCGCGTTTTTTGGGGCGCCCGAGCAGGGGCTGGAAGGCATTGACCGGCTGGATGCGGTCTATAACCTCTACCTGATGAAGCCGGACGGAACCGATGTCCGGCCTTTAGTAACTCACGTTACGCAGCCAGTGTGACGGGCTGCAGCTGGCGCAGGGCGTCAAAAGCTGATTGAACGGCGTGCAGATACAAATGCGATTTCAAGGCAAAATGATTCGACTTGGATTTACGCTTGAGCATCTCGAGCTTGATGAACGCACACAAACTGGCAAAGATGTGATTGGTCTGCGTCGTGACCGTGTGGGCAGGCGAGCGTTCGAGCGCGGCATTCTGCTTGAGCGACTTGTGGAAGGGTTCGATCGTCCATCGTTTTTGATAGAGCGAGGTGATCCCATCGTAGGTGAGCGTGGTGTCGCTGGTGACCAGAAACAATACGCCGGTAGAGCCATCTTTGTTTGTAAAGACTTGCTTGGCCAAAAGCAGCGGGAAGCTCACATCTTCCAGATACACTGGCCGCACCGTGTTTGGTTCGATCACGACTTCATCCACACGCACGTAGATGCCGTGCCGCTTGTCGTCCGCGCTGAGTGCCACCTTGCGATTGGCCTTGAGCGGCATGACAAACTCCTTCTTCAGCTTGTGTTTGACGAAATTCATGTTGTCGGCCGCGGCAAACCACACATCGTTGAGCACGTATTTGAAGGGAATCTGGTTGATCACCGCTTGTTGCAGCATCATGCGGTAATACTCATTCTTGGTGATCGGACTTCGGCGCTTGGTCTTGCCACTCTTCTTGTCCACATACTGCTCGGTCTTGGCGATCAAGCGAAACTCCACTGGCAACGACAGCCCCCGACTGGGCACGTGATACAGCGCCGTCATCAGGTTGATGCCTTTGAGCACCTCGCCGCTGGTGTGATCATAGTGCCAGCACACGATGTCGTTCTCGTCGCTGTAGGGTTTCTCGCTGATCGTGTCGTCCACGATCAGCACCCCATCCTCACTTTGAATCTGCCGCACAAATCGCTTCGTCACCTGCCACAACGCCGCCCCGCCGCGCTGTTGGCCGCTCAGCCAGCGGGTGATTTGGTCATGGCTGACGCTCCCTTCGACCACTTGACCCAACCCGGTTGCCGTGGCCTGTCCAAACGTGCACAACAGATAATCGCTATACAGGTCAAGCAAGTCTTGTGTCATGTCGCCATTCTATGGTCGCGCAGTCAGTTCGCGACTGCGTAACGTGAGTTAGTAAAAGGCTTTCGGTACCCCGACCAACCGGCCTGGTCGCCAGACAGTCGGTGGCTAGCCTTCTCCGCCACTTTTGGAAACCTGATCAAGCAGAACGGGCTGTGGCTGATCGAGGTTGCCACAGGCGACCGACGGCTGATTGTGCAAGGTGATTATCACTGGGCGGCCTGGTCGCCAGACGGGCAACGATTGGTTGCCGTGGATAGCACCGACTATGCCGAGAAACGTCAGTCGCGGCTGGTCATCATCGAGATAGCTCCCTTGCTAAAGCCCTGATTAGCACTCGGCGCGGCCCGTCGCCCAGAGCGGCCCCAGCGCCCCGCCCGCCGGCCAAACGTGGAAGCTGTACTACCACGCCGCCGGCCGCCCCATCGCCCTGCGCGTCCTGCCGCCCGGCAATAGCACCGGCACACTCTACTTCCTGCATCAGGATCATCTCGGCTCCACCAGCGCGGTGACGTGCGGCACTGAAGATCATGCGACCACGGGCGGGGGCGGTATTCCGGGATGTGGCACGATTTGGTATGGGCAGGTGGTGGCGCGGCAGTGGTATCATCCTTATGGCAGCGTGCGGGCGATCACGGGCACGCTGCCCACGGACATCACTTTCACCGGCCAACGCAGCGATGCGACCGGGCTGTACTTTTACAACGCGCGCTACTACGCGCCGGCGCTGGGCCGCTTCGTGAGCGCGGACACGGTGGTGCCGGAGCCGGGCAACCCGCAGGACCTTAACAGATACACATATGTACGCAACAACCCGCTGAGATACACCGACCCAACAGGGCACCAAGCCGACGAGGTCTGCCAGGTGCTCAGTTGCCTGAGCAACGAGCAGAAAGCCCAACTGCAACGCCGGCTGGAATCCACCCGGCTGGGGCGCGCCATGTTCGACAAGCTACGCGCCAAAGAGATCGACCTGTTGCAACAGGTGACGATTGCCGTGATGCCCCGGCCTTCCGGCGGGATCAGCCTGCCGCTGGCGTCCGACCACTTCGGCAGCGATGTACACTGGCAATCTCAGCGGAGCGGCCACTTGATCATTGTCCCACCGTCGGCGAACGGGCAGGACCCGCTGGCCGATGCACGCTGGGTGGCGCTGGTGGGGCATGAGCTGTTCCACGCCTTCCAACGGGAGGTGGCGCACGAGCTGCCGGAGCACGCCCATCGCGACCGCGAGTTCACCACCAAGCAGTTCGAACGCGAGGCGCTCATCTTCGAATTCTCCGTCTTTCTGGAGTTGACATCCAACAACACGGGCGATCCACAAATGAGAGAGCAGCGTAAAACGGCACAATCGTCACTTCAGGCATTAGCCGCCGATGCACATCGGGCCAGAGAATGGTTTGCGCAACAGAACCATCCCGTTTACAACCGTGCGCGCGATGACTTACGCGGTGGTGGACTCGCGGCGATGCACGCGTGGTTCATGCCACCGCGGATCAAGTGATGAGGTGGACGCGATGAGGAGGAAGGACAGAAAGCTGATGGTCAATCCATCGTTGCGATTAGTGGGGATGATGTCGGTTTTGACGCTGGGGCTGTGCGGCTGTTTGGGGCCGCTCAATGATCTGGGCATCGTGCACACCCCCATGCCGACGCATCCCGGCCCCGCCCCGCGGGAACGTCTGTTCCCGGAGACTTTGAAAGAGGTGCTGATCCCTCGAGCCTGTGTCAGAGAGATCCCATTGCGAATACTCAGTCCGATCCGGCTTGACCTGTCACCCGACGGTGAGTGGCTGGTCGGAACGGGCAAACAAGCTATGCCTCTGGGCATCACACCGAGTTACTTTCTCTTCTTCCACAACCTGGAGACGGGTGAATCGCGGGTGCTGCCGCGCAGCGTGGACAGCGATACATATATCGAATTGCAGTCCGCCGTTGTGGAGTGGGATGGGGCCATGAGCGGACTGTACTACCTGTCAAAGCGCAAGGCAGAACGCACGCTCGCCCATGTGCGCTTGTTCGACGGCCGTGTGGAGCATGCGGATTGTCAGCAGTGCGGGGATGTAGATGTCGAGGAGTCGCTGGATCTGGTGGCGTATATACGGGTGACTCACGACAAGGGCCAGCAGCTGGAGGTAAGACGGTGGAGCGATGAAAGAGCGAGTCCGCTGTTGACGATGCCGATCCCTGGGGGTGCATATTGGCCAAAGCTGTCGCCAAGGGGGAGACGAGTGTCGTATCAAGTGCTGAGTGACGACGCCAAGTCAGCATCTCGCTTTTACGTGGACCTGACGAGCAGCACTACACTGGAGCTAGGCAGGAACAGCTTAAATCCTTGGGTGACAGACGAGTGGGTGCTCGAGCCGGATCATGGGTCGCCCAGAGTGTGGAAGTACAACTTGGAGACGAATGCCAGGGAAGTATTCGTAGAGTTTGCTCCTGATGCGCTGAGCAGCGATGAGGTCGGCGATGAGAAGCAATGGAAGCCGAAGAGCATCGCAGTTTGGTCTGCGATGATAGGCGGGAGGGACAGACAATATGTGATTTTTGAGCCGCTGTATAGCGAGGTGGTCAGGGGGAGGTTGCGTGTAGCTGATCTGAGGTGTGCGCTGCAGCGCGCGAGACGCGAATAACGAACTCAGATCAGGGGCGGATGTGGTGAGTTGCGAGTGACGGACGCCGGCGGTGGGGTGGTGTCGCAGAGCCGCTAGCGCGAAGCCTCCCTGTGGGATGGGCGGTATGGTTCGGTGCGCCACGTTAGCGGGACGTGGCCGACCGACTGGCGCTTCATCCCGCCGTTCTCTACACTCACGCGGGACGTGGCCGCCGGCCAGCGGCTGGAGGGTGGTGTTGGCCTCTACGACTATCCCCTGCGGGGACCTCCGCTGCGCTCCGGCAACGCGCGCTGTTACTCGCCGTTGTTCGGGCGGTTCCTCTCGCCGGACAGCAGCGTGCCGCGGCCGGACGACCCGTCCCACGGGGACTCCCTGCGGTCGCAGGCGCTTGACCGCTACGCCTACGTCCGCAACAACCCGCTGAGACACACCGATCCGAGCGGGCACTTCGCTTACGATGTAACTGTGCGATCCTTTGCTCCCTTCGACGTGTTTGGTTTTATCTTTTACGGTGACAATCGAGGTTACTCCAGCGCTTGGGCCGCTTCCTACCGCACTGCATTGCAGATGCGCCTTGATACAGATAGGCAGACAGCTAGCGCGTCGGTCGATAACAGCGCGACGCATACCATATATGGCCAGAGTTCCCGAAATCTAGGTCGCGGTGGACCTTCAAGTCCAGCGACGTTTAGGCGGTCAGCGGATGGGTCACGCCACGAGGTGAGCGTTACTGCGGAATACCACGGCGCAAATGGATTCCTTCCGGTTGGAGGCCTAACGGAGATAGATACCTACGTCATCCTGGAGATGGTTGAGGACAAGCGAGCGGGGCAATTGCGTGTGAGAGGGAGTCTGGTGGGAGATAACTTTCCCGCCACCGAGGCGCTGATCAGAGACGCATCAGGGCAAACCGTGTTTTTGGGCATTGGGTTCTACGAGTCACAAGGCGGCGACCAAAACACTGGTCCGATGCTGGCTTTGCCAGGGGATAACCGCCGGCCGATTGCGCAGTTTGATCTGACGCTAACTTTGGACAACAAAGGAAACTTTACCGGGGTTGTAACAGGAGGCAAAAAGTATTCCGTAGCCGATTGGAACAGGAAATTCTCCAAGTGCAATCCTCATCGGCGTAGTTCATGTTGAGGGGCGAGATGGCAAGTTTTGCAAAACGAGTAGCTCTAACTGCAGTCGGGTTGTTGATAGCTTGGGAGATGCTAATCTACATCTACTTTCTAGTTACTAACTCGTCGCACACACAACCCGGTGATACCTATCCGCCGGCGATTGCGACACTGGTATCACTCGTCGTTTTAAACTTTATATGGCTTGGACCGACTTTCTTTGTGCTGTTCTGTAGTGGTGCGTGGCTGGCATCAACTGTGCTCTGGCTAGCAATTTATGCTCTTCGAGAGCAGCGCGTGGCATTGCCAGATGGTGAGACGCCTCAGGGATTTCACCATTGGTTTGGGCAGAAGCTACTAGGGCGAGTTGGATGGACGGCTGTGGGGCTCTTTCTAGCGGTTGAGCTTCTGCTCTATATCATCCCTTTGGTGTCAGAGTATCTCGGCGGCGGTCAAGTGCTGGATGCGGGCCATCCGGTCGAGTGGTTCTTTGCTTTCAACTTCTCTTGGCTTGGAGTAATTCCTTTTGTCGTGCTATTGGGTGGTGCTTGGTCGGCAGCGCTAGTCTTTTGGATGGCTGTTCTCAGCCTTGAGGAGCGACACAGAACATCTGGTATAGGCGATATGCCTCGATAGGCCTGGCCAGAACAAGATGTGTGAAGCTGGGGCGGTTCATCTCGCCGGACAGCATTGTGCCGCGGCCGGACGATCCGCAGGATTTCAACCGCTACGCCTACGCCCGCAACTCGCCGCTGGTGCGCATTGACCCCAGTGGGCATGCAGACTGTCCTGTGCTGTCATCTCCAGCTTGTAAGCCATCACCAGATGTGCTTGGTGCAAAGCATAAACTCACCTCGAAGCCCACACCCAAATCGTCAAATCCGTTCTTTAGCAATCAACCCAGCCTACGTGTGCAAGACACATCTTCTGCATCCGCAATCGGCCCTGCGAATTCATCAAGCGCCAATGCATACTCATCCAAGAAGCAACAGCCTACTAGCAAAGCACAATCAACCGCTGGCACAGTAGGCATCATGAGTTCTTCTGGTTTCGACTATATGTCGGTTAACCTGGTTACTCCACTAGGGTCTTTCGGCGGCACACGGGATCAGGTCGGGAATTTGTATATCACTGCCGGCCCGGGTCTGGGCTTAGGATTTGCGCTCAACGTCTTCGGCGGCATTGTAGATAGGAGCTTTGGAGCGCCTGGCGGATTTGTTCAAGGACTCACGGGCAGAGCTTATGATCCGGCGGTAACCCGTCAAGAGTTCCTGACCGGTGTTTCGCTGAACGTGGGAGCAGGTGTGATACTGGGCGGGCAACTGGTATGGAGTCCGGCTGCAAGCTTCGGTGGAGAGGTTGGAGCGAGTTTAGGTGCCTACGTTGGCGTTGGTGCACAGGTTCCGCTACTCATGTTCGGCAGTCAGGGTGTGGTTATTCCCCTTCCTAGTTGTGATCGCTCAGGTTGCTTCAGCGTGATTCCATAGCTTACACACGCGCAGTGTCAGGCTGAGGTCTGATTAACGACGAACGGAGAGAAGTGTTTGCATGGTGAAGAAAAGCATTCGCGACCAAGGCGAATGCTTTCTAGGAGGTTGCAAGATGTTACTGAGCTTACTGGTCAGTCTACTGTTTGGAGTGTATATACTGCTCATGGCAGCGATTTTCTTCAGTCAATTTTTACTTACTTCTAGTCACGAGACTCGGGTGCACACATCGCTTAGGAGATTTATCGGGCCGCGTGGATTTAGATTATTGATGATGCTGTATCCTGAGCCATTGAGACCACTTGGCAGATTAATATCCTTGGTCGCTGGTCTGTTGACAAGCGTTGTATTTGTCTTCTACATGCTGATCTTGCTGGCTATGTATTTGGACATCAATCCACTGGGCATCAAGCTAGCAAGATAGCAGGCTCCTGCCAATACGAAGCCCTCGCCGTCGGAAACGCCGTATGGCGAGAAGCGGGTGGAGCGGAACCTGCCTTTCAGCGACCGGAAGTTCACCGGTCAGCGCGAGCAGCCGGAGCTGGGCGGCTTGTATCACTACGATGCGCGCTTCTACTCACCCGTGCTGGGCCGGTTCCTCTCGCCGGACAGCAGCGTGCCGCGGCCGGACGACCCGTCCCACGGGGACTCCCTGCGGTCGCAGGCGCTCGACCGCTACGCCTACGTCCTCAACAACCCGCTGAGATACACCGACCCGTCCGGGCACGCCGAGAAAGATCCTCTCAAGCGCTTCTTATGTGACTAGGCGCCGCAGCTCTGCCAACCCAGCACGCCTCCGTTGTTGAACGAGCAGCAAGCCGGCCAGGCGCTCTCGGCACAGCCAACGCCGGTGATGCTGAACAACGGCACGCAGATGCCCCTGTTTGCTGCCAAGCGCGAGGGGGAGGGAGAAGGCAAAGGCGGCAGGATCGGCGGGCTGATCGGGTCGTTACTGCGGCTGTTGGGCAGTGGAGGCGCCGGCAAGGCGGCGCAGGAGTTGTCCAAAGACGGCGATCCGACGAATGAGGTTCGAGATGTGGTGCAAACTGCACAGAACCTTTCTCGACAACTAACAGCGAGAGAGCTTGGCCTCCAGGGCCAAGTTCAAGAATTTAGAGCATCAATTACGGTCGCTGGATCTAGAGCTACCGTGTATGTGGAGATGATTCGAGGTGACATCCAGAAACCTTTTGAGGCGCTCAGCCGCCTGAAGCAAATTGCACAATCGTATGGCGCGGATGTGCTTCGGGTCGAGGCTTCGATTGCGAATGAAAGACTATACGGGGTGCTGAAGCGGCGTTACGATTTGATTAGCGAGGGTGGAAGGGATTTCTTTGAAATCTCCCTGAAATAGGAGAGTTCCATTGACGGAGGCCATATGAAAGACGCCGTAAAGATTCGCGCATACCGCATCCTCAAGCCATTGCGGCGCTTCTACACGGTAGACGATGAACACTTTCCTGCATATGGAAGGGACGTAGAGCTCGTCTCTGAGGATGAACTCATAGGCGTTTACGAGAATGTGCCGGGAAGTCAAGACAACGCAATTATCGTCAGTGCTTATGGGATTTACACATATCAATCCTCGGTTTGGATGTTTGTGCCATACACGGATATCTTAGAAGTCTCGATACCTGAAGACGACAAGCATGTGGCCGATCGGATTGAACTTCATCTGACTAATAAAAGAAAGCTTACTGTGCTAGTCGTGGGCGGTGATGCGAAGTTTCGCGATGTATATGAAGTCCTGCGTTTTTTTGATCGGGTGATTGCTCGAAAGAGATTATCCACGATGGCCGACGAGTGAAGTGCACGTTTAAGCTTCCTAAGTGATAAGCTGAAGCTGCCGCAGGAGCAGCACACTCCCCAACGACGCTGCTTCACCGGCCAGCGGCTAGAAGCCAGTGTTGGGCTATATGACTATCCCCTGCGGGGACCTCCGCTGCGCTCCGGCAACGCGTGCTATTACTCGCCGTTGTTCGGCCGCTTCCTCTCGCCGGACAGCAGCGTGCCGCGGCCGGACGACCCGCAGGCGCTGAATCGGTATGCGTATGCGCGCAATTCGCCGCTGGTGCGCATTGACCCCAGTGGGCACGCAGACTGTGCCGCAAACGACCAAACCTGCTGGGAGAGTCGTGGATACTTCTGGGATGGGAAGACGTATGTATTCAGGAGGGGACAAGCACGCTTCCGATCTCTTCATGACTTGAACAGGTTGCTACGCGAGTCTGGATTCAGACCAGTCGAGCAACTTGACAAGGCATCCGTAATTCTCGGTCAGACTATAGCTGACATCGCCTACAAGGTCGGAGGAGTAGACCGTCTGAAGCAACTGGTGGGAGGTGGCGAGATCGTGGGTGAAGTTGTGTTGATGCCTTTTGGGTTTGAAGTTAACTGCATTAGATGCGATGCTATCTCCAAAGCGTCACGCAGTGATTTCGTGGCCTACGGCAATCTCAGTCGGGAAGGACAAAGGATTCTGAATCCTGAAAGCCTGCGGGCTGTGATCGCTCACGAAATCGGACACGTGATCAACTACAACACTCCATATCGCCCAACAGGCGTGTTTGAGATCATCAGCGCATTCTTCTCTCCACGCTTGCAAGACTGGTTACCCGATAGACCGAGCCGCAGCAGCTCGTCTCCGCATGGCACAGATCCTCACGACGAAGCTTTCGCATATGCCTTTGCAGCGTGGGTATACGACGATCCATCTCTTACGAGGCGAAACGCTGATTTCTTGGCCTCGCAGCTTCAGGTGCACAAATCGAAATGAGCAGACCACTCGGTGTATTCCTTGTCGCTCTGATTACCGCTTTAGCAGGATGCGCTAATGAGCGTCATCTTCGATGCGATGATCTGCGTGAATTGAGGACGCTCGATTTGTTAGAAGACTCAGTTGAACCCGATGAAGCTCTGAAATGGCTGATGAAAGGCCAAGGAGCAAATTGGGGGCATCGAAATAGAACGGACTACATTGATGGAGCAGTAGCATATTCTTGGGAATATACGTGGGGCAGATACACAATCTACCTGGGCAAGCAAGGAAAGCGATTTATCAGTCTACAGCCCAACGCTAACGTGAAATTCACCATCAGTGATGCTGTTAGGTGTTTTGGTCAACCGACACACTATCAAGCCTATTACCAACTCAAGGCCGATGTCTACATTTTCGAGTTCAATCTATGGTATCCAGCAACAGGCACAGTGGTAGTTCATAGATTCACGAGTAATGAACTCGAAGATGTAAGCCTGAGCGGACATTTTAAGGTGAACGAGATTGTTTATGTCAGACCGGGAGGGTTTGAGATGATGATGCGTAGTTTTAAGGCGTTGGAATGGTTTGGCGACGATGGTCAGAAGGCTTTGTCAGTGCTGAAACCTTGGCCGGGCGATTTTGGCTCCTTGAAGGTAAACGTAGTTCGCTGATCAGCGAAGTAATGCATGACTACTGGCGCAGCTCACTCGGGCCGCGCGGTTCCTCTCGCCGGACAGCAGCGTGCCGCGGCCGGACGACCGATTCTGTGCGCGGTAGATGGCTTCAAGTCGTATGTGACGGTGATCCGGCAAGTCTATTGAGGAGCTACTCCGTTTCAGACTCAAGCGCGAGTAGCTCCACGTCATCTTGCAGTCCTACCCGTTCGCTCTATCCCATAGAAAAGATGCACCCCACTAACGCCACCAACCCCACCAACCACCAACCGGGTCGGGCGTATAATCATTTACACAAGCCAAAGCGACGAGCGGAACACGCATTGCGCAGCGCAGTTTTCAGCGAGCCGTTGTTGGGTGAGAGTGATGGCAACCAGCGGCGCAAGTGCACCCTCCGCGAGCGTTGGCCGAGCCAGCAAGGCCAGCCGGGTTCGCCCGTTAGCGCGACAAAAGGTGGTCAGTTAGTAATTGGTCACGGGTGATCGGCGCCGATCATCCACACCAAATTACCCGTTACCGGTTACCAACTGCCGAAATTGGGTGGAACCGCGAGATCGAACGCCTCTCGCCCCATGGTGGGCCGGGGGCGTTTTCAGTTGTGGGTGCGCACGATGTCGAACCCGTAGTGTGAGTGAGAATCAAACATGTCGCAGATAGCCAACTCTCCTTCGGAAGAAATGATCGTCTTCGGCAAGGGCAAACGAATGCCCTTGTCGCTCTACAAGCTGCGTCACTCGCTGGCGCACGTCATGGCGCAAGCGGTGACCGAGCTCTTCCCCGAGGCCAAGCCGACTATCGGCCCGCCGGTGGAGAACGGCTTCTACTACGACTTCCACACGCCCAAGCCGTTCACGCCCGAAGACCTCGCACGGATCGAGGCGCGCATGCGCGAGATCGTGAACAAGCACGTGGACTTCGTGCGCCGCGAGGTGAGCGAGGCCGAGGCGCGCGAGCTGTTCAAGGCCAATCCGTTCAAGCTAGAGCTGATTGACGGATTGGCGCAGGGGGTGGCAGATGATATGGGCGAGCAAGCCGACGCCCAACTCCCGATTCCCGATTCATCCAAAGGAAGTCGAGAGTCAGGAGTGATTACCGTTTACACCCAAGACACCTTCACCGACCTGTGCCGCGGGCCGCATGTGACCAACACGCGCGAGATCAACCCCGACGCTTTCAAGCTATCGCAAAGCAGCGGCGCGTATTGGCGCGGCGACGAGCGCCGGCCGATGCTGCAGCGCATCTATGGTCTGGCCTTCGACACCCCAGAGGAGCTGCAGCAGTATCTACACATGCAAGAAGAAGCGCGCAAGCGCGACCACCGAAAGCTGGGCGCGGAGCTGGAGATCTTCCTCTTCGATGACGAAGTCGGCCCGGGCCTGCCACTGTGGCAGCCCAACGGCGGCGTCATCATCGAGCAACTCGAAGCGCTGGCCAAGAAAGTAGAGGAAGAAGCCGGCTACGAACGCGTGAAGACGCCCCATGTGACCAAAGAAGACCTCTTCCTGCGCAGTGGCCACCTGCCGTATTACGCCGAAAGCATGTACCCGCCGATGACGCTGGAGGACGGCCAGAAGTATTACCTGAAGCCGATGAACTGCCCGTTCCACCACAAGATCTATGCTGCCAAGCCGCGCAGCTATCGCGACCTACCGCTCCGGCTAGCGGAATACGGCACGTGCTATCGCTACGAGCAAAGCGGCGAGCTGTTCGGCTTGATGCGTGTGCGCTCGATGCAGATGAACGACGCACACATTTACTGCACCGAGGAGCAGTTCGAGGGTGAGTTCCTCGGCGTGGTCAACCTATA
The DNA here is from genome assembly GCA_025998955.1 of Candidatus Roseilinea sp. Classification (NCBI taxonomy): domain Bacteria; kingdom Bacillati; phylum Chloroflexota; class Candidatus Thermofontia; genus Candidatus Roseilinea; species Candidatus Roseilinea sp. Next base: position 4,439,241 of record AP024676.1, read on the forward strand.
CCTGAAGTACTTCAAGATCTTCGGCATCGAGAAATACGTCATGCGCCTAAGCCTGCACGGCGACGCGGGCCTGGGCAAGAAATATGTGGACAACAAACCGCTCTGGCTGAAGACGGAAGACATGGTGCGGCGCGCGATGCGCGATGGGAACGTGCCGTTCTACGAGGCCGAGGATGAAGCTGCCTTCTACGGCCCGAAGATTGACGTGCAAATCTTCAGCGCCATCGGCCGCGAGTTTACCCTGGCGACCAACCAGGTGGATTTCGCCGTGCCGCCGCGCTTCAACCTGACCTACACGGACAAAGACGGCCAGGAGAAGACGCCGCTTTGCCTGCACCGTGCGCCATTGGGCACGCACGAGCGCTTCATCGGCTTTCTGATCGAGCATTTCGCCGGCGCCTTCCCGCTGTGGCTTGCGCCGGTTCAAGCGATGCTCATCCCAATTGCCGATCGCCATGTAGACTACTGCCGCGGCGTGGAGAAGCAGCTGCGCGCCTGTGGCATCCGCGCGCGGGTGGACGATGGCCCTGACCGCATGCAGAACAAGATCCGCAAGGCACAGAGCATGAAGATCCCGTATATGCTCGTCGTGGGCGACAAGGAGGCACAGGCCGAAGCGGTCGCCGTCCGGCTGCGCACCGGCGAAGACCTCAAGGCGATGCCGGTCGGCCAGTTCATCGCGCGGGCCAAGGGGCTGATCGAAGCCTATGCTCTGACGCTGTGAACGGGATTGACCCGGGAGGCGATGCCGTGAGACGGAGCGCGCCGGCAAATCGTGGCCGACTCGATGATGGCCTTCGCGCGCTCAAGGGTGCCTTCGTCCAAGGGAGCAAAGCGCAGACGTTAGGGAGCATGCGCTCTGCGCCCTGGGGCACAAGTCCGTAGTGCGCCGTTGCCGATACATCATAGGGCACGGACTCTGTTCCGCGCCCTACCGCGCGACGCTTTTGCCCTATATGCGAATGCACCCTACGCTGAACGCTGAAACGCTGAAACGGGGGTCTTGACGCGTCACCCGCACTGCGTATAATTCCGACCATCAAAAAGAGGCAGTTCAAGAGATATAGGCGACTAGGATCCCCTGGTCGCCTTAAGTTCGTCTCTCGTGACTGTCGCCATGCATGTAAAACGCATCCGATCGTGGATGCAGGTTCAGTTGCCCTGACGATGGCAAACGATTCAAGGATGGTAGATTGATGGCGATGTATCAGAACGGAGCGACGAAGTCATACGCCCGTGCGGCGAATATTCAACTTCTCCCCAAGCTGATCGAAGTGCAGATCCAGTCGTTCAAGTTATTCCAGGACGAACTGCTGCGTGAGTTGTTCGAGGAAATTTCGCCCATCGAGAGCTTCAACGGCGAAATGGCCATCTACTTCCCCGGCAACTACAAACAGGCCCGGGAATACGGTCTGACTTACTGGTTCGAGGAGCCGAAGGTCAGCATCGAGGAGTGCGTCGAACGCGACTTGACCTACGGCGCGCCGTTGTATGCCAAAGTGGCGTTGCACAACCGCAAGACCGACGAGCACAAGGTGGACACGATCTACTTCGGCGAGTTCCCGTTGATGACGGAGAACGGCACGTTCATCATCAACGGCACCGAGCGTGTGGTCGTGTCGCAGCTCATCCGCTCGCCCGGCGTGTATTTCAGTGCCGACGAAGACCCGAACAGCGGCCGGCCGCTCGGCCAAGCGAAGCTCATCCCGGACCGCGGCGCGTGGATGGAATTCGAGACGCGCAAGAGTGATTACATCGTCCTCAAGTTCAACCGCAAGCGCACCATCCCGGTCACGATCCTGCTGCGCGCGTTGGCCGCGGTGGACGACGGCATTACCAAGGACATCTTGACCACCGGCACCGACGAGGAGATCCGCGCGCTGTTCGCCGACGTGGACAACAACCCCGATCACCAATTCATCGAGGCCACGTTCAAGCAGGAGCCGGAATGGGCTTACAAGCCCTCGCGCCCCATCGCACAAGAGGCGCTGATCGAATTCTTCAAGCGCGTCCGTCCCGGCGACCCGCCTACGCTAGACAACGCGCGCGAGTTCATGCAGCAGCAGCTCTTCGACCAGCGCCGCTATGACCTGGAGCGGGTGGGACGCTACAAGCTGAACCAGCGCCTGAACGGCGAAGGCATCATCCCGCGCACGCACCGCACCATCACCAAGCGCGACATCGTCGAGCTGCTGCGCCACATGATCCAGATCAACAACGGCGTGCTGCCGGTGGACGACGTGGACCACTTGGGCAACCGCCGCGTGAAGACCAACGGCGAGCTGATCCAGAACAAACTGCGCGTCGGCCTGCGCCGCATGGAGCGCATGGTGAAGGAGCGCATGTCCATGCCGGATAACGACTCGCCTTCGCCGGTCAACCTGATCAACATCCGGCCGGTGGTTGCCGCGGTGCGCGAGTTCTTCGGCTCGTCGCAGCTCTCGCAGTTCATGGAGCAGACCAACCCACTGAGCGAGCTGACCAGCAAGCGCACGCTGTCGGCGCTCGGCCCAGGCGGCCTGCGCCGCGAGCGCGCCGGCTTCGACGTGCGCGACGTGCACCACAGCCATTACGGTCGCATCTGCCCGATCGAGACGCCCGAGGGCCCGAACATCGGCTTGATCGGCCGTCTGGCGACCTACGCGCGCGTGAACGCCTATGGCTTCCTGGAGACGCCCTATCGCAAGGTGAAGAATACCGTGCCCAACGTGGCATCCGAGACCGAAGGCCGCACGCTGCGCGAGGACGTGCTGGATAGCAAAGGCGAAGTGATCGCCGAAGCGGGCACCTTGATTGACCACGAACTGGCCGTCAAGCTGCAGCGCTACAAGACGATCGAAGAGATCCCCGTCCGGCCGTACGTCACCGATGAAACGGTCTACATGTCGGCTGACACGGAAGACAAGTTCACCATCGCGCAGGCCAGCGCCCGGCTCAACGACAAAGGCGAGTTTCTGGACAACCGCATCTCGGTGCGGCGTCACCAGAAGTTCATGTTCGCCAATCCGAATCAGGTGGACTACATGGACATCTCGCCCAAGCAAATCGTCGGCATCAGCGCGGCACTCATCCCGTTCGTCGAGCACGATGAGGCCTCGCGCGCGCTGATGGGCTCGAACATGCAGCGTCAGGCCGTGCCGCTGCTCAAGCCCCACGTGCCGCTCGTCGGCACCGGCATGGAGTCGCAGGCGGCCATGGACAGCGGCCAGGTGGTCGTCGCTGCGGAAGATGGCGAGGTCGTCAGCGTCACCGGCCGGCAGATCGTGGTGCAGAGCGGTAAAGGACGTCGTGTGTATCAGCTGCGCAAATACAACCGCAGCAACCAGAGCACGTGCATTGACCAGCATCCCATCGTCGTGAAGGGTCAGCGCATCAAGAAAGGCCAGGTCATCGCCGACTCGTCCAGCACCCAGAATGGCGAACTAGCGCTGGGCCAAAACGTGCTGGTGGCCTTCCTGAGCTGGGAGGGCGGCAACTACGAGGATGCCATCCTGGTGAGCGAGCGCCTTGTCCGTGAGGACTTGTTCACCTCGATCCACATCGAGAAGTTCGAGACCGAAGCACGCGAGACCAAGCTCGGGCCGGAGGAGATCACGCGCGACATCCCGAACGTCGGCGAGGAGACGCTCAAGGACCTCGACGAGAACGGCATCATCCGCATCGGCGCGGAGGTGAATCAGAACGACATTTTGGTCGGCAAGATCACCCCGAAGGGTGAAAAGGAGCTCTCGCCGGAGGAGAAGCTGCTGCGCGCGATCTTCGGCGAGAAGAGCCGCGAGGTGAAAGACACATCGCTGCGCTTGCCCAACGGTGAGCACGGCAAAGTCGTGGAGGTCAAGGTGTTCAACCGTGACGATCACCGCGACCTGCCGGCCGGTGTGAACCAGATGGTGCGCGTGAGCGTGGCGCAGCGCCGCAAGCTGACTCAGGGCGACAAGATGGCCGGCCGTCACGGCAACAAGGGCGTGGTCTCGCGCGTCGTCCCCATCGAGGACATGCCGTTCCTCGAGGACGGCACGCCGGTGGACATTATCCTGAACCCGCTGGGTGTGCCCGGCCGTATGAACATCGGCCAAATCCTGGAGACGCACCTCGGCTGGGCGGCCGACCGACTCGGCTTCCGCGCCATCTCGCCGGTCTTCGACGGCGCTTCGGAGGCCGAGATCGAGGCCGAGCTGTGCCGCGCCTGGATGATTGACCAGGCCTACCGCGACATCACCGAGCGTGCGTGGATGGCGCTGCGCGAAAACGGCGTGGACACCGAGACGCTGCGCGACGACCACGACGCCCGCATGGCCTATATCGCCGAATGGTTGGCCGATAGCGATTACGACCTCGACCGCGCTACGCTCGACGAGACGTATGCGCGCCGCATCGTGCTCGACGAATGGTTGAAAGAGAAGGGCTATGACCCGCGAGAACTGCTGGTCTATGAAAACGACCCGCGCTCGCACAAGGAGCGTGAAGTGGCCGACCGCAAGGCCGTGAACGCCTGCCTGCGCTTGTGGCTCGAGTCGAAGGGGCACAAGGTGGGCAACCTGAGCGATGAGAAGCTGCGCGAGCGCGCCAACGAGGTGAGCCTGGAGACCGGCGATCCGTTGCCGACGCTGGGTAAGATGCGGTTGATAGACGGCAAGACCGGTGAGCCGTTCGATAAGCCGGTGACCGTCGGCTATCTGCATATGCTCAAGCTGGCGCACCTGGTCGAGGATAAAGTGCACGCGCGCTCGACCGGCCCATACTCGCTGGTGACGCAGCAACCGCTGGGCGGCAAAGCACAGTTCGGCGGCCAGCGCTTCGGCGAGATGGAGGTGTGGGCACTGGAGGCGTACGGCGCAGCGCATACGCTCCAAGAGATGCTCACGGTCAAGTCCGATGACGTTCAGGGCCGCGTGAAGACCTACGAGGCCATCGTCAAGGGCGAGCCGATCGAGGAGCCCGGCATCCCGGCGTCGTTCAAGGTGCTGGTGAAGGAATTGCAGTCGCTCGGCCTGGCGGTCGAGGCAATCAACGAGGCCGGCGAAGTCATCCACTTCGGCAAGGACGAAGATCGCCGCCAGATGCCGAAGCTCGGCGGGTTCGGCTTGCCTGGTCTGGAAGCACCGGAACAATAGCCCGCCAGGTCATCGAATGGACTCGACGAACGCGCCACGCGCTCTTGCACGTGGCGCGTTCGTTTGTTGCCAATCCACCATCGTGATCCGACACTTCCTCGCAACCCTCTTGATAGTCGCATTCACCTCCCCACCCGCCGTCCACGGCAAAACGGACGCCGTGGCGCACCGCGTCGAGGCGCTCATGGCGACGATGACGACCGAGCAGAAAGTCGGCCAGCTCTTCCTGGTGGCATTCTCCGGCGCGCAGGTGTCGCGCTCGCTCAAGCGCATGATCGAGCGCTATCACATCGGCGGTGTGGTGTTGTTCGAGAGCGCCGGCAACATCCGGAGCACCGGGCAGGTCGTCAAGCTGATCAACGACGCGCAAGCGCTGGCCAAGTCCAGCGGTGCGGGCATCCCCCTGTTCGTGGCCATAGACGAAGAAGGAGGCAAGGTGGCGCGCCTGCCGCGCATCGCGACGTGGTTCCCGTCGCAGATGGCACTGGGGGCGACCGGCTCCGAGGCGCATGCACGCGCGATGGCCCGTGCAGTGGCGGCGGAACTTCGCGCACTTGGCGTCAACATGAACCTTGCGCCGGTGCTCGACGTGAACGACAACCCAAACAACCCGGTGATCGGCACGCGCGCCTTCGGCTCCGATCCGGCGCTGGTGGCCAGGTTGGGCGCGGCGATGGTAGATGAGTATCGGTCGCAGGGCATCCTTGCAACCGTGAAGCACTTCCCCGGCCACGGCAGCACCGATGTGGATTCACATGCTGCCCTACCCGTCGTCAGCCGCACGCTGCAGTCGCTGATCGCGACCGACGTGCTCCCTTTCACCCGCGCCCGCGCCGACGCCGTCATGACGGCGCATGTGCTGTATTCACGCCTCGACCCTGACGCGCCGGCGACCCTTTCGCCCAAGATCCTACATGGGCTGCTGCGCGAACGGTTGAGCTACGACGGGTTGATCGTGAGCGACTCGCTGCTCATGGGCGCGCTCACCGGCCGCGCCCCGTTGAACGAAATCGCCGTGCGCGCCTTCGCAGCGGGCGTGGACGTGTTGGCCATCGGCGCCGACACCGGCTACACCCGGCTCGACCGGCGAACGACGTATCAGGCCGTGCTCGACGCGGTCAACGCCGATCCGGCGTTGCAGCGCCGGCTGGATGAGTCGGTGCGGCGCATCCTGACGGTCAAAGCGCGCTATGGCTTGCTCGATCACCAACCGGCCGATCCGCGCCAGGCCGCCGTCGTCTTAGGCGATCTTGCGCATCGCGCGACGGCCGATCGTATCGCCCGCGACAGCGTGACACAGGTGCGCGACGAAGACAGGCTCATCCCCATTCGCTCCGAGGCGAACGTGTGGTTAGTGCTGCCGGCTGCAGCCAACGATCTGGGCAGCCGGCTGCGCGCGTGTCATCGTAAGCTCACCGTGACGCGCATGCGTCAGAATCCGACGGCCGGGGAAGCGAAGTCGCTGGCCCGGCGCGCTGCGCGTTTCGACGTGGTGGTGCTGGCGACGATGAACGTGAACCAGCACCCCGGCCATGCATCGGTGGCAAAAGCCTTGGCTGCAGGCGCGACGCCGTTGATTGTGGTGGCGCTGCAAAGTCCGTATGACCTGTTGAGTCTCCCTGAGGTGAAGACCTACCTCACGGCGTTCGGCGACGTGCCCGCGTCGTTGCAGGCGCTCGCCGATGTGCTCTGTGGCAACGCCGAGGCCCGCGGGAAGCTGCCGGTGAAGCTTGCACCGTAGGGGATTCAGCGTTGCAGCCTGAGCAGTGCCAGTGCCATACAGGCAGCCCAGGGCATCAGCTTGAACTCGCCTGCGGCCAGTGCACGCGCGACCTCGGCCCGGCTGAGCAGGAGCAGCGTTTGCTCTTCCAAGTCGTCGGCGGCCACCTCGGCGACTTTGTGTGCGCCCAACGCCAGCCATAGATGCCCGACGCCTGCGCCGCGGTTGCCGTCCACCGGATAGCTGCCGAGGTGCAGCCACTCGCGCGCTGCATAGCCGGTTTCTTCGCGTAGCTCGCGCTTGGCGCAGTCGAGCGGGTCTTCGCCGGGTTCGAGGTATCCGCCGGCGGTGGCGAGCTTTGGGCCGTCCTTCACTGCATATTTCACCTGGCGGAAGCACAGAAATCGCTCGTCGTCGGTGACCGCGGCGACGTTGACGAAGTCGGGCGTGATCACCCACGGCCAGTCAGGGATCACCCGGCCGTCGGGCAGTTCGACCTCGTGGTGCTCCAGCGTAATCCAGGGTGGCTGGGCAAACAACGTGCGCCGCGCGCGCGTCTTCCAGGAGCGCATGGGAATACCGGTGCAGCGATTGCCGAACGTTTCATTCCACGACGAACTCGTCGGCGATCTCTAGGGCGCGATCCACAATCTCTAAACCTTCGAGCAACTCTTCTTTCGTGATGCACAGCGGTGGATTGACGAAGAAGTTGTTCCAACGGATGAAGGTGAACAGGCCGTTGTCGTTGAAAAACTTCTTGATTAGGTTCATCACATGCATCTCGTCACCTTTGGCGTTGTAGGGCACCATCGGCTCTTTGGTATGGCGGTTCTTCACCAGCTCGAAGATGCTGAACAGGCCGATGTGGCGTACGTCACCCACCGATGGGTGCTTGGCCTTGAGCTTGTCCTCTTCCTTGGCCAGCAACTTGCCCATCTCTGCCGCGCGCTCGATCAGGTTGTCTTCCTTATAGACGTTGATGCAGGCGATGGCTGCGGCGCAGCTCAGCGCATGGCCGCCGTAGGTCAGGCCGGCCCAGAGCACATGATCCTCGAAGTACTCGCCGATCTCTTCGGACACGATGCAGTTGCCGAGCGGCGCATAGCTGCTGGTCAGCCCCTTGGCCATGGTCATGATGTCGGGCGCGATGTCATAGTGCTCGCAGGCGAACCACTTGCCGGTGCGTCCAAAGCCACACATCACCTCGTCCAGGATGAGGAAGATGCCGTATTTGTCGCACAACTGGCGCAGGCCCTGGTAATACGCCTTGGTCGGGATGATGATGCCGTTCGTGCCGGTGACGGTCTCGACGAGGATGGCGGCGATGGTGTGTGGCCCCTCGAATCGAATGATGTCTTCGGTCTGGTTCAGGCACTCGGCCATGAACTCGTCCTCGGAGATGTCCAGCCGACAGCGGTAATAGTAGGGGTCGGGGATGCGCACTACGCCGGGGATGCCCGGCTCGCTGGCCCAGCGACGCGGATCGCCGGTCAACGTCATCGAGCCGTAGGTGCCGCCGTGGTAGGAGCGATAGCGCGCCAGGATCTTGTGCTTGCCGCTCACCATGCGCGCGATCTTGACCGCGTTCTCGTTAGCCTCGCTGCCGCCTAGCGTGAAGAACGATTTCTTCAGGTTGCCGGGGGTAATCTCGGCCAACATCTGGCCCAGCCGACCGCGGGCTTCGGTCGCAGCATAGGGATTGGCGTAGGTCAGCTTGGCAGCCTGCTCCTGGATGGCGCGGATGACGCGCTCATCGCCGTGACCGATGTTCACACTCATCAACTGCGAGTTGAAGTCGAGGTAGCGTTTGCCGTCGGTCGTCCAAAAGTACACGCCCTTGGCGTGGTCAATCGGCATCGGCGTGAAGCCGCCTTGCTTGTTCCATTCGAACAACGTGTATTCCTTGTTGAGACGGATGACTTCTTCCGCGGTCAGTGCCATGGTGACTCCAGATTCGTTTTCGTTGGGGGATGATTTATGCGGATTGTATCAATCCGCCGTGAACCAGGCGAGGAACTCCTTGTTGCCATCCGCGCCGAGGATCGGTGATTCGATCACGCCGCGCGCCGGCCACCCCTGCTGCGCGCAAAACGCGGTGATCCGCGCGATCACATCGCGGTGCACCTGCGGGTCGCGCACGACGCCGCCTTTGCCCACCTGCGCTCGGCCGGCCTCGAACTGCGGCTTGATGAGCGCGATCACGCCGCCCGTTCGAGGGACGGGTTGCGCTACCCAGCCGAACACTTTGGGCAGGATCAATTCGAGCGAGATGAACGACACGTCCACGGTCGCCAGGGCGATTGGCTCGGGCAGCGCGTCTAGGTAACGCGCGTTGACGCCCTCCATGACGACCACGCGCGGGTCCTGGCGCAGCCGCCAGTGCAATTGGTTGCTACCCACATCCACGGCGTATACGCGCGCCGCGCCGCGCTGAAGCAAGCAATCGGTGAAGCCGCCGGTGCTGCTGCCCACGTCGGCGCAGACCCAGCCGGCCGGCGCGATGTGAAAATGATCGAGTGCTGCTTCCAGCTTGTAGCCGCCGCGCGAGACGTATTTGGGCGCTTGCGCGACGGTAATGGTCACGTCCTCGTCGAAACGCTTGGCCGGCTGGTCCACCACCTGATCGTTGACGCGTACCTCGCCGGCGCGGATCAGCCGCTGCGCCCAGTCGCGGCTCTCGGCCAGGCCGCGCGCCACCATCAGCGTATCCAGGCGAACCTTGGGCATGCAGAGCTCACCGGCCGTGGCTCAGCCGCTCGATCAACCGGTCGGGGAAGCCGGCGGCGCGCATCTTCTCTTGTGTGCGCTTGATCGGGTACTCGACGCGATACGGCGTCCAGGTCAAGGTGTCCGTATCGAGCAGCGCATAGGCCGCGCGTGGGTCACCATCACGCGGCTGCCCGACGCCGCCGGGGTTGATGATGTAGCTACAGCTCGGCTTGAGGGCGACCGGGATGTTCGGCGCCGGCGCAGCGGCATGTACGGCGAGCGTGGCGCTATCTTTGACGAAGATGGCCGGCACATGGGTATGGCCGATCAATGCAAAGGGCGTCGGCATATAACCGAAATTCTCCTCGGCCACGCTCACATCGAGCACGTATTCCCAAATCGGCTCGCGCGGGCTGGCGTGCACCAAGAGATAATCGCCCTCCACGTCCTGCTCTGGCCGCGCACGCAAATAGTTCAGGTTCTCCTTGGTCAGGCGCGACTGCGTCCACTCCACGACGAAGGCAGCGTTCTCGTGAAAGGTCTCGATGTCCAGTTTGCCCAGCACGGCCCAGTCGTGGTTGCCTGCCAAGCAGATGTGCGGCAACGTGCGCAGCAGGTCAATGCACTCATTCGGGTCGGGGCCATAGCCCACGATGTCCCCTAGGCACCAGACGATGTCGAATCGCAAGCGTCGCTTCGCTACGTCCTGCAGTACGGCTTCGAAGGCGGCCAGGTTGGCGTGAATGTCGGAGATGATGAGACAGCGCATTTGGCGTCAATGAGCGATTGTTGAGTGTTGAGCGCTTGGCCGCACCCTGGCCATTCAATTTTGCTGTAGCTTCCACAGCTTGATGCCAGTCTTCAGCACCTTCAGACCCAGCAACGCGCACTTCACGCGTGCTGCCGTCAACGGAATGCCGACGAGGTCGAGCACGTGTTGCGGCTCGATTTGCTCGACTTCATCTACCGGCTTCCCCACCACATCTTCGAGTAACATCGAAGCAGCAGCCTGGCTGATGATGCACCCATCGCCTGTGAACGCGGCATCCGCAATGCGATGGCCATCGCCCATGCTGTCCAACTTCACGTCAATGCGGATGCGGTCGCCGCATAGGGGATTGCTCTCCTCGTGTGAGATATCCGCATGCTCGATCACCCCATGATGGCGAGGGTTCTCGTAATGATCGAGGATATGTTCGCGATACAGATCGTGCATAGCAACAAGCGGCGTGTTATGCATGTCACGTATCACGCAGTACGTGATACGTCTCACTCACTCCTGGTCCCTGCCCCCTAACCCCCGACCCCAGATCCGTGACAGCCTCATCGTTTCAACGCAGCCTTAGCCTTGTAAATCGCTTCGATCAAGGCGTCTACCTCGTGCAACTCGGTGTAGATGTAGAAGCTGGCGCGGGCTGTGGCGTTCAAGCCGAGCCGGATGTGGAGCGGCTGGGCGCAGTGGTGGCCGGCGCGAATGGCCACGCCTTCGCGGTCGAGCAGCGATGCTAGGTCGTGCGGGTGCACGCGATCCAGCGTGAACGTCACCACGCCGCCACGAATCTCCGGATCGGTTGGCCCGATGAGCTTCGCGCCGGGCACCTCACTCATACGTTCGAGCGCGTAGGCCGTGATCTCGCGCTCGTGGGCGCGGACGGCGTCCATGCCCAGCGCGCTCAGGTAATCTGCGGCGGCGCCTAATCCGATCGCCTCGACGAAGGCGGGCGTGCCGGCTTCGAACTTGAGCGGCACGTCGTTCCAGCGCGGCCCATCGAACCCGACGGCGCTGATCATGTCGCCGCCGGTGAGGAAGGGCGGCATGGCTTCCAGCAGCTCGCGCTTGCCGTAGAGCACGCCGATGCCGGTCGGGCCGAGCATCTTGTGCCCGGAGAACACCAGGAAGTCGCAATCCATCGCGCTGACGTTCACCGGCATGTGCGGCACCGATTGCGAGCCGTCCACAATCACCTTGGCGCCGGCAGCGCGCGCGCGTTGAATGATCGGTTGAGGATCGGTGATCGTGCCCAGCACGTTGGACACATGGGCGAAGCTCACCAGCTTGGTGCGCGGCGTGAGCAGCTCATCCAGTTTGTCCAGGTCCAGCCGGCCTTCGGGGGTGATGGGGATGAACTTCAGCGTCAGGCCGCGCTCCTGCGCCAGCACTTGCCACGGCACGAAATTGGCATGATGCTCCAGTTCGGTGATGAGGATTTCATCGCCTGAGCGCAAGAAGTGCCGGCCATACGAATAAGCCAGCAAGTTCAGCGCCTCGGTCGCGTTGCGGGTGAAGACGATCTGCTCTGCCGATGGCGCGCCGATGAAGCGGGCGATTTTCTCGCGGGCCCGATCATAGCGTTCTGTGGCTGCCTCGCTGAAAGCATACACGCCGCGGTGCACGTTGGCGTAGGCGTGACGATAGACATCCTCCATCGCCTGGAGCACCTGAACCGGCTTCTGCGAGGAAGCAGCGCTATCCAAGAAGACGACGTGCTTCCCGTTGACGCGTTGCGCCAGGATGGGGAAGTCGGCGCGAATGCGGCGCACGTCGAGCGTCGCGCTTCGGGCATCGAGCGCGCCGACCTGGCCATCCCCCGTTGCCCATCGTTCGTCGTTTATCACCTTGCCACCTCGATCTGATACTGCACTGTGCCGATCGCATCGCAACTGACGAGCAGCGTCGCCAGCCCGGCCGGTTCGTTGGCATCCACAGCCCAAATCCAAGCCACGACGCCGTCGCTGCCGGCTCTGCGCGATGCGCCTCCGGAAACCGGGGCGAGACGCTGGCCGCCATCGGCCTGCGCCCGCGCGATCTGTAGATTGCAGACTGCGTCGGGCTTCGTGCGGATCGTCAGCGCGATTGCCCCACCAGCATACACCCTGTCGGATAGCGACAGCAATGTGATGCCGGACGGGTCAGGCAGTGGGGTGGGCGCGCGTGGCATCTGCACAGCTTGATCGGGGCCGGCGCCGATGGGTCGCCGGGTGACGACGGGGACCGTCGGTGGTATGGCCTGAGCGGTGAGGGTAGCGATCACGGCATCGGATGTGCTGCGAATGTCGGGTGTGCCGAGCGGCGTGGGCAAGAAAATCGGCGTGCGCTCGACGGTGGGCACGAACAGCGGCGTCGCCGTCGTAGGAGCGATGGGCGGCGGGCCGGCGGGCACGGTCGGCGGAGGCGGTAGCGGCGCGGTTGGCGTTGCTACCGGTGGGGGCGTGGGCTGGATCGGCGATTGCAGCGGCGATTGGAGCGGGGCCGGGGCAGGCTGCTGCGGTTGGCCGGCAGCCGCGAAGAGAATCGCCCCGACGACCAGGATGCCGGCGATGAGGATTGCAGCGTCGCGCCAGGTTCGGCCCGAATGCGCATTCATGCCCGCAGAGTGTAACCGATGGACGAACGAGAAGGGGCGCGCGTGTGCTTCGCGCGCCCCACTGTTGATCGGCGACGCCGAACGGCGCACGATCGTATCCGTTCCACAGGGTTTCAGAATAATCGTGTAAGTGGCACTTGACACGCCGCGACGAGCACACGGCCTTCAAAGACAATGACGAGCTTGTTGGAGTGCAGGTCGCCAATCTCCGATGGACATTTTCGACTTACGGCTGGCATTCGTCAACGCCATACCCGTTTCTGCGCCTGCGCTAGGGGTATAGCGCAGATTTGTGGGCGTCAGTCATCGCGCCGGGATGAATCCCAGCGCTGAGCATATGTGCAAGCCGCACGCATATCCCGTCGGCTCAGCCCAGGCGTTTACGCCGGGGCGGGTCTCGAAGACACACCGACAACCGGTGAACACATGTGTGGCCCGGTCTGGCTTTCATGCCGTCTACTTTGCCTCTTTCGCGCAAAAAGTCACCCACTTTCTGCGCTACACCCTCTTGACAAACGAGCTTTGACTACCTATTATCCTGCGTGCGATCAAATGATCATATATTGAGCAAAAGATCAACCACCGATGATCAATTGCACAACTGGCCAGGACGCTCCTTTCGCCAAGTTGCACTACACCTACGTGGTTTCCAGGCTCGGATGTGGACATGGCATGGGCAACAGCTATGCCTATGTGACGCTGGATGCCAAGACTGACCTGCTGGGCTGGGATAGATACGCGAACACGGTGCGCTATGGCCTGCGCGAATCCACGGATCAACGCTACTACCTGCTCGCCTGGGACGTCTCTGTCGAGCGCGCGGATGGTTTATCGCTCACCCCGTATACGACGACTTTCACACCCGCCTATCAAGTAACGCATTTGAAACGTGACGAAGACGCTGTGGACAAGCGTTTCTTCTTGCCTTTCGAGAACAATTATTTGCGCGCCGCGCACTACCTGCTGACGGCGCAAACGGAGACGGCCCTGCGAATTCGCGCTCGTCTGCTCTTCCGAGCGCATACGCGCGTCGAACGACGGGAATTCGAAGGGCAGGCCTATTTGAGCGTGCACTATGAAGAGGGAGATGGCGCGACGGCTGTGCTGTGGGGCAGTGGTCCCTTGAAAACGTATGAAACACAGCGCATGCCCGATGGAACCATCGAAACTTCCGTCGAATACGCGTGGCTGCCCAGTTCTGATCTGAAAGACTATGCACTGTCGTTCGCCTACGCGCTGAACACCAACCAGGTCCCACTCAACGCGGTATTTGACGTACATACGACCACCGTGCCGACACCGCAAAGCCACGTCAGTCGCGTGCGGCGGGTGCTGAGTGAGACGGAACGCACGCTCGGTCGCTACCTGGAAACGGCTCGGCTCACCACGCCGGATGCGCTAATCAACCGGGCATTCGATTGGGCCAAGGTCAACCAATTGCGCGATCAACAAGCGTATCGCTGGGGTGCCGGCTTCAGCAACAACCCGCCCAGCGACATCGTGGTGGGACGCGATTCGGTCTGGTATCTGGCCGGCAGCAACTACTTTGCCCAGGCGTGGTCGCGCAAGCTGCTCGACCTTTGGTTTTGCCACGGCCAAGACGTCAATGGCAAGTTCACAGAGTATCTGGCAGCGTCGCGCAACCCGCTGTTCAAAGACGATTATGGCCTCAATATCAACGACAACACGCCGTTGTTCTTGATCGCCGCGCACCAATACTTCTCGCTCACGGGCGACCTCGGATTTCTGCACAACACGTATCCGGCGTTGCTCAACGCGGCTAACTACCTCCTCGATCAACGCAATGATCTTGGCCTGGTCTGGTGCACAAGCACTGATACTTTCGTGCGCGGCCAGTGCGGTTGGCGCAATTGCATCCGCGATTACACCTTGTCCGGCGCCTTGACCGAGGTCAATGCTATTTGCTGTCATGCGCTGAGGCGCCTAGCCGAATTAGCGGAATTCATGCATGACGATCGCAACCGGATGCGATTGGAGGAAGCAGCGAATGAATTGCAGGCAGCGATTGAACGTCATTTGCGGAGCGATTCGCCAGCTAATCCGTTCTATCTGCTCAATATTGATCCCACAGGTAAGCCCATTGCCGATGTGACCGGGGACCTCGTCTTTCCCGCCTTGTTCGGCGTGGCCAACCGATCCGATGCGCAAGCGATTCTCCAAATGCTATTCGGCGAGCGCTTTTGGGTCGGCTTGCCGAACGGCGGTGGCGGCATCCGCACGGTCAGCGCCGCCGAGCACAACTATCACCCGGATGCCGACGTGGCCAGCTATGGCTTGTTAGGCGGCGTATGGCCTAACCTAGCGTTGTGGGCGGCAAAAGCCGCGGCCGATCACGGCCTGGCGAATCTGAGCCTGAAGGCACTGCGCGGAACGACTCTCTTGTCCGAACCAGAGGATCCGGCGCATTACAACGTGGTGCCGGGCCAGTTGCCCGAGTATTTCAATGGGCACGACCTGGTGCAACGCGGCCAGCCGCGCAGCACGTTCTTGTTCGGTATCTACATTTGGCCGCCATCGAAGGGTTGCTGGGCCTGAAGCCACACCCAGGCGGGCTGCGCGTCGAGCCATCGCTGCCGGATGATTGGGGGTGGATCGGCATAACTCATCTGCCTTATCGCGGCTTCCCGTTGTCACTCATCGCAGTGCGGCACGAGCACACGCTGTACACCAACTTTCCCATTGAGAGCAGTTGGCCGCAAGTGCTCGTCTCCGAAGCGCTGCAGCAACGCTTTCGGTTTTTGTCCGATTCATCCCCTTGCCCACTGTGGATGGTTGTACCGGCAGCGGGAGGCCATGAGGTGATTGCTGCATCGGCGTATGCAACGAGCGGGCGTCTAGTCGAACGCGATGGGGGACGCGTTGTAGCTGAAGTACGCGTTCCCGCCGGTGGCCTTGTGCGGGCCAAGCTACACCTGGCGGGTGTCATGTAAGGACAAGGAGACACATATGAGAGACAAAATCTTGAAGTTCTAGAACACATGCGAACTATCAAATCCAATGAAGGTGATTCGTACCTGACACGAGGAGGAAGTTAACATGCCCCTATTTCATAAGCCAACCGACGCTCGAAGACATCGAAGGGCGCCATTTGCCGTGCTGGCGACATCGGTGCTCATCCTAAGCGCATGCGCGATGCCGCCAGCTGCTCCCGCGCCCACCGCAGCTGTCGAAGCAACGACTCAGAAAGCGCCTACACCGACCGAGGCGCCCACGACGACTACTCGTTTGGTTTACGGCCTGCCACGCGAAGAGACTTACATTGTTGCGGCCGGTTTTGGCAACAATGAGATCTGGGATTCGTACAACATGTGGCAGACCACTACGCTCAACCGCTGGTCGGGCTATGAACAGCTCGCGGTTGAGGCCCTGTTCTACAACGTGAACGGCCGCGTAATCCCGTGGCTGGGCCAGAAATGGGAATACAACGAAGATGGGACGGAGATGCTCTTGTATCTCACGCCCGGCGTCACGTTCAACGATGGCAAACCCGTGACGATGGACGACTGGCTCTTCACCTTCAAGACGATGCAGGATTATTCCGACAAGGGCATCGTCTTCCCGCTCTCCAAGAGCATCAAGTTTGAGCCTGCGGGGGATAACGTCATCCGTTTTCGGTTCTTCGAGGCGGATGAAAACGGAAACATCACCGATAAGAAGAAGACCAACTTCAGGTTCCATCGTCTCTTCTTGGCCTCGGCGCAGGCGGTTCATCCGTTGGCTAAGCATGTCTGGGAAGGACAAGATTTGCTGACGTTCAAGAACAACCCACCTGTCGAGACAGGGCCTTACAAGCTGCGCAATTGCAACGGCGAGACAAAGATATGCATCTGGGAACGGCGCGACGACTACTGGAACAAGGACATGATGCCCAAGCCCGAGTACGTCGTGTTCGCCCAGACGCCGGTGCTGGACCTGGCGATTCAGGAACTGATTGCTGGGAATTTCGACTACATGTCTACGGGCAGCGCTGTGGGTGGATTGGGCGCCGTCTTCGGGATGCCGCAAGTCGAGACCGTCATGGCCGCCAACGACAAATGGACAACTTTCCGCGCCCTCGACATTTGCCCGCGCCAACTTGGATTCAACCTCGCCGTCAAGCCCTTCGACGACCGGTTGTTCCGCCATGCCATGAGCCTGCTGGTTGACCGAGAGAAAGCTGCCCAGGTAGATCAGCCCGCCTCGTATGTGATGCACGTGCCCTGGCCTTACTTCGGTGAACCGGAGACGACGTTCTACGATCCCGAAGTTGCCAAGGCGAACGACATGGGCGTGTATGACCCAGAGAAGGCGGCCAAGCTCCTCGACGAGGGTGGGTATAAGCTCGTGGATGGCAAACGTGTGGACAAGGAGGGCAAACCGATCAGCTTTGACGTGTATTCCCTCGACTCTGGCTCGTGGGGCGCATGGCCGCGCTTGTTCGCCGAGGAAGCGGGCAAACTGGGTATCGAGGTGAATGTCAAGCTGGTGGATGCTGGCGTGTTCTTCGACACGGTGCAGAAGGGCTACTTCGGAATGACGCACTCGTGGGTTTGCCCCGATCCACAAGATCCAATCACGGCGTATACCGTGCTGCGAACCAGTGCTCAGAAACCGGTGGGTGAGGCGGCTGGCTGGGGTGCAACGTCGCGATACAGCAATCCAGAGGTGGACGAGTTGGTCGATAAGCTCACCCTGATGAGCGTGAGCGACCCCGCTGCTAAGCCGATTTTCAAACGGCTGTATGAAATTCTGGCGACCGACAAACCCTACACGCCGTTGTTTGGCGCTGTCTCGATGGCGATGACCTACGGCGAGTTCTGGCAACCGCTGAAGGATGGTGACCCCTACATCGCCTGGGGCAGCCAATTCAACCTGATGTTGCAATTGGCTTCCGGTAACACGCTCAAGCCGTTGGAGGAATAAAGGAGCGCTTTCCTCTCTCCTTGCCGACCGGCGCATCTGACTGGCCTGATCAGCGTTGCGGCCGGTCGGTGAGGAGCGAAACATCCACATCATGGCAGTGCAAGGTGCAGTGACCCCCCCACGCTCGAGGCGGACACCCGCGCGGGTGTCCTTGAACGTCTGAGAGTGGCGAACCCGACCGTCCGCTACGTGTGCAGGCGCGTTGCCATTTACTTGTTCACGTTGTGGGCATCGGTTACTCTGGCCTTCTTCCTGTTTCGCTTCATGCCGGGCGACCCGATGAGCGTCGTGTTGGGCACGCTGTCGCAAAACACCGGCAAGGTGGCTGGGAACGAGGAGATCGCGGCGTACTACCGCCGCCTGTATGAGCTGGATCGACCGGTGATCGTCCAGTACTTCAAATACATCTATAACGTAGTGACCGGACCCTTGAACCTGGGGCCGTCGTTTACAGCCTTCCCGAGACCAGTCCAGGAACTCATTGCCTTTCACATGCCTTGGACGCTGGGATTGGTGAGCGTCGCCATGCTGATTGCATGGCTGCTGGGCACGGCCATCGGCACGCTGGTGGGGTGGTGGCGCCACCGGCGCATCTCGACCCTGGCCGTCCTCCTGTCCACGTTCTTTGCGATTGTACCGGTGTATATCCTCGGCATCGCACTCATCATGTT
This sequence comes from Candidatus Roseilinea sp., assembly GCA_025998955.1. NCBI lineage: Bacteria > Bacillati > Chloroflexota > Candidatus Thermofontia > Candidatus Roseilinea > Candidatus Roseilinea sp. Next base: position 4,457,743 of record AP024676.1, read on the forward strand.
GATGGGGTACACCTTAAAAGTGTTGCCTACCGGCCGGCCCTACAGCCCCGGCCTTGAGCCAGACTGGACCTCATGGTCGTTCATCGCCGACGTGCTTAGGCACGCCATCCTTCCCATCCTGGCCATGCTGTTGGTGTGGGGCGCGAACTTCGTCAATCAGATGCGGGCGCTGACCATCTCGGTGTTGGGTGAGGATTACTTGACCTATGCCAAAGCCAAGGGGTTAAAGCCGACGACGATCCTAAGGCGATACGCATTCCGCAACGCACTGTTGCCCCAGGTGGCCGGGCTTGGCATCGTCCTCGGTGCAACGCTGAACGGCGCTTATCTCATCGAGGTGATTTTTCTCTATCCTGGTCTGGGCGGCCTGTTTGCCCGTGCCAGCGGCATTCGTGACTTCAACGTGATGCAAGGTGTGATCCTGTTCTCAAGTTTCGCCGTCCTCACCGGTAGCCTCATCGTGGACTTGATGCTGCCGCTCCTGGACCCGCGTATTCGGAGGTCGAATGACTAACTTGAAGCTCATCGCTGGCGTGGCACTGTTGCTGGTCATCGTCTTGGCAAGTGTCGCGGGGCCGACGATCAGCCGCCTGTACTTCCCGAACGACACGCCATTGCGCATCTCCGAATATCCGGCCATGCAGAAGCCATCAGCCCAACACCCCATGGGTACGGACATGTTCGGGCGTGACGCGTTGGCTGTTTTTCTCCACGCCATGGGGCTCTCACTGGCGATCGGCCTGGTGGCCGGGCTGACGGGCACGGTGGTGGGCGTCACCATCGGCTGCGTTTCGGCCTACGTCGGTGGGCCCACCGATACGCTCACACGCGTGCTTACCGACATGTTTCTGGTGCTACCGACGTTGCCAATTCTGCTGGTACTGTCGCTCTATATCTCCCGATGGAACGTGATCACGATGGGTTTGCTGCTGGGCTCACTCAGTTGGCCGTTCGTTGCGCGGACCCTGCGTGCACAAGTGCTGAGCTTGCGTGAACGTCCGTTCATGGACCTGGCTCGACTGAATTGCGAGAGTGTGGCCGAGATTGTGTTTGAGGAGCTCATGCCCAGCCTGATGCCCTATATTTTCTTGAGTATGTCGAGTGCCGTCGTAGTCGCCATCCTCAGCGAAGTCGGTCTGCAGTTCATCGGCATAGGCGCAGCCGGGTTGCCCACGATTGGCTACATGCTGACCATGGGATTCGGGAGCGGCGCGTTGAGCATCGGTCTGGGCGCACAACTGATCTGGCCTTCGCTCTTCCTGATCGGCATCTTCCTGAGCCTGAACTTGATCAACCTGGGTTTGGAAGAACGTTTTAACCCGCGCCTGCAACGCCTGGCGCGTGAGAACTGAGGATCACCCCAGCCAGGCACAAGCGTGATTGACATGTCAACGATTCTTACCATTCGAGGTTTATCTGTGGGCTATGTCGGCCGCCGCGCGATTGCTGAAGCGGTCAGCGACGTTGACCTGGACATCGCCGCGGGCGAGATATTGGGTGTGGTCGGCGAATCGGGCTGTGGCAAGACTACGCTCGCCGTCGCCTTGCTTGGCCTGATCGAACCTCCGGGTAGGATTTTGGCGGGGACGGCTCATCTCGCTACCCGTGACGGCGCCATGCTTGATGTGCTTCACCTTTCGCCACGCCGACAGCGTGAGATTCGCTGGAAGGAGATTGCCTATGTGCCGCAGGGCTCGATGAGCGCGCTCAATCCGGTGCTCCGGGTGCGGGACCAGATGACGGACACGGCGATTGAGCACGGCCTAAGCAAGCTTGAGGCTGAACAGCGCTCGCGCTGGGCTCTGCAATTGGTCGGCCTCGATGCCGCGGTCCTCGACAAATATCCGCACGAATTGAGCGGTGGCATGATGCAGCGGGTGACCATCGCGACGGCCATCATCATGCAGCCTTCGGTGCTCGTGGCCGACGAGCCTACCACGGCGCTCGACGTGGTCACCCAGCGCACCATTCTGCAGGAGCTGATGAAGATCAGAGAAAAGTTTGGGACGACAATCGTCCTCATCAGCCATGACATGGCGGTGATGGCGCAAGTGGCAGATCGCTTGGCGGTAATGTATGTGGGTCACATCGTCGAGGTCGGTGCAGTCAGCCAGATTTTCGACGCGCCACTGCATCCCTATACCCAAAAACTGATCGACTCGATTCCCCGTCGGACCGGGCAGCGGTTGGAAGGCTTGAAAGGTGAGTCTCCCAGCATCTGGCGCTATCCACCCGGTTGCCGCTTTCATCCCCGTTGTCCGCATGTGATGTCGGTGTGCTCCACACAGAAGCCAGACTTGATCGAGCATCGTGCGCAACATTGGGCTGCCTGCCATCTCTATCCATCCGCAATGATCGGGACGAATGGGAAGGCTAGCCCAGGAGTGATGCATGGCTGATTTGCTTACTGTTCGGTCATTGCGGCACCGCTTCGGCACGCGCAACCCGACCTACGCGGTGGACGGCGTGTCATTCAGCTTGCCGCAGGAACCCATCATCGTCAGTTTGGTCGGCGAAAGCGGCAGCGGCAAATCCACCATCGCGCGTATTGTCCTCGGGCTGCTGCAACCGACGGAGGGCGAAGTCCTATACAACGGCCGGGATATTTTCAGCTCCGACGCTGCCTGGCAGCGCAAATTTCGTCGCGAGGTGCAGGCCGTCTTCCAGAACCCCTACGCGGTCTACAACCCGGCCTACAAGATTGAACGCGTGTTTCGGAAGCCGATTCAGAAGTTTGGCCTGGCCCTCAACAGACATGAGGCCGACGATAAGATCGCAGCATCGCTGCGCGCAGTGGATCTGCGGCCGGAGGAGGTGTTGGGCAAATATCCGCATCAACTCAGTGGCGGGCAACGCCAGCGCGTGATGCTGGCGCGGCTGCACTTGATCCGGCCGCGATTGATCATCGCCGACGAAGCAGTCTCGATGGTGGACGCCGCGGGCCGGGTGAATTTTCTCAACATCCTGCTGGACTTTCGTGACCGATACGGCATCAGCACGCTCTACATCACGCACGACTTGTCCACCGCGGAATATCTGGGCGGACAAATCATCGTCCTCTACAAAGGCCGCATCGTCGAACGCGGTGACACGGCCACTATTATGCATGCTCCGCTGCACCCATATGCCCGGTTGCTGATCGATTCGGTGCCGGTGGCCGATCCAAAGAAGCGTTGGCGCGAGGCGCTGCCACAGCCGAACGCGGCAACCCCGAAATCCTCCACGCGCGAGCGCTGCCTCTTTGCTGCACGCTGTCCGCATGTCATGGATCGTTGTTGGCTGGCGCAACCTGAATTGCGCCGGCCGGCTGCGCTACCGGCTGATAGCGATCAAGAGACAGCCTGCCATCTGTATGAGGCGGCCGAGCGATCGTCTGTTCTCGATGAAACGGAATCCTTGTTCAAGGGATGATGTTGAATGATGACCAAGACCTTCGCAACCGGCTGCACCGAAGTCGTGATTGAACCGTCCCAACGAGATACCGGAGCATACTTTGTGGCCGCTATCAGGTTCAAGTTGGGCGATACGTGGCGCACCGTGCTCAAAGGCGAGGAGGGCCGCGAGTTCGACACATCGCTCGGCAGCGTCAACGCCGTCCTCCTGCATAGTGCCAGGAACGACCGAGGCGATTGGCAGATCAGCCTGTCGGGCAAACATCCCGACGGCGCTTGGGACGCAACTGAAACGATCACAATCTTCGCCGGCCAGCCGATGGTGCGGCGCGAGAAAACCTTTAGGTTCTTGACGCCATGCGAGGGCGCGGTCGCGTCGAGTTTCTTTGTGCTCGACGGTGAGGATATTCGCTATACCTTTCCGCTGCGAACCTATGACACGCGCTTCAAGGACACACCGGCAATTCGCGCTGATGTGAACTGGGCCTTGCCCTTGCCCTTTCACGTCTGGCATGGTGACGGTTGGGTTGCAATCTATGGATTGGACAAGCGTCAGTCTCAGGGCACGCTGGACTACCAACCGCCGGCTCGACATCAGGCAGCACGCCTGGGCGTGTATTACCCCGATGCAGTGGCGCAACCGGAGGACATGGCGCAGCAGATGTATCGCCTACCGCTCTCGCCCAGTACGGCGCAGTTTGAAGCCGGCGAGTCCGTGAGCTTGGTCGAGGTGATCGCGTTCAGCCCGCTTGCACCAGGCGAGGAGCCACTCCTGCGTGGGGAGAAGCTCGCGGCAGAAATCCTGCTTGCCGACGCGCCCGCTCGAATTGGCGTGAAAGCAGTCGCCGATGGCATCGCTGACTTTTACCCCCGTTGTGAGCTTTGGCGCCCCAATGCCTTCGGCGAAGGTCACGGCTGGTTCTCGAACATGTGGGTGTTCACTCAGGGCGGCGAGCCGCGCAACACAGGCTTCATGTCGGGGTATTTCGATCTGGGGTGGGGCGAGGGGATTGCGGTCGAGATCGTGACTGCCCTCACGCGGCATTGGCGGCGGACGGGGCGCACAGATCTGCTCACCTATGTAGATGAGATCACGCGCAACATGGCGCGATTTCGCCGCAGCGGTGATGATGAGGGCGCTGCAGCCTACTATGATCGCTCTAACGGACAGGCGTTTTTCGACTTCAATGGGCACGACCACATCTGGACTCACTCGTTGGGCCATATCGGTGCACAGTTGATTCAAGCTTACATAGATAACCCGGCCTATCCCAGGCCGGAGATTCGAGCGGAGTGGCTGAAGGTGGCGGCGTCCTGCGCTGCTTTCCTTGCGCAGCAACAGCGAGAAAATGGCGACGTTCCGGACCTGCTGGATCGAGACAACCACGATATCAACACAACGAACCGTCGGGCCGCGGCACGCGCCGTGATCTGCGGGTTGTGGACTGCGCTGGCACAGATAACCAACAAGCGCAGCTATCTCGACCGCGCGTTGAGGCTGGCTCATGCAGTCGCTCCCGAGATTGAGGCCTACACATTTAACAATCAGATGATTGATGCGCAGACTGCGCCTTGTGCGGTCACTGACGGCGAGAGCGCCTTTTACGTACTCGAAGGTTTGGTGCCTTTGTATGAAGCGACGAAAGACGAGATGGTGTTGCACTTATGCGAACGGGCAGCGGCGTTCGGCATCAGTTGGATTTACTTCTTTGATGTGCCACGCGCCTATCGCGGCATCGCGCGGGGAGGCCAGGTGTGCCGAATGCCCGACTTTCCGTTGCTCTTTCCGGGCGGCACGGCCAAAGGCGTGGAACCTTTGCTCCGCCTGTCCAAAGCGACTGGAGATCGCTTCTATGAACAAATGGCCGGCGAGATGGTTGTGTTCATCAGCAACTACCAAATTGATCAACCTGACAAGCCCTGGCATGGCGGCATTGTGCACGCTATGGATCAAAGCGCTGGCAAACATTGGGGGCCTGGCAAGCTTGGACAAGTGGATTCCGGCATGTCAACGGGCAACAGTTTGGCAGCGTTGGAATACTGGCTGTTGACCTCGCATATAGCTTGACATCGCCCTTGCTACAAATTATTATTTGTTAGAGCAATTGCTCAAAATTTGAGCAGATGATCAATTTGACCCAGAGATGACGATGAGAGGCACACTCTCTTTACCAACTGCGAACGAACGAGCCAGTCATTTGGTCACGACTGCACATCGCAATGCTTCCGACGTGACCTTGCGCGAATGGAGTGAGCAATTCCATCGGGATGGATATCTCTTTTCATCGGAGTATCTCACGCCTGGGTTGTGCGCCGAGTTGATCGCCGATCGGCTACATAGCGAGATCAATGGGAGTGATAGATGATGCGTCCCTCGACCAGCCCAACCAATAGTTTGAACACTCGCGCTAACCAAGTCGACGACTCAGTGGACGAGATCAATCCGGACATTGAGCTCCTCACTCGCGTCGCCTCGATGTATTACCTGGACGACGCCACGCAACAAGAGATCGCGCTGGCGCTCGGCCTATCCCGCCCCAAAGTGGGCCGACTGCTCAAGAAGGCCAAGGAGGAGGGCATCGTTGAGATCACCGTGCGCACTCATCCGGCCCTGAGCATGCAGCTTGAGCGCGCGCTCACCGAGCGATTCGGGTTGCGCCAAGCCATGCTCGTCAGCGATCAGCGCGATCCCGATGCGCAACGCGCCCAGGTCGCGCGCATGGTCGCCAATTTCCTTGTGCGCAATTTGCGTGATGGGCACGCCGTTGCAGTCGGGATGGGACGCAACGTCGGCGCCGTGCCCGACCACGTAATTGACGCCGCGCCTCGCAAGTGCACGTTCATCAGCGCGATGGGCGGGTCGCCCCATGTTGGCCAGCCCATCAACCCAAACGACATCTGCCGCCGGCTGGCTGAACGCTTCGGTGGCTATGCGGAGGTTCTGTACGCCCCCGCCTATGCCGATAGCCGCGCCATGCGCGATTCGATCATGGGTCACGACGATGTCCGCCAGTCGCTCGATCACGCGCGCCGGGCCGATTTTGCCCTGGTGGGAATCGGCGATGCGCGAGACGACAGTGCGGTGGTGCAGATGGGCTGCTTCACTGCGCGTGAGATGAGGCAGATGCGCCACTCAGGCGCGGTGGGCGACATCCTGGGCTGTTTCTTCAACCTTGATGGGACGCCGGTGGCCGACAACATGCTCAATCGTACGGTCGGCCTCAGTCCCGACGACCTGCGCAAAATTCCATGCGTGATCGCCGTGGCGAGCGAGACGGGCAAGAGTATGGCTATCTTGGGCGCGTTGCGCTCCGGCATCGTGAACGTGCTGGCAACGAGCATCGGCAACGCGCGCAGCGTCTTGGAACTGGCCGACGGGGTGCGCCCATGAGTCAACGACCTGATCAGCGCAGCCTGGATGTGCTGTGCGCCGGCATCTTGGTGGCCGACGTCTTCATCCCGCCGTTGCCGCACCTGCCGCGTGCGGGTGAGCTGATGGCGACCGGCGACTTCCTCACCGATTCGGGCGGCTGCGCGGCGAATGTCGCCACCTGTCTGGCCAAGCTCGGCGTCTCGGTCGGTGTCGCCGGCAAAGTGGGTGACGATCTATTCGGCGAGTTCATTCGGCGCGACCTGGCTCTTAAACACGTAGACGTGACTGGCATCAAATGCTCGGCCATGCACGGCACATCGAAGACCGTGATCTTGCCCGTGACCGGCGAAGACCGGCGCTACGTACATACCTTCGGCGCGAACGCGGATTTCCGCGCCAGCGATGTTGACCGCGATCAACTGACGCGGTCGCGCGTGTTTTACCTCGGTGGGTATCTCGTCCTGCCCGAACTGGATCAGACAAGCTTAAGCGAACTCTTTCACTTAGCGCGTGCTCATGGCGCGCAGACGGTGCTCGACGTGGTCGTGCCGGCGGGATCGCCCGCGTCGCTCGATTTGCTGGCCGATGTTCTGCCGCATGTGGATTACTTCCTGCCGAATGACGAAGAGGCCGAGCAGCTGACTGGCGAAGGCGAGCCGCACCGGCAGGCGCAGCGATTTCTGGATGCGGGTTGCGGCACAGCTGTCATCACGCTGGGCCACCGTGGTGTGTTGCTTATGAATCGCCAACAGACGATTCGGGCAAGCGCGTTTGCAGTAGACGTGATTGACGCGTCCGGCGCGGGCGATGCCTTTGCCGGCGGATTGATCGCGGGTCTTTTGGAGGGATGGGATGTGGTGCGCATAGTGCGCTTCGCCAGCGCGATCGGCGCTTCGGCATGCACAGCGCTTGGCTGCAACGCCGGTCTCTTCACCCGCGCGCAGGCCGATGCATTCATGAACACGCACCGCTTGGAGATAACAGCGATTCATTAAGCGCCGCTCAGCATCAGCACTCGCCGACAAGATGACAATCGTCTCACTCAACCAGTTGTTCGCTCACGCTGCGCGCGGTGGCTACGCCCTGGGCTACTTCGAGGCGTGGGACAGTTATTCACTCGAAGCGGTGCTCGAAGCAGCCGAGGCCGAGCGTTCGCCCGTCATTCTGGGTTTTGGCTGCATGATGGTGGATGACGCGTGGCTGGAAGGCGGTGGTATCGAGGTGCTCGGACGAATTGGTCGCGTCGTGGCGGAAAGAGCGAGGGTGCCACGGCCCTGTTGTTGAATGAGGCGCGGACCTACGCACAAGCCATGCGCGGCATGGACGTCGGGTTCAACGCTGTGATGATGGACTCGTCATCTTGGTCGTGGGAAGACAGCGTAGCGCGCACATCCCAGCTCGTGCGCGAGGCGCATGCGCGCGGCGTCGCGGTCGAGGCTGAGTTGGGCCGGCTGCCCAATGCGACCGCGGATGGTATTGACGATGCCACTGCCTCGCTGACCGATCCAGACCAGGCGGCCCAGTTCGTCGCACACACCGGTGTAGATTGCCTGGCGGTGTCCATCGGCAACGTGCACCTGCTGACTGGTTCCGATGCGCCCGTGGATCTGACCCTCCTCGGCCGCATCCACAACCGGGTGCGCGTGCCGCTGGTCATTCACGGCGGCACGAGCTTCCCACCCTCTGCTGTGCCGCAGGCGATCCAGTCCGGCGTGCTGAAGTTCAACGTTGGCACGGGGTTGAAGCGTGCCTTCTTTGATGGCTTGCGCGAAGCGGTGCAGGAGTTGCCGGTGCACGTCAACGTGCACGACGTGCTCGGCTCGCACAAGGCGACCGATGTAATGCACAGGGGCAAGGCGCGCATGCGGGACAAGGTGCGCGAATTAATGCGACTGTTTGGGAGCAGTGGAAAGCATGAATGAATTTAACGGACTTGATTCGGATAAATTACATTCGCTATATCGGCGACTATTGCTGTTGCGGCGCTTCGAGGAGCGCGTATACACCAACTTTTTGCAGGGCGAAATTCCCGGAACCGTCCACCAATACAACGGGCAGGAAGCCGTTGCTGTGGGCATCTGCGATCACCTACGGCCGATTGATTGGATCACCTCGACCCACCGCCCGCACGGCCACGCGTTGGCCAAGGGCATCTCGGCCCGCCGTGTGATGGCTGAGCTGTATGGTAAGGTCACCGGCTGCTGCAATGGCAAGGGCGGCTCGATGCATGTGGGCGATCCCAGCGTCGGTATGTTGCCGGCCATCGCCATCGTCGGCGGCGGCAATAGCGTGGTCATCGGTCTGGGCCTGGCCTACAAGCTGCGCCGGACCGACCAGGTGGCCGTGTGTTTCTTCGGCGAGGGCGCGACAAATGAAGGCGCCTTTCACGAGAGCATGAACTTCGCCGCCGTGCAACGCTTGCCGGTCGTGTTTGTGTGCGAGAACAATCTGTACGGCGCGTCCACGCCATATCACCAGGTTTCGCTTGTCAGTGACGTGGCCGCGCGCGCGTGCGCCTACGGCGTCGCCAGCCAGATTGTGGACGGCATGGACGTGCTGGCCGTGCACAAGGCGGGGGGGGGGGAGGCCATCGCGTTGGCGCGTGCCGGCCGCGGCCCGATCCTGCTGGAATGCAAGACCTATCGCTACATCGGCCACAGCCGTAGCGACGCGCGCGGCTACCGCACCAAGGACGAAGAAGCTGAGTGGAAGCAGAAAGACCCCATCCCGCGCCTGGGCAACGCCTTAATCGCGGCTGGGCTGTCCGACGAGGCAACGCTCGCGCGCATTGCCCAATCGGTTGAGGCTGAGTTGGATGATGCCGTCGAGTTCGCCCGCGCGTCACCTGATGCCGCGCCGGAGCAAGCACTAGAGGACGTATATGCCTGAAACAATGCAAACTGTTAGCCTCGGCGCAACCGCCCTTCCCAACGTAGCTGAGCGCCGGCTTACTATCGCTGAGGCGCTGCGCGAAGCCATTGCCGAGGAGATGCAGCGCGACCCAGACGTGTTTCTGATCGGCGAAGACATTGGCATCCCCGGCGGCTTTGGTGGCGCGTTTGGGGTGTATCTGGGCCTGCCCGAGAAGTTCGGGCACGAGCGCATCATTGATACGCCGATCAGCGAGAAAGCCATCGCCGGCGCGGCTATCGGCGCGGCACTGATGGGTATGCGCCCAATCGCCGACATGCAGTATGCGGACTTTCTGTTCGAGTGCATGGACGAACTGGTCAACCAGGCCGCCAAGATGCGCTACATGTCGGGCGGCAAGCTCAAAGTGCCGATGGTGATGCGCGCACCCGTCGGCACGACCAACCGCGGCGCGCAGCACGACCAATGCCCCGAGAGCTTCTTCATGCACGTGCCGGGCTTGAAGGTCGTGTGCGTGTCAGATGCTTATACCGCTAAGGGCATCTTGAAGAGCGCCGTGCGCGACGACAACCCGGTGCTGATCTTCGAGCACAAGTTGCTCTATGGCAGCAAGGGTCGGCAATCGGCCGGCGGACTTGACCTCACCGCACACGTGCCGCCGGAGGAATATCTCTTGCCGCTGGACAAGGCGGTGGTCAAGCGCGAAGGTAACGACGTTACGATCGTCGCCACGCACCTGAGCTTGTATCGCGCGCTGGCGGCGGCTGAGGTGTTGGCGCAGGAAGGCATCTCGTGCGAGGTGATTGACCCTATCTCTTTGTTGCCGTTGGACACGGAGACGCTGTGGTCATCGGTGCGCAAGACCGGCCGGTTAGCGATTGTGCACGAGGACACGCTGACGGGCGGGTGGGGAGCCGAAGTTGCCGCGCGCGCGGCCGATGAATGCCTATTCTCGTTGCAAGCGCCGATCAAACGCATCGCGACCTACGACGTGCCCCTGCCCTTCGCGCCGATATTGGAGCAGGCTGTCGTGCCGACGGTCGAACGGATCATCATGACGATTCGAACGATGTGTGAGTAAAAACATGCCACATCAATTGCGTATGCCCTCGCTTGGGCAAACCACCGACGAGTTGCGCATCACGGCGTGGCTCAAGGCCGAAGGCGACGCCATCGCGCTCGCTGAACCCATCCTTGAAGTGGAGACCGACAAGGCGGTCCTGCAAGTCGAGTCGAGCTACGCTGGAACGCTGCTCAAGATTCTTCACCACGCGGGTGAGGTCGTCCCGGCGGGTGAACCGATCGCTGTCATCGGGCAGGCCGGCGAAGCGATCGCTTTGGACTCAGTTTCGCCAACGCAACCGATTGATGCAGCTCAGCAACCCAACCCACCTGCGGTGCCTGCCACTGCTGGCAGCGACCAAGTGCTGGCCACGCCCATCGCGCGCAAGATGGCGAAGGAGCTCGGCCTCGACCTGAGAGCGATCCAAGGCAGTGGCCCAGGCGGCCGTATTGAAAGACGAGACGTTGAGGCATGGGTAGCTGCCAACGCCGCTACGCCTGCAAAGCATAATATTGTACGGGACGATGGCGCTGGCCACGGGGCCGTGCCGCGCCATCGCCAGATCATCGCCCAACGCCTGACGCGCTCGGTCCAGACCATCCCGCAGATCACCTTGAACATGACCGTGGATGCACGCGCGGCGCGCTCGCTCGTCGCGGCAAGACGCGCCGCCGGGTTGGCAGGCCTGACCGTCACGCATCTGCTGTTACAGGCCGTGGCGCGCGCGCTGCGGGCTCAGCCACTCATGAACCGAGTGTGGCAGCCGGATGGACCAACCTTCCGGCGATTGGCACGCACGGATGTCGGGCTGGCGGTGGCCAGCGATGACAACCTGCTCGTCGTTACGCTGCCCGAGCCGGATCGGCTCGACCTGGCCGCGCTTGTGCGTGTGGCGGACGAAGCGATTCAACGCGCGCGCAAAGGCGCATTATCCCAGGCAGATGTGGCGCCGACCGCGATCACGATCAGCAACCTGGGCATGTATCACGTGGATAGCTTCCAGGCCATCGTCGACCCCGATCAAAGCATGATCCTGGCAGTGGGACGGATCGCCGATCAGATTGTCGCCATCGAAGGCGGCATTTACATCGTGCCGCAGATGACGCTGAGCCTGAGCGTAGATCATCGCGTCGCCGACGGCGCTGCGGCCGCCAAATTTCTCAAAGCCATCTGCGATGACCTGGAGCGAATCAACGCATGAGCAAACTCAAGTTGTTCGTCGTGGCACACACGCACTTCGACGCGGAGGTCTTCGTGTCGCGCGATCAGACCCTGCAGTGGGGTTCTGAAAATATCCTGGATGCCTTGTATCTGCTCGACCGCGACCCGAGCTATCGCTATGTACTCGACCAGCGCTGCTACGTCGAGGGGTTCGCGAGGCTGTACCCGGAGCAGATGGCGCGCCTGACGGCGCACGTGGCATCGGGCCGACTCGAAATGGTGGGCGACATGCACGCCATGCCGGACACCAACATTCCCAGCGGCGAGTCGTTCGTGCGCCAGATTCTGTATGGGCGGGCCTACTTCGAGCGGGCCTTCGGGAGAAAATCTACCATCGGCTGGATGCTGGATAGCTTCGGGCATCACCCGCAACTCCCGCAGATCATGCGCCGGGCTGGCTTCGACGTCTATGTTATGCAGCGCGGCCCGGCGCCCGACAGCCCGGCGGCGTTTCAGTGGGTGGGCATTGACGGCACGCGCCTACGCTGCGAGTGGATGCCGCACACCTATGCCCTCATCAGTAACGCGCCGGCGAATCTGCCGGGCTTCAAGCACATGATCGAGCGCATCCAATCGCTGATCGCGCCCTATGTCTACAACGGCCAGTTCATGGTGTTGTCGGGCATGGACATCAGCGCGCCCGAGCAGCACTTGCCCGAGGTGCTGCGCCAATTCAACGCGTCTCAGAGCGAGGTCGAGTTGGTCATGGCGACGCCGAGCGAGTACTTCGCCGCTCAGCCGGCGGACGGCCTGCCGGAGATATCGGGCGACCTCAACCCGGTATTCACCGGCTGCTATGCGGCGCGCATCGCCGTCAAGCAGCACAACCGCGAGGCAGAGGGCAAGCTCATCGCAGCTGAAACGCTGCAAGCGATCAATTGGGCGCGGCATCGCCAACCGGTGGACACGATGGCGCAAGCGTGGGAGCCGGTGCTGTTCAACCAGTTTCACGACATCATCTGCGGCAGCCACCTCGACGCGACCTACGAGAGTGCCATCGCGCGATTCAAGCGTGCGACCGATCACGCCAACGCAGTGATCGATGGCGCATTTGACACACTTACGGCGGAGATTGACACGCGCGGTGAGGGCATCCCGTTGGTGGTGATGAACACACTGGCGCAGGCGCGAACGGACGTTGCCCGCATCACCATCGGCCTAGGGCATGAGCGCTGGGAGTCACTGGCGCTCTTCGACGACGAGGGCGAGGTCATTCCTTTGCAAATTCAGAATTTGAAGCGCCACCCCGATGGCAGCATCAAGTGCGCCGATCTGATCTTCATTGCTCGCGTGCCAGCGCTGGGCTATCGCACCTACTTCGTCCGCTCGGGCGAGGGTCTAAGACAGCCAACAACCGACCTGTGGGTGGTGCCGATGGGCAGTCAGGGCTACCCGGGTATGGTCACCGGTATGCTCACGCCGGACGAAGGCCGCATGGGCAATAGCCTGATTGACGTGCGCGCCAATCTGCGTACCGGGGCGATCCAGAGCCTGATCCTGCGCGGCCTGGCGTGGGACGTCGTGGACAGCTCGCACGAGCACGGCTTCGCATCAGTGTGCCGCCAGGAAGACCAGGGCGACCCCTGGGAGTATTACGGCCCGTTGCGCGGCGCGATTACTTCGACCGAGCCTCTGGTTGATCCGGTGCCGCCGCGCGGGCAGGCGGCGTTCACGTATCAGTATGGCGGCCAGGGCTGGGCCGCGGGCGGGCCGGTGATGGCTGAGCTTGGGGTGCGCAGCCCGTTCGGCGACGGCAGATACACGACTCGCATCCGGCTGTATGCTGGCCTGCCGCGCGTGGAACTCGAGACCGAATTGGTGAACCAGCAGCGCTTCGTACGCTATCGCAACGTCTTCCCGCTGAATCTCAAACAGCCGCGGATCACTTACGAAATCCCATTCGGTGCGCTTGATCGGCCTGTAGGCGAGTACCCGGCGCAGAACTGGGTGGATGTGAGCGACGGTGAACGCGGCGTCGCACTGCTCAACCGCGGCATCCCAGGCCACTCGTTGGACGGCAGCGTGCTCACCTCGTCGCTGATGAAATGCGTCAAGGTGGTGAGCTACGAGGCTGGCGGCTACAGCGCGCAATCTCGCGACGAACTCGGCTTCGAGATCGGCGTTCTGCACCGCTTCGAGCAAGCTATCCTGCCGCATGCGGGCGACTGGCGCGCAGCACAGGTGTATCACGCGGGCATGGCCTTCAATGCTCCGCTGATCGTGCGCAAGGTGACGCCGCACGCAGGTGCATTGCCATCGCACGGCAGCTTTATGGCGCTAGAGCCGGACCATGTGACTGTGCACGCAATCTTTGTTGATCGTGACCAATTGGTGCTGCGCGTCGTGGAGGCCGAGGGCAATCATGCCAAAGGGAAGATCAATTTGCAGTGGCCGATCGCCGCAGCGCACGAGACCGACCTGATGGGCAACGTCGTCCAAGCGCTCTCCGTAGAGGACACGCGGTTGCATTTCTCGGCTGCGCCGTTCGAAATCAAGACGTTCAGGATCACTCTGGCATGAAACGTGATCGGTTGCGCAAGCAAGGGCCGCGTTTGATGGATCAGGTCACATGGCGCGGTTTTGAAGCTTTGATTCTTGAGAATCGCTGGTTACGGATCACGGTGTTGCCAGAAAAGGGCAGCGACATCGTCGAATTCCTTTATAAACCACTGGACCTGGATGTGTTGTGGCGCGCGCCTTCCGGCTTTTGGACGTTGGAACGCCTCTATCCTGCCGACCTAACCAACCGGCGATCATTCATTGACTACTATCCAGGCGGCTGGCAGGAGATCGTGCCGAACGGCGGGCCAAGCGCGATCTACGCGGGTGCGCCGTTCGACGAGCATGGCGAGACCCCGCTATTGCCATGGCGCTGGCAAGTGACAGCCGATGACCCAACGTGTGTTGCCGTGACCCTTTCGGTACACACGCTGCGCGCGCCCCTATGGATCGAAAAGACGCTCACCCTGCGCGATGGTCCGGCGCTCTTCATCAATGAAGTGATTTGCAACATTGGCGCCGAGCCATTCAACCTGATGTGGGGACATCATCCGGCGCTCGGTCCGCCCTTTCTCGACGCAACTTGCGTAATTGATTTGCCGGCTCATCAGGGGTGTCGCATCCCGTCGAACGGTTCGCGACGCAACGGGTGATGCCCAACCAGCAGTTCATATGGCCGAATGTGCGCGGGCTGAATGGCGCGAACGTGGATTTCAGCCGGACCCAAGCACCGGCATCCGGAACGGCCGATTTGGTCTACCTCACCAACCTCACGGAGGGTTGGTATGCCGTAACGAATCAAGACATGCGCGTGAGCTTTGGCATGGCATGGACGTTAGAGTCCTTTCCTTACCTGTGGTATTGGCACGACGCGAATGGCACGGCCGGTTATCCGTGGTACGGCCGGGGCTACGTCTTGGCATTGGAGCCGTGGAGTAGCTACCCGAGCATGGGCCTGGCCGAATCGGTGGCGCGTAACACTCACATCACTTTGCAGCCCGGTGAACGGCGATACGCGCGCCTCACAGCTACTATGGCTACCGACTTGCTTCGCGTTGGACGCGTCACGTTGGAAGGAATCATGACACCTAAGGAGAGTCTATGAAGCGCTCAGAGATCAATGCCATTATGCGCGAGGCCGATGCCTTTCTGAAGCAGCGCCAGTTCTTTCTGCCGCCGTTCGCCTACTGGACGCCGGAGGACTGGACGCGCCGAGGCGCCGAGGTGAGTGAAATCGTTGAACGCCGACTGGGCTGGGACATCACCGATTTTGGGCAGGGCGATTACGCGCGCATCGGCCTGTGTGTGTTCACGCTGCGCAACGGCGCGGCTGAGAACCTCAGGACGTGGCGCGGCAAGACCTATGCGGAGAAGATCCTCGTCGTCGGCGTGGATCAGGTGACGCCCATGCACTTCCACTGGGTGAAGATGGAAGACATCATCAACCGCGGCGGCGGCGACTTGGCCGTGCAGCTATACAACGCGACGGAGTCCGGCGCGCTCGCCGAGAGCGATGTGACCGTGAGCCTCGACGGCGTGCGGCGCGTCGTTCGTGCTGGCGAAGTCGTCATACTTAAGCCGGGCGAGAGCATCTCGCTGGAGCCGCGGTGTTACCACAAGTTCTGGGGCGTCCGTGAGCGCGTCTTGGTTGGTGAGGTATCGCTCGTGAACGACGACAACACCGACAACCATTTCTACGAGCCGGTTGGGCGCTTCCCTTCCATTGAAGAGGACGAGCCACCTTGGCACCTGTTAGTCAACGACTACGAGCGCTACTATCGCGCCTAAACCTTCGATATGCAGAATCGGTGGCAAGACGACGAAGCGAAGCGATGTTCAAACGACCTGGAGCAACGCGTCTACACCTCGCGGCTGTTAGGGCGCGACCCAGCGCTGGTGTTGCACGGCGGCGGCAACACCTCGGTCAAGACTCGCGAGCGCGACTTCTTCGGCCATGAACACGCCGTGCTGCGCGTCAAAGGCAGCGGCTGGGACTTGGCCACGATTGACGCGCGCGGCTTCGCCCCGGTGCGCATGGACGTCCTGCTGCGGCTGGCGCAGCTCGATCATCTGACCGACACCGACATGGCCGACCAGATGCGGCGCGGCCTGCTTGACCCGGCCGCGCCTGCACCGTCGGTCGAAGCCATCCTGCACGCGCTCATCCCGTTCAAGTTCGTGGATCACACCCACGCCGATGCCTTCATCAGCCTATGCAACACGCCTTCCGGCGAACAGCGCGTGCGCGAGGTCTACGGCGACAACGTGATCGTCGCGCCCTACGTCATGCCCGGCTTCTTGCTGGCGAAACTGTGCGCGCGCGAGGTTGTGCCGCGTATCGGCCCCCACACCCAGGGCCTGGCGCTGATGCACCACGGCCTGTTCACGTGGGGCGAAACGGCACGCGAATCATATGAGCGCCATATCGCGCTCGTTAGCCGGGCCGAAGAATACTTGAAGCAGTGCGGCGCATGGCACATCCGCTGGCAAGCACCCGTGCGGCCCCACGGTGCGCTGCGGATCGCTCGTGCCCAGCTACGGGCCGACATCTCGTGTGCGGCCGGCGCGCCGATGATCGTGCAGTCGCATGACGATGAGCGCTGCCTGGCCTACGCCCAACGCGCCGACATCGGCGTGATCAGCCAGCAAGGGCCAGCCACGCCCGACCACGTCATCCGCACCAAGCGCGTGCCGCTGATCGGTCGAGACGTGGCGGCGTATGCCGAGGCTTACCGAGCTTACTTCGCGCGCAACGCGGCACAGCACCCCGATGGCGAGCGCTTGGTCATGCTCGATCCTGCACCGCGGGTGGTGCTCGATCCGGAGTTGGGCGTATGCGTCGCTGGCCGGACGGTCAAAGACGCGCGGATCACCTTCGACATCGCCGACCACACGCTGGACATCATCCAGCGCGCGACGCTGCTCGAACGCTGGCAGGCGCTGCCGGAGCGCGACATCTTCGATGTCGAGTATTGGGACCTGGAACAGGCCAAGCTCAAGCGACAGGCCAAGCTGGGCGAGTTCACCGGCGAGGTGGCGTTAGTGACAGGGGCGGCATCGGGCATCGGCAAGGCGTGTGTCGAGTCGTTGCAGGCGCGCGGCGCGGCAGTGATCGCGCTCGACCTGAACCCGGCGATCGAGAGCTTGTTCAGCGCGCCGGAGGTATTGGGTATCGCTTGCGACGTGAGCGACGAAGCAGCGCTGGAGCGCGCGCTGGAGGCCGGTGTGAAAGCGTATGGTGGGCTGGACATGCTGGTGCTCAATGCAGGTATCTTCCCGGCCAGCAAGCGCATCGAGTCGCTCGGCTTGGCTGAGTGGGACAAGGTCATGCGCATCAACCTGGATGCGAACCTGGCGTTGATGCGATTGAGTCATCCGTTGCTCACGCTCGCGCCGAGGGGCGGCCGCGTCATCATCATCGGGTCGAAGAACGTGCCCGCGCCGGGGCCGGGTGCAGCGGCCTACTCAGCGTCGAAGGCGGCGCTGACGCAACTGGCGCGCGTGGCGGCGCTGGAGTGGGGCGGAGACGGCATTCGTGTGAACATCGTGCACTCAAATGCAGTGTTCGACACGGGCATCTGGAGCGACGAGATTTTGAAGGCGCGGGCAGCCAGCTATGGGCTGACGGTGGAGGAATACAAGACGAACAACGTGCTGCGCGTGCCGGTGACGAGCCACGACGTAGCCGAGTTGGTGGCGACGATGTGCGGTGCCGTCTTCGCCAAGACCACCGGCGCACAGGTGCCGATTGACGGCGGTAACGACCGTGTGATTTGATACCGGATCTGTGAGGGTTTCAGAATGACCGTGTAAGTGGCACTTGACACGCCGCGACGGGCACACGGCTTCAAAGACGATGGAGCGCTGCCGGAGTGCAGGTCGTTAAGATGGGCATCGTCCACTTACGGCTGGCATTCGTCAACCCCATGCCCGTTCGATCACGGCTTGGGTCACTTACACTGATTTCGTGAAACCCTCGTTCCGTCGCCCGGCTATTCCTCTTCGCTCTCCGCTTCTTCCTTCTTGCCCTTCTCGATCACTTCCACTTCGGCAGGCTCGGCAGCGACGGCCTCTTCCTCCTTGGCCTCTACGAAGCGCGTGACGCGGACGACCTCTTCTTCCGGATCATCCAGCAGCGTAATCCCCGGCGGCACGATGACGTCCTTGACGCGCACCACATCATCTATCTTCATCTTGCTCACGTCAATTGTCACCGATTCGATCAAGTCGCTCGGTAGGCACTCGATCTCCAGCGTATCGCGCTCCTGCAATAGCACGCCGGCGCCGCTCTTCACGTCTTCGGGCTCGCCCTCGCAGATGATGCGGATGCTGGCGGTGATCTTCTCGGTCATCGAGACCGCGTAGAAGTCAATGTGCTTGATGGTGTGGCGGATCGGGTCACGCTGCACTTCGCGGGTGAGCACCATCTGCGGCGCGTCTTTCCCTGCGATGTTGAGGGCGATGAGGGTGTTGCGGCCGGCTTTGCGCAGCGTGTTGGATACCTCGCGCGCGTCGAGTTGAATTGGGATGTTCGGCACGTTGTGGCCGTATACGATAGCGGGCACCTTGCCCGAGCGTCGCAGCGCGTTGACGCCGCTGCCGACAGCCGTGCGGATTTCCGCACGCAGTTCGATTTTGTCTGCCATGGGTGTTTCAGTCTCCTTCGGTTTGCGATTCAGCCGCCCATCGGTCGCAAGGACCTACTCACGGATGTGACCTCGTTGGCCGGAGCTGACGAATATCGGAATTCGCGCCTGGTGGGGCCGACGTGCTTCGCGGCTGCAAAACAGCGGCATTATACCGCCTTGACCTCGAGTATCTGGGTATGCGGGCATGAGTGGTGGCCGTATCGGCGGCGTGCTTCGGCCAGCATTGCACGCTGTCCTCAAAGCTACCTCGCGCCCGCTCCCTGGGTTTCTTCACTGCACTCACACCATCGCCAGGAAATTGGCGATGATCTGTTTGCCGCCCTGGGTCAAGATGCTCTCCGGGTGAAACTGTACGCCGAAGGTGGGATGCTGCTTGTGGCGCAGGCCCATTACCTCGCCTTCTGTAGTGAACGCGGTGACTTCGAGCGCCGGCGGCAGCGGTTCTTCCACGATGAGTGAGTGGTAGCGCGTGGCCTCGAATGGGTTGGGGAGGCCGCGGAACAAGTCGCGCCCATTGTGGTGGATCAGCGACGTCTTGCCGTGCATCAGGCGCGGCGCACGGACGACGTTGCCGCCGAACACATACCCCATGCACTGCTGCCCGAGGCACACGCCGAGGATAGGCACTTGGCCGCTGAACTCGCGCAGCACATCGTTGCTGATGCCGCTGTCCTTCTGCGGCGTGCCCGGCCCCGGCGAGATCACGAATCCTTTCGGCTTCAGCGCTCTGAGTTGGTCGAGCGTGACCTGATCGTTGCGAAAGACGCGCAGCTCGGCGCCCAGCTCACCCAGGTATTGCACCAGGTTGTAGGTGAACGAATCGTAGTTATCAATGACGATGATCATCGGATTTCGAGATTGGGGATTGGAGGTTGATTCCCCACTCCCCACTTATTACCACTTACCACTTACTGATTTTCCGCCTCGTCAATGGCGACCATGAGCGCGCGGGCTTTGTTGTGCGTTTCGTGGAATTCGGCGGTGGGGTCGCTGTCGGCTACGATGCCGGCGCCGGCCTGCACGTAGCACGTGTCGTCGCGCATCACGATGGTGCGGATGCCGATGCAGGTATCCATCTGCCCGTTGAATGAGAAGTAGCCTACGCAACCGCCATAGATGCCGCGGCGTTCACCCTCCAGCTCCTCGATGATCTCCATCGCGCGCACCTTGGGCGCGCCGCTCAACGTGCCGGCAGGGAAGGTGGCGCGCAACACGTCGAACGCGTCCAGGCCGTCGCACACGTCACCTTCCACCAGGCTGACGATGTGCATCACGTGTGAGTAGTGCTCGATCACCATCAGCTCCGGTACACGCACCGTGCCATACTTAGCCACGCGGCCGATATCGTTGCGTCCCAGATCCACCAGCATGACGTGCTCGGCGCGCTCTTTCGGATCGGCCAGCAGCTCTTTTGCCAGCGCGGCGTCTTCGTGTTCGTTCTCGCCGCGCCGGCGCGTGCCGGCGATCGGCCGCACGCTGGCGATGCCGCCCTCGAAACGCGCGTGCATCTCCGGTGACGCGCCGATCAACTTCAGATTCTCCGGCAACAGGCCGTCGAAGTTGAAGTAGAACATCCACGGCGACGGATTCAGCATGCGCAGCGCGCGGTAGATGGCGAAGGGATGGGCGGTGGTGCGCCGCTCGATGCGCCGCGATAGCACTGCCTGGAAGATATCGCCGGCGCGGATGTACTCTTTGGCCGCGCGCACCATCTGTTCGAATTCGGCCTGCGACTTGTTGGCGCGCGGCGGTGTGCAAACGGCGCTGGGATTCGGCTTCAGCGTCGCTATCGGCGCGCTCAACCGCGCGTGAATCGTCTTGATGCGCGCAACGGCGTCTTCGTAGGCTTCGGCGACGGTGGGCGCACCATCCAGGTAGGCATTGGCGATGATCAGCAGCCGGTGCCGCGCGTGATCGAATGCGACGAGCGTGTCGGTCAACAGGTAGGCAGCGTCGGGCAGGCGCAGAACGTCAATCGCAGTCGCCGGCAGGCGCTCGAATTGCCGCACTACGTCGTAGCCGGTATAGCCCACCAATCCACCACAAAAGCGCGGCAAGTGCGACGACGGCACGAACCGATACTTGGCCATCTCGCGTCGCAAATGATCGAGCAGGTCGCCTTCGCCGGCAGGGAAGAGCTGCACGGCCAGGCCCTCGGGCGTGAGCCCGTGGCGAGAGAGCTGACCCTCGCGGAACACGAGCGCCTCGCGCATGTGCACGCCGATGAACGAGTAGCGTGCGACCTGCTCGCCGCCGGAGACGCTCTCCAGCAAGAAAGCCGGATCTTCGCCGGCCAGCCGCAGGAAGAGCGACACCGGCGTGTCCAAGTCGGATGGCAGTTCGGCGTAGATCGGGATCAGGTTGCCGCGCTCGCTCAATGCGCGCACTTCGTCCAGTGAAGGTTTGATCGTCAGTCGTCCCATGGTCAAGCACTCCATGCAAACAAGAACGCCTCTCATCCCGAGGGACGAGAGGCGTTGCTCGTGGTGCCACCCTGCTTCGGGCGACTTGCTCAGCCGCCCCTTTTGCGCGAACCATCATTCGCTCCGCCTTGTAACGGTGGCGGCTCCGGCGCACCTACTGAGAGCGCGATGCTGTGCTCCGTTCAGCTTGCAGCTCCCGAGTCCATTCGACCCTCGCTCCACGCACGGCGCTCTCACCCGATATGCGCCGCTCTCTGTGCGCTTCTGCAAAGGGCTACTTGTCTCGTTCGTTGCTTTTCTTGATTCTGAATTCTACAGGCTTTGCACGCAAACGCGAATGGTTGTCAGCACGGCTACGGATAAGCGCTACGTGGATGGTCGGCTGACGGTACATTGTGGATCATGCTGTGCGGCAAGTGCGGCGTGGGCAGGCCGAATTCGATGTAGTCGGGATTGTGCCACTCCAGCAACGTGGACCATCCGTCGGTCGGGGGATCGTCCAGGTAGTTCTGCAGCATGCCGCGCAGCACGAAGCCATTGCGCAGTTGCGTCGTCAACGTACTGTCATAGATCAGCCCGGCTTGCACATAGCGCACATACTCGTGGGCTGTCATCACGTGCTTGTAAGCGGCGAAGCCGGGAATCATGCCGCCGATGACTTGACCTTTCAGATTCATCCGTTTGCACAGCGACTTACGCGCGTCGTGCAGCTTGCGCGCGATGCCGCGGCCGCGATACTCCGGATGCACGCACATGTCCACGCCGTAGTAATAGTTGCCGCGTGGGTTGTGGTTGGTCAGCCATCCGCCGGCGATGGCATCAATGAATTTGTGATGCCGGAAGTGTTCTTGGTCTATGCGATCGTAGTAGGTGAGGAAGCCTGCCGTGGTGCCAACGACGCGGCCAGTCTCGCGGTCAATCGCCATGAACTGGCCTTCTGGAAACAGCCGAATATGGTTGGCAAAGTGCTCCGCTGTGAATTGCTCCTCTTTGGCCAAGGTAGGGTAGCATAGCGGCTGCAGCGCGGCGCACTGTTCGACATACTCGGCCTGGGTGTTGAGAATCAGGATTTCACTCAAGATGCTCCTTTTGTTGCGTAATCGCAACCCAATGTTCACTTCCCAAGCAAGCTGGTAGCCTAATATACCGCAAGGCTTAAAAAAGCCTTAAATCATGCAGGGGGTGGGACGCGCGGCCGGATGCTGTTTGATCTGATACACGCGCTGCGAGAAATAAAAGTGCACGGCAGGTCAGAACCCGCCGTGCACTTTGTTTCGAGCGGAAGCCGATCTTTAGGGGATCAGCACTGTGTCAATGACGTGAATCACACCGTTGCGCGCGAGCACGTCGGTTGCCGCTACCGTCGCGTTACCGACCATCACTTTGCCGTCCTCGATCATGATGGGCAGCGACTTGCCGGCCAGCGTGCGCGCAGCCTTGAGCTTGGCCACCGTGCTGCTGTCGTTGTTGCCGCGCACGATGTGGTATAGGAGGATGTTGCGCAGCTTCTGCTTATTCTCCGGCTTCAGCAACTCTTCCACTGTTCCCGGTGGCAGCTTGGCGAATGCCTCATCGGTCGGCGCAAACACCGTGAGCGGACCACGACCGGTGAGTTCGCGCTCCAAACCGGCGGCCTTCACCGCTGCCAGCAGCGTGTTGAACGAGCCGGCACTTTCGGCCACTGCCGCGATGTTGCCGGGCGGCAAGATCACTTGGTCAATCACGTGGATCACGCCGTTGCTAGCTTCGATGTCGGTGGCGACGATGTTGGCGCCGTTGATCGTAACGCCGTCGTCGGCGACCTTCACCAGTGTGCGCACGCCGTTGGCCATGCCGATCCCGCTGTGCTTGACGACTTGGGATGCAGGCAATTTGCCTCGGGCGACGTGGTAGAGCAGGATGTCGCGCAACTGCTGCTTGTTCTCCGGCTTCAGCAGCTCCTCGACCGTGCCCGCCGGCAGCTTGGCGAATGCCTCATCGGTCGGTGCGAACACCGTCCAGCGGCCGGTCTTGAGCGTGTTGGCCAGGCCGGCCGCTTCCACCGCCGCGACCAGCGTCTTGAAGTTGCCCGCGCCGATGGCCGTGTCCACGATATTCGGCAAGCGCTGCATTGCGGCACCCGTGGGTGGCAGGACGGGTTTGGCCGGCGGCAGGATCACCGTGTCAATCACGTGGATCACGCCGTTGCTGGCTACGATGTCCGTAGTGACGACGTTGGCGTTCTCAATCATCACCTTGCCGTCCATCACCGTGATCTTTGCCTTCGCGCCGTTGACCGTCGTCACTTCGCTGAGCTTCACCACGTCGGCGGCTTTCACCGCACCGGCTACGACGTGGAAGGTCAGGATGTCGATCAATTGCTGCTTGTTCTCCGGCTTCAGCAGCGAATCGAGCGTGCCCGCCGGCAGCTTGGCGAACGCCTCGTCAGTCGGCGCGAACACCGTGAATGGGCCTGGGCCTTTCAACGTCTCGACCAGGCCGGCAGCTTGCACTGCCGCGACCAGCGTCTTGAAGCTGCCCGCACCGATTGCGGTGTCAACGATATCCTTCGCCTGCGCAGAGGCGCTCAAGGTCGGAAGGCCCATCGAACCAACGGCAATAGCGCCGGCGAGGGCCGCTTTGAGAAACTGGCGTCTGTTCATCATCTTTAAACCTCTCCTCTTGAACTTCTTCGAAATTCCTTTCTCGGAGTCTTTGTTGCAACATCGCTCCTAGAGCGACGCGGTCAACCACATTCCGGTGTTGCGTGCCGTCCGATTCAAACATCACCATGATCGGCACACCCGTATAACGATGTGGTCGAGCGCTTACATGAGCTGTAGGCTGAGAGTTCGATAAATATTCGCAGTGAAATGAATGTGAAAACCGGTGCAGCACGTAAAGATTGAAGGGTGCGACCGTTTCCCGCCGTCGCCCCCGGCTATCCCCCCAGCACGCTGCCGGCCAGATTGGGGTGGCCGCGCGCGAAGGCGTCCGCATCCATCGCGCGCTTGCCTTCGAGTTGCACCTCGATCAAGCGCAACATCCCCCCATCGCCGCACTGCACATAGACGTGATTGCGATCAATGAGCACGGCGCCGTTGGGCAACTTGTTCTTGTGTTCGAAAGTGGCGAGTTCGGCGCGCAGTACTTTCAGTTGTCGTCCCTGCCACGTGGTGAACGCCGAAGGCCAGGGCGACATCGCGCGCACGTGCCGTTCGAGCGCTGTTGCGCTTTGCGACCAATCCAGCTTGCCGTCTTCCTTCTTCAAGCGCCCTGCCAGCGTGACGAGCGACTCGTCTTGCTTCTTGGGCGTGATCTCGCCGGCCAACCACTTCGGCAGCGTCTCGATTAGCAGTTCTGCGCCGATGCGCGCCAGGCGATCGGTGAGCGAGCCGGTTGTGTCGTCCGGGCGGATGGGTTCTTCGCGCTGCGAGAGAATCGGTCCGGAGTCCAGCCCGGCTTCCATCAGCATGATGGTGACACCAGTGATGGCGTCGCCGGCGGCGATGGCCGCGCTCACAGGCGACGCGCCGCGCCAGCGCGGCAGCAGCGACGCATGGACGTTGAGGCAGTGATGCTTGGGCAGGTCGAGCACGTTCTGGCGCAGAATCTGCCCGAAAGCGGCTACGACGATGACCTCCGGCTCGAGCGCGCGCAGCGCCTCGACGACCTCGGAGGGCTTGAGCGATGCCGGCTGGAGGACGTTGAGCCCGTGCTGCTGTGCCAGCATCTTGACCGGCGAGGGTTTGAGTTGCCGGCCACGGCCGGCGGGTGCATCCGGCTGGGTGACGACGGCGGCGATCTCGTACTTCGCCTCGATGAGGGCAGCCAGCGATGGCACGGCAAAGGCCGGCGTGCCCATGAAGATCACTCTGGTCATAGCCGCCTATTTCACCACAACCGGCGCACGAACCTATAATCGCCACAAATGCCCAGCCTGTTCCCCGGCATGGATCCGTATTTGGAGTCGGCCGTTTACTGGCGTGACTTGCACACATGCCTCATCACGCACATTCGTGCTGCGTTACAGCCACTGCTGAGACCGCATTACAACGCGCGCATCGAGGAACGGCTATATGTGACGTCGTCGCGCTGCAGCATCTATGCCGATGTGAGCGTGCATCGCCTGCAAACGCGCGAAGCGCCGGCAGCCTATGCGACGGCGGAAGCGCGGCCGGCTGAGCCCACAGATCAGCCGATCGCTCGCCCGTGGATCGTCTCGTTGGATGACGAGCCGCCGACGCAGACCTATATCGAGATCATCCGGGTGGATTCGCGCGAGGTAGTGACGGTCATCGAGGTGCTCAGCCCGGCGAACAAAGCGCTGGGGGATGGCGCCGAGGAATATGCGCGCAAGCGTCGAGAATTGCTGGGCAGCCAGGTCAACTTGGTGGAGATTGATTTGCTGTCGCAGGGCGTCCGGCCGTTCCCGCAGCCTGCGGAATGCGACGCCGGGCGCTGTCGCTACATGATCGGCGTCAGCCGCGCGACCGATCGCAGCCGGTATGAGCTCTACCCGATCGCACTGACGGAGGCGTTGCAGCGCTTCGGAGTGCCGTTGCGCCCACCGGATCCGGACGCGCCGCTCGACTTGCAAGCCGTCTTCAGCCGTTGCTACGACGAAGGCGTCTACGGCGACCTAGTTGACTACACTCAACCGCCGAATGTTGTGCTGACCGAGCACGAGCGATACTTTATCAACCAGCGCCTGCCAACCTTGCAATCCGAATAGCTATCCTTCAACTCCCGACTCCCGACTCCCACCTTCTGATCCCTCACCCCTTGACCGCGCCTTCGGTCATCGCCCGGAAGAACGTCTTGCGCGTGAACAGGAAGAGGATGACCACGGGCGCGGCGATCAGCACACAGGCTGCCGCGACCACCTGGTAGTTGATGATGTTCTGGCTGAGGAAGTCGTACATTCCGAACATCACCGTGCGCAAGTCGCGCTTGTTGATCAGCAGGTAGCCGGCGATGAACTCGTTCCACACGTTGACGAAGCACAGCAGGAAGGCCGCCAGCAAACCGGGCATCGCCAGCGGCACGACGATGCGCCACAATGCGCCGATCGGCGTGCAGCCGTCAATGAACGCCGCTTCTTCCAGCTCGCGCGGGATGGTATCGAAGAAGCCTTTGACGATCCATACGCTGAACGGCAGCTGGAAGCCGACGTAGACCGCGATGATGAACATGCGCTCGTCGTAGCCGGGGATGCCGGCCTTGCGCAAATCCACCGCCATTTGATACAGTGCCAGCAGGTTCGTCAACAAGGGGATGCCGGTGATGGCGAGGATGGCGACCATGAGCGCCCGCCGGCCGCGAAAGCGATAGCGCGAGAACGCATAGCCGGCAAACCCGGACAGCACGAACACCAGCCCCGACGAGACCAGGGCATAGAGTAACGTGTTCGGCACGTAGGTGCTGAACATGCGGCCGGTCAGGCTGAAGCCCAGGAGAGAATTCGGATCGGGGCGCGGTGCGATCACCCGCTCATAGCCCTCAACGACAAAGCGGCATTCCGAGAGGCGGAACTGGCCGTCCGGCCCGTCGCATGGGAAGAGCACCGGCGGCCTGCGCAGTACGTCCTGCTCGCGCTTGAATGACGTGCTCAGCGTGAGCGCGATCGGCAGCATCAACAGCGCGACGATGAGGATCATGGCGCCGTTGGTCAGCCATGGCTGCAGCCGCTTGCGCGTTGCGTAGTCCTGAGAAGAAGGCAGGCTGGCTTGCATCAGGCGAGGCGCTCCTCCGAGCGCGAGAAGCGTAGGGTAAGCACGATCAACGTCAGATTGATCACAGCGATGAACACTGACAAGGCCGCGGCTCGTCCGAATTCCAGCCGGCTAAAGCCAATGGTGTAAAGCAGGAAGCTCAGCACCTCGGTCGCCGTGCCCGGTCCGCCGCGGGTCAGGGTGAACACCAGGCCGATGCCGTTCATGCCGCCCAGGATCAGGCTGAACAGCGCGACGACCAACGTGGGCAGGATCAGCGGCAGGGTGATGAAGCGCAGCGCCTGCGCGCCAGACGCGCCGTCAATGCGCGCGCTCTCGATGATCTCCTGGGGCACGGTTTTGAGCGCGGCCAAGATAAGCAGAGTGACGAACGGCAGGGCGCGCCATGCCGTAGCCAGGATTAGGTAATACATAGCCGGCGCCGGCGGAAATGGAAAGCCGGGAATCCACGGCCGCGGCGCAGGGTCGGATGGAATGGACAGGCCGTTCGGCGGGAACAGGGTCGGGTTCGACAGAATGGGTGAGAGTAGGCCGTAGTCCGGCACCACCAGCAGGCCGAACACTAGGCCGGCGATCACGTCGGCGATCACCCACGGGATGAAGATCAGCGAAATGTAGACGCCTGAGAGCTTGAGCTTGCGATTGAGCAGCAGCGCGATGACCAGTGACGCGATCATGGTCACCACGATGTAGCCAACTAGGAACACCGCTGTATGACCGATGCTCTCCCGAAATGCAGCACTGCCGAACACGCGCTCGAAGTTGCGCAGTCCAACGAAGTTCCAGGCCGCTCCCTGGCGCTCCTGGAAGCTGAGCCAGATGGAGTAGAAGCCGGGATAGAACTGAATGGCCGCGAGGATGAGCAGCGTGGGCAGCAACAACCAGAAGGGGAGCGTCTGGTTGAAGAAGCCACCCTGCCGGATCCGCCTGCTTGCGGTTTGGGTGGGTGTGCTCGCGGTTTGTGCCTGTGTCGCCATCACGAAGATAAGCAGGTGCGCAGGGAGAGTCTATGTTGCCG
The DNA here is from genome assembly GCA_025998955.1 of Candidatus Roseilinea sp. Lineage (NCBI taxonomy): Bacteria > Bacillati > Chloroflexota > Candidatus Thermofontia > Candidatus Roseilinea > Candidatus Roseilinea sp. Next base: position 4,485,966 of record AP024676.1, read on the forward strand.
CCTCCCTGCGCACCAGGTTCAGAAGCATAAAGGGCTAGTTGCCCTTGTTGTATTCCTCTTCAGCTGCCTTCAGCGTCGCCGAGATGTCGGCCGTCGGATCTTCCTTGGTCAACTTGTAGATCGTGCTCTGGATGATCTTCTTGGCCTCATCACGGCGCTCCAGCGTGCCGTACCACGGCCGGCACTCGCTGGCCGCCACGGCGGCTGCCGCCTGTTCGTAGAAGGCCTTGGCGACCGGCGCGCGCGCCTCGATCTCCGGCAGCATCGAACGCAGGGCAGGGAAACCACCGCCCGGACCGAGCACCCAGTCTGGATTCTGCTCCTTGCTCATGATCCAGTTGATGTAGTCCTTGGCGGCTTCCACGTTCTTTGCTCCCGTCGGGATGACGAACCCCGACACGCCGGTGCCGCAGCCGGGCTTCTTGCCCTCGGGCGCGAAGAACGGTGCGACGAAGACGTCGCCGGCAGTGATGGCGTCCAGCATGTCTTCCTCGTTGCCCTTGTTGTATTCCTTACCGCTGGGCGCCTTGAGCGGGTTCACATAGCGGTAGCCGAAGATGCCGGTGGGGAACGAAGCGGCCTCCGCCGTCTTCATCGGCTCTTCTTCGATGAAGGGCGTGGTCGTGCCGTCCCATGTGCGCGGGTGAACGTAGCCGGCCGCGATGATCTCACGCAGGAACTCGATGGCGGCTACGTTTTCGGGCGTGTCGAGCTTCATGTTGCCCTGACCGTCGTCGAAGGTGCCGCCGAACGACTTGATCAGCGTGTTGGTAAAGCGCGTGGTGCCCTCACCATCGAACGCCGTCGAGCCGAAGTAGGTGATGGCTGCAACGCCCTTGGCCTTCAGCTCCTCGGCGACCTTCTTGAATTCCTCGGGCGTCTTGGGATAACCGTTGGGGAAGTGATCCCGCCAGGCAAACACGATCTGCGGGGTCATCGCCACCGGCACACAGTAAATCCTTCCGTCGGGCCCTGTGCACGCTGCTACGGCCGAGGGGTCGAGATCGGCAAACCATGGCTGCGCCTTGACCCAGTCGGTGATGTCTTGCACCGTGCCGTTCTTGATGAATGGGATGATGGAGGCATCGCCGGCCTGCATCAGGTCGGGCACTTCGCCGCCGGCCTGCACGGCAGCGACCAGGTTGGTGTCCATCTTATCGAACGGCTGTGGCTGATTGACCCAGCGCCACTTGCCCTTGAAGGCTTCGTTGAACAGCGGGATGGTCTTGCGCAAGTATTCGTTGCCCACACGCTCGTCGGACTTGGGATCTTCGTTCTTTTCATCGTACTGATACCAGGTGATGAAGTCCTTGACCTCTGCGGCGGGCGCAGCCGGCGCTTCGGTGGCAGCCGGTGCAGCGGGTTGTGCGGGCGCGGCCGGGGCAGCCGGTGCGCATGCGGCTACAAGCAACGATAGCGCGGCGAAAGCTGCAAGCGATGCAGCCATTCTCTTGGTGGGAATAGGACGTTGATCTGACATTCGTAGCTTTCTCCTCTCAATCACAGAAACTCAAACTTAGCTCCAAAAGATGATGCGAGATCACTGCGATGTGCAATGAAGCGCGCAACACGGAAAAACAGATTTGACGGATGTACGAATGGGCGAATTTCACCTCCTCGCAGAAGACTCGATCGTGAAATTTGGCAGGCATCGGACGGTCCTCGACAGAGAGGGGTGCCAATGCATGACCTGATGTTGAGCATGCAGTCTATCACAAACGCCTCAGAGTGCATACGGGGCTTCCTCACACGCATGGCGCGGCTGCCTGCTCCGGCCGTGCGTCCGGCAAACGCGCGATGTGCTCACGCGTCCGGGTGCATTCGCCACAATGGGGGGCAGACGTAGCAAACCCGCCCTGGCGTAAACGCCTGGGCTGAAAGGGGCGGGATGCGTGCGGCTGGCCCATACGCTCAGCGCTGGGATTGATCCCAGCGCGACTGAAGCGAATACCGCTGCTAGCCAGTCCGCGCTCCCCCCATTTTGAAATGCACCCACGCGTCCTGCCGTGAAAGCGGGCATGCTAGAATCTTGCAAATGCCGTCTGAGTTGGCTCAGCGCATTCGCGATGCGCGCACCGCCCGCGAGATCACCCTCGACGAAGCCGAGCGCGTGACCAAAATCCGGCGCAAGTATCTGGAGGCGATCGAAGCGGGCGACTTTGCGCAGCTTCCCGACGGTCCTCCAGGGCGGGGATTCGTCAAAAACTACGCGCGCTACCTCGGCCTCGATCCCGAAGCCGCGATCAAACTCTTCGAGGCGGAAGTGGGCGTGCCGGTGCTCATGTTGCGGGACCCCGCCCCGCCCCCGCCGGTGCGCCAGAAGCAGGTATCCAGACTGACTCAGGTTGCGCTGCCTGAGCCTCGTCCGGCCGGTGCAGCGCATGAGAGCACGACGGCGAAACATGCGACGGCAGAAGGTGTCAGCGGCTCGCTGCAGCAGGCCGTGGTGCGCCGCGACGGCACCACAGGCAAAGCCGTCGTCATGACCGTCACGCGTCCCTTGCGCGCGAGTGGCTCTTCCTTCCGGTTGAGGGACATCCGCGGGCCGTTCACCGAATACGACCCGAACATGATGAGCGCACGCGGACCCAAGCCACCGTTCAGCGCCATGCCTCGGCCGTCCTGGATCGAGCGCTACCTGCCCTACGGGCTGGGCGCTGTGGTGATCGCCGGTGCTTTGGCGTTCTTTGCCCTGGTCGTTGTGCCGGCGACAGGGGAGTGGATCAGCTCGATCCTCCCGCCCCAAACACAGGCCGCGACGGCCGACGAACCGGAGTTCGTGCCGCAAGTAACGATCTTCGCGCCGCAGCCGACGGGCGCGCCGGTTGCTGCGGATCAACCCGCGTCGGCCGGCGCGCTGCCGGCCAACGAAGCGGCCGAACCCATCCCCCCGGCTCAGCCCACCCCCGTCAACGGCTTACAGCTCGCCCTCGACGCGCGCGAGCGCGCTTGGGTGCGGGTGAAGGTGGACGGCAACGTTGTGTTCGAGGGCATCCCGCCCATCGGCCCTGGCATCCCCTTCAGCGCCAATCAGAATATCCAGGTCGAGACCGGCAATGCCGGCGCGTTCGACATCATCCTCAATAACGTTCGCCTCGGCCCCCTCGGTGCGCGCAACGAGACGGTGGTCAAGACGTGGAGCGCGGGCACTCCGTAGGTCGTCCTTAGCGTGAAGAAGTCATATTACCTGCTGTCGCTCGGCTGTTCCAAGAACACCGTGGACTCGGACAGCATCGCCCAGTTGCTGAATGCGTCCGGCTATCGCGGTGTCGAGAACGCGCGCCAAGCCGACGTGCTGATCGTCAACACGTGTGGCTTCATCGGCCCGGCGCGCGACGAATCCATTCGCCATCTGCGCGCCTTAGCCGAGCGCAAGAAGCGTCACCAGTTACTCATCGCCGCCGGCTGCCTGGCGCAGTTGTGGGGGCCGAAGCTGGTGGAGGCTGTACCGGGACTGGACGGCGTGATCGGCACGCGACGCTGGATGGACATCGTCGCGTTCATCGAGCGCGTGCGTGGGCGCGCCCGGCCCGAACCGTTGTTCCACCTGCCAGATGAGGCGACGACCGTGGGCGATGATGAGCGTGGTGCGCTGCGCGCGGCTCAGCAAGGTGCGAGCGCTTACCTCAAGATTGCCGACGGCTGTCGCCGCCCATGCGCCTTCTGCACCATTCCGGCAATCAAAGGCACAATGAAATCTCGCCCGCCGGAGCTGATCGTGGATGAAGCCCGGCGGCTGACCCGGCGCGGCGTGCGCGAGCTGATCTTGATCGCGCAGGACTTGACCGATTACGGCAACGACATCGGCCTGCGCGACGGCCTGGCGCACTTGATCACAGACATCACCCGCGCGGCGCCGCAGCTCGACTGGTTACGGTTGATGTATGCCTACCCCGGCGCGGTCACCGATCGGCTAATCGAAGTAATCGCTACCAACGACAAAGTAGTCAAATATCTAGATATCCCGCTGCAGCATGCGCACCCGGACACGCTGCGCCGCATGCGCCGGCCGAGCAACATAGACTGGGTGTATCGAACGATCGGCAAGATGCGCGACGCCATCCCCGGCTTGGCCGTGCGCACCACCTTCATCGTCGGCTTCCCCGGGGAGACCGATGCCGAATTCGACGCGCTCATGCGGTTTGTCGAGGAGATGCAGTTCGACCGCGTCGGCGTTTTCACCTACTCGTTCGAAGCCAACACGCCGAGCGGCCGGATGCCCAACCAAGTGCCCGCCGAGGTCGCCGAGGCGCGCCGCGATGCGCTGATGCGCCGGCAACAGCAAATCTCGCTAGCCAAGAACCAGCGTTTCATCGGCGCAACGCTGACGACGTTGATCGAGGGCAACGATCCAGAGCAGAACATCAGCGTCGGTCGCACCTACCGCGATGCGCCGGAGGTGGATGGGCTGGTGATCGTCGAAGGCACGCTACCCGCGGGCGAGATGGTTCCGGTCAAGATCACCGGCGCGCTGGAATACGACCTCACCGGCGCGGTGATGCAGGAACAGCCGGGGATCGTGCTCTAGGTGCTACACCAGCTTCTGCTTCACTGCCAACGCCACGGCCTCGGTGCGGTTGTTCACATACAGCTTGGAGAGGATGCTGCTGACGTGGAACTTGACGGTGGACTGGCTGACGTAGAGCTTCGAGGCGATGTCGTGGTTGCTCAGCCCTTGCACCATCAGGGCAAGCACCTCGCGCTCGCGCTCGGTCAGGTCGCTGCCGATGGCCGGCGGCTGCGTAGTCGCATGGATGAGCGCCTGAGTCGCCTCCGGCGCGAGCGTTGGCCGGCCGGCATGCGCGGCGCGAATGGCGCTGGCCAGCTCGTCGGCGGAGACGTTTTTGAGCAGATAGCCGATCGCGCCGGCGCGCAACGCGCCCTGCACCAATTCATCTTCCTTGAAGCTGGTGAGCACAACGACCCGCACATCCGGGTTCTGCTCGCGGATGGTTCGCGTCGCTGCGGCGCCGTCCATCTCCGGCATCACCAAGTCCATTAGCACCACGTCGGGCTTCAGGCGCGCGCACAAGCGCACTGCCTCGGCGCCGTTGGATGCCTCGCCGGCAAGTTCAAGGTCCTCGTAGGCTGACAACAGCGCCTTCAGCCCGCTGCGCACCATCGGGTGGTCGTCAACGATCAAAACTCGGATCATCCCTTTCTCGTCGTTACTCGCGCCCATGTCGTATATTGTACGAAACCCCGTCTCGGTGCAGCGCTCAACGCCTCCCAGCGCATCGAGCGCTCCATTAGTTCCCGATCTCGACCTGCACCGTCGTCCCGGCGCCGATCTCGCTTTGGATCGTCAGGCGCGCACCGATGGCGGCGGCGCGTTCGTTCATGATGTCCAGCCCAATATGGGTAGGTTTGCTGATCTTAGTATCGAAGCCGCAGCCATCGTCGGCGATCACGAGCCGCACCTGCCCGTTCGACGTCCCACTGCCTGGGCTCATGCTCAGCACGACGCGCGCATGCGCGGCGTTGCTATGCTTGGCGACGTTGTTCAGCGCTTCCTGCGCGATGCGGTAGAGCGAGACCTTCACGTCGGGCGACAGCTCGGCAGCCCCTTCGACTTTCACGTCCACCTCTACGCCCGACCGGCTGTTGATCGAGGCGGCGAGCTGGCGCAGCAGGTCGCCCAGGTTGGCTTCCATCAGCGCGGACGGACGCAGCTCCAGCAGCAGCGTGCGCATCTCGGCCAGCGCGCCCCGGCTGAGCTGGCGCAGCTCGTTCAAGCGGCGTCGGCCTTCTTCGGGGTTGCGCTCCCAGATGCGGGGCAACACATCGGCGATCACGCTGACCGAGAACAGGGTCTGGGTGACGGCGTCGTGCAGGTCACGCGCCAGCCGGCTGCGCTCCGCTGCGACGGCCGCCTGCTGCGCGCGCACGCGCAGTTCGTCCTCCAAGCGTTGCCGTTGCGTGATGTCGCGCATGATGACGACGAACAACTGTTCGCCGTCACGGTCCAGCTTGGCGATGGCGGCCTCGGCAGGGAACTCCCGACCGTCTTTGTGCCGCGCGTAGACCGGCCGCCGTTCGCTCATCGGCCGCGACGCGACCGGTGAGGCGGCGAACTCCTCGAAGTGGCGGCGATGAATTGCCACGAATCGTTCGGGGAGGAGGATGTCCAGCGGCTGTCCCAGCACCTCCTGGGACGCATAGCCAAAAATGGCCTCCGCGCCCCGATTGAAGAACAGGATGCGCTGCTCGCCGTCGAACGCAATGACGGCATCCACGATGACGTGAAACAGATCGGCGAGGTTCAACGCTACAGGAGAGAGCGTCATACTTTGTTGTGCACAAAGTATAAAGCTCGCAGGATGCCGTCCGGCGGTTCCGACTTGCTGATGAATCCGTCCACGCCCTCGGCCAGGGCGGATTGGCGCGCTTCGGGCGCGCCGCTCAGCGCGATGATCTTGAGGTGCGGATCCAGCAGGCGCAGCGCGTCGAGCTTGTGGGCTTCCGGCAGGCCGGGGAGTTCCCAGTCCAGCAACACGATCTGGGGATAGGTCTTGAGGATGCTGTGCAGCAGTTCATCGGCTGCACCGGCCTCGCCCACCACGAAGAAGCCCAGCTCCTGCTCAATCAGTAAGCGCAGCGCAGAGCGCACTTTCTCTTGATCATCCGCCAACAATACGCGCACAGGCTCGGGGACCAAACCGGACATTGCGCTTTGTAGTCTAGGCGCATGCGCGTCCGGGTGCGTCTGTCGCCTGGTCAGTTGACGCACTAGCCATTCGACCAGTCGCTACTCCCTCGCATCGTCGGATGTTGGGTGACGAGACGCCGGCTATACTGCGTTGCAGCAAGCATCCTCCCCCCTCCTCTCGTGACGATCGGACGCCGCTCATTGCAACAAGCGGCGTCCGATCCGTTTTAGTTACGCGGCGAGTGGAAATTGCATGCTACGCACAGCAAAGTCGGCCGGCGGGACTGCTATCCTCGTCCGCAGAAGCGAACTTGGCCCTGAGTTGCCCGCGACTTCGCGTCGCTGGACAGAGCTGCGCAGTCTGCTGCGTCACATGAGCCGGTGAGTCAACCGCTGTTACTGTTGTTGACGTTGACGGTGCTCGCTTCGGCCCGGGCCGAGTTGTTCGTTGTAACGGCTTCTGGCCTCGACGTGGACGTAGATTCGCGTCCATCGGCGACCTTGTTCGGCTCGCTGCCGTTCTTGCCCGGCAATTCGCGCGGGGGTGGATGGAGCGTGGGGTCGAGCGTGCCGAAGATGCGATCCTCGACGCGCCGGAACAGGCGCAAGGCGCGCGAGCGCACGCTGGCCACGCCGTAGCCGATGCGATGAAGCGTCTTCTGCGACCGGCGCGTCGGCCGGGGCTCGCTCCACTCCATCGCTGCCGCCGCCCACGTCAACCCGGCGCCGAACCCGACGATGACCACGCGATCTTTTGGGTGCAACGCCCCACTTTCCGCCGCCTCGGCCAATGCAATCGGGATCGAGGCGGCGCTGGTGTTGCCGTAGCGCGCGATGTTGCAATAGAACTTGTCGAGCGGCACGCCGAGCGACTTGGCCGCCAGCTCGATGATGCGTAGGTTCGCCTGGTGCGGCACGAAGATGTCCACCTGATCGGTCGTCCAGCCGGCCTTGTAGATCACCTCGCGCGTCGCCCGGTCCATCACGCGGGCTGCGAAGCGAAACACCTCACGCCCGTTCATCTGGATCGTGTGCAGGTTGCGCTCGAGCGCTTCGGACGTCAAGGGTTGCTTGCTGCCGCCGGCAGGGACGATGAGCAATTCGCCTCCCGAGCCGTCGGCCCGTAGCAACGTCGAGAGGACGCCGCCCGGCTGGTCGCTGGCTTGCAGCACCACCGCGCCGGCGCCGTCGCCGAACAGCACGCAGGTGTTGCGATCCTTCCAGTTCACGATGCGCGAGAGCGTCTCGGAACCGACTACAAGCACCGTATTTGCGCTGCCCGCCCTGATCGCGTCGGCGCCCATACTCAGGCCGTAGACGAAGCCGGAGCAGGCCGCACTCAGGTCGAACGCGCCGGCGCGCGTTGCCCCGAGCGCGTCCTGGACGAGGCACGCAGTCGCCGGGAAGAGGTGCTCCGGTGTCGTCGTCGCCACGATGATCAGGTCGAGTTGGCTGCCGCTCACGCCGGCCACATCCAGCGCTTCGATGGCCGCGGCGATGCCCATGCTGGCCGTCGTGTCGTTCGGGCCGGCGATGCGTCGCTCGGCGATGCCGGTGCGATCGCGAATCCAGCCGTCGGACGTCTCGACCATCTGAGCGAGCTCATCGTTGGTCAGGACACGCTGGGGGACATACTTGCCCCAGCCGGTGATGTGCGCATATCTCATCTTGGGTTTGAACAGCCGGACGCGCTGGAATTGCAACGTCCGGCTGTGCAGCGATTGTCACTCGTCGAACTCCGAAAAGATGATGCACCCGTTGTGGCCGCCGAAGCCGAACGAATTCGACATCACGGTCCGGATGGGCTTGCGCACGGCGGTGTTCGGCGTGTAGTTCAAGTCGCACTCAGGATCAGGATACACGTAGTTGATCGTGGGTGGGACGATGTCGTCGTTGATGGCCTTGACGCAGATCACCGACTCGATCGCGCCGACAGCGCCGAACGAGTGCCCAGTCATGGACTTGGTGGAGCTGATATGTAGATCATAGGCCGTTTCTCCGAACACATCCTTGATGGCGCGCGTTTCGTTTACATCGTTGAGCGGCGTGCTCGTGCCATGCGCGTTGAGATAGTCAATCTGCGCAGGCTGCAGGCCGGCCTGCTTGAGCGCAATGCGCATGGCCATCGCCGGCCCGCGCGTGTCGGGCGCGGTGATGTGGAAGGCGTCGTCGGTGCAACCGTAGCCGAGCACTTCGGCATAGATGTGCGCGCCGCGCGCCCGCGCATGGTCGAGCGATTCGATCACGAGCATGGCCGCGCCCTCGCCAGTGACGAAGCCGTTGCGCGTCTTGTCGAACGGCCGGCTGGCATGCTCTGGATCGTCATTGTATGAGGACAACGCGCCCATGTTGTTGAAAGCCGACATCGAGAACGGATTGATCGGCGTCTCGCAGCCGCCGGTGATGGCCGCCTTGGCGCGACCGGCGCGGATCAACTCGAACGCCTCGCCCAGGGCGTTGACGCCGCTGGCGCACGCCGTCACAATGCACAGGTTCGGGCCGCGAATGCCGAAGTGAATGGCGATCTGGCCGGTGGCCGTGTCGGGCAGCATCATCGGCACGGCGAACGGGCTGATGCGCCGGTGGCCCTTCGTCATCATCACTTGATGCTCGTTGAGCAGTGTCGTGATGCCGCCGATGCCGCTGCCGACGATCACTGCGACGTCGTAAGTATTATCCTCGGTGATGGTCAGCCGAGCGTCTTCGAGCGCCTGCTTGGCCGCCACCAGCGCGAGCTGCGATACGCGGTCCAGCCGGCGCGCATCCTTGGCGCCGAAGTGCGCGGCGGGGTCGAAGTTCTTGACCTCGGCGGCGATGTGCACGTCAATCTGGCTGTGGTCGAAGAGGGTGATGTAGCCGACACCGGATGTGCCTGCGACGATGGCATCCCAGGTCGTTTGTACGTCGTGCCCCAAGGGCGTAATCGCGCCCATGCCGGTGATGACGACACGCGGCGCGGATTGGGAATGGTGGTTATTGCTGATCACTGCTTGCTCCATTGGCATTGCCTGAAAGGATTCCCTCAGGAATCGCAAAAGCGACGATCCAACCCTGAAGGGCTTCGATCGTCCACACATTGGCCGTGCGCGGCGTGATCAGGCTGTCGAGAGAAACACCTGACGCCGCATAAGGTTGCGGAGCGAAGCAGTGATCAGGGCGCGCGGGGGACGGCAGCCGGCCCAGGCCACGCGCTCTTCATGCACGACGGGATGAAACCGATGACGCGGTCGAGCTGAGCCGTTTCAGGGATGAAATCTGCCGAGGGGAGGGTGTGGTAACCGAGCTTCTCGTGGCACAGCACGATGAGCGCCTTGAACTCTAGCTGTAGATCCAGGCGAGGCGTCTGTAACAAGTGCCGGCCGTCTTCGAGCAGTTCGTTCACCGTGCTGGCAGCGATCAAGGCGCAGAGCATGGCGTAGGCGAAGCACATCGAAACGTACAAGCCAATCGGACCGGTTGCGATGTCTCGCTTGATCCGCTCGAGGTCTATCAGTCGCTCGCCAAACAGCGCCATGTGGGACGGAATTGTAGCGCAGGCTGGCGCACGGTAACAGCAGGCATAGGCAGGCGCGCGATGGCCGCAGGCATGAAGCCTGCGGCTACCCGGTGGGTGAGCGTGCATCGCTGCAGGCTAACGATCGTCTCACTGCGCTATAGTAGCAGGCCATGGCCGACTTTTCACGCTATCCGGAGAAATTGCGCGAGGTGTTGGAGATCTTCGCCGAGAACCCGGGCGAACGCAATCAAATGCTGATCGAGTATTCCGATCAATTCCAGGGCGTGCCGGAGCACATCGCGGCGCGCCCATATCCGCAGGCGAACCAAGTGCCGCACTGCGAGTCGGACTCGTATGTGTTCGTCGAGCCGATGGATGACGGCGTCGGCGGCCCGCCGCGGCTGAAGTTCTACTTCGCCGTGGAGAACCCGTTCGGCGTCTCGGCGCGCGCGCTCTCCGCCATCCTCGATTCGACGATCAGCGGCTTGCCCGCCGACGAGATCGCCAACATGCCGATCGAGGACATCGTGCCGACGCTGTTCGGCAAGAACATCTCGATGGGCAAAGGGCAGGGCTTGCTCAGCATTGCCGCCGTGGTCAAGCGGCTGGCACAGCGCTATGCCACTCCCCATGCCGCTTGATCGCCTGGAACTCATCGCCCGACTGCGCTCGGCCGTAGAAGATGTGATGAGCGTCGAGGCCTACACGGTGCAGCCCAACGGCGAGATCAGCTTACGCGGACAACTGAGGCTGCCGCCCGATCAGGCGTATCGCCAGATGCGGCCGCGTGTCGAGGATGTGGGCTACACGCCCTATCTGCGCGCCGACGGCGAGCGCTACGAAGTGCTGGCTGTGCCGGGTGTGATTCCGCGCACGCAGTCGAACCCCACGATCAACCTGGTTTTGTTCGTTGCTACGGTGATCTCGGTGATCTTCACCGGTGGTCTGACGGCCGATGGCTTCGACCTGGGTAATGGGTTGATGTTTGGTGCATCGCTGTTGGGCATCCTGGGCGTGCACGAGGCCGGCCATTACGTCGTCGGCCGGCTGCGCGGGGCGCGCGTGTCGCTGCCCTATTTCATCCCGCTGCCGGCGCCGTTCAGCTTCGTCGGCACGCTCGGCGCGGTCATTGTTCAACGTGAGCCGTTCGAGAACCGCCGTACGCTGCTGGAGATCGCCGTCGCCGGGCCTTTGGCCGGCTTCATCCTCGCCGTGCCGCTGTTCGTGCTCGGCATCTGGCTGTCGCACGTGGAGCCGTTGCCGCCGGCGGGCGAATACATCACCCTGGGCGATTCGCTCCTCACGCGGCTGGTCGGCGTCGCGCGCTTCGGAAGGGTGTATCCGAGCGATGGCTATGACATCATGCTGCACCCGATCGCGCTGGGCGCGTGGATCGGGCTGCTGATCACGGCCATCAACTTGATCCCGGCCGGCCAGCTCGACGGCGGACACATTGCCTACGCGCTGCTCGGCTCGCGGGCGCGCTATTTGTCCTACGTCGTCATCCTGGCCATGTTCGGCCTGGCGCTGATTGCGCAGACTTGGCTGGTGTGGGCGGTGCTGTTGTTCTTCTTCGCCCGCCAGCATCCGCCGCCGCTCAACGAAGCCGTGCGGCTGCAATCGCATCACTACGCCCTCATCGTCGCTGCTGTGCTAGTGTTCGTTTTGACGTTCGTTCCCAGGCCGGTTTATTGACTTGATTCGCCTTCTCGATCTGATCGAAGCGACGGGCGGCCGTCTGCTCGGTGATGCGCCCGGTGCGCGCGCATTCGCCGGCTTCTGCTTCGACTCGCGCCGCGCTCGGCCCGGCGAGCTGTTCGTCGCGCTCCGAACCGAACGCGGCGATGGGCATGACTTCATCGCCGACGCCATTCGCAAGGGCGCAGCCGGGGCGCTGGTCGAAGCAGGGCGTCTCGCGGCGCGTGAGCCGTTCGCGCCCGACGATGCGCCGCCCCTGATCGTCGTGCCCGATACCTACGAGGCGCTGACACGCTACGCGCGCTACATCATTCGTCGGCGCAACCTCCCCGTCATCGCTATCACCGGCAGCGTGGGCAAGAGCAGCACGCGCGCCGCCATCGCTGCCGTGCTCGGTCGCCGCTTCCGCGTCTTCCAAAATCCGGCCAACTTCAACGGCCGGCTGGGCGTGCCGATCGCGCTCGGCGCGCTGGAAGCGGAGCACGAGATCATCGTGCTGGAGATGGGCGCCGACCGGCTGGGCGAGATCCGCGAGCTGTGCGAAATTGCTTCGCCGCGCCTCGGCATCGTCACCAACGTGAGCGAGGCGCATCTGGCCTACTTCGGCGCACTCGACGAAACCGCGCGCGAGAAGCGCGCGCTGGTCGAGGTGCTGCCGGCCGACGGCCTGGCCATCCTGAACTGCGACGACCCGCGCGTTTGGGCGATGCGCGACTTTACCCGCGCCCAAGTGGTTGCCGTCGGAGCGTCGCTTTGTCAGGCAGCCCCCCCGCATCTGCATCCGTTGTCGTGCGCCATCGCTCGCGCCGTGGCGCGGCACTACGGCATCCCGGAATGCGAGGCGGACGAGGCGCTCTCGCGCCTGCCGGCGCTGCCCGGCCGCAAGTGTGTCCTGCGCGGCGTGAACGGCGCGATCCTGGTGGACGATTCGTTCAACGCCTCGCCGGCCTCGATGCGCGACGCCGTGGCATGGGCAGCCGGCGACCTGCCGGCGCGCGTCGGCGCGCATCCGCGCGGATGCCGCTTTTTGGTGTTCGGCGACATGGACCATCTCGGCGAACACAGCGCGCGCCTGCACCGCGAGATCGGCGCGCTCGTAGCGCAGCGCGCCGCCGATGGGCGCATCAGGCTGATCACCCTAGGCGAACAGGCGTATCATCTCGCCGAGGGCGCGCGCGAAGCGGGGATGGACCCAGCCTCCGTCGTCGTCACCTACCTGGCGCGGGATGCGATCGCTTACATCCGCGACCACGCGCGGGCCGGCGACCTGGTGCTGGTGAAGGGTGACGTGAGCGCGCGCATGGAGCGCATCGTCGCCGAGTTGCTGGCCGACCGCGCCGACCTGGCGCGGCTGCCGCGCCAAGAGCCAGGCTGGGAGTCGGTGCGCGTGGCTATGCCGTCCCGGCCGACCTGGCTAGAGGTGGACCTGGACGCGATCGCCCACAACGCGCGCGCCGTGAAGGCAGTCGTCGGCGAGGACGTGGCGCTGATGGCGGTGCTCAAAGCCGACGGCTACGGCCACGGCGCGGTGAAGGTGGCGCGTACGGCGCTGAACAACGGCGCGAGCGCGTGCGCCGTGGCCTCGCTGAACGAAGCCGCAGCGCTCCGCAACGCCGGCATAGACGCGCCCATTCTGATCCTGGGCTTTACCCCACCCTGGCACGCCCGCGAGGCGTTGCTGCGCGATGTCGCGCTCACGGTCTATGACCTGGACGTGGCGCGCGCCTACTCGCGCGCCGCCCGGGAGCTGGGCCGCGTGGCTCGCCTACACGTGGAGGTGGATACCGGCATGAGCCGCCTGGGCGTGCTGCCGGACGCCGCAGCCGACTTCATCCGCGCCGTCGCCGATTTGCCTTCAGTGAAGTTAGAGGGCATCTTCACCCACTTCAGTTGTGCCGATTGCGATCCGGCTTACACGCAGCTACAACTCACGCGCTTCCGTCAGGTGCTGGACGCGCTGGGCGCCCAGATGTCTCCTGACCTTTACATCCACGCGGCAAATTCGGCGGCTGCGTTGGCCTATCCGGAGGCGCGTTTTAACTTGGTGCGCATTGGCCTGGCGCTGTATGGCTTAAACCCGTTCTTCCCTGCGCCGCTTCAGCCGGCCAGCCTTTTGCTGCGGCCGGCGCTTTCCTGGAAGACGACCATTGCTCAGGTGAAGCGGCTGCCGCCCGGCACGCCGGTGTCGTACGGCAAGCGGTTCGTGTGTGAGCGCGAGACGACTATCGCGGTCATACCGGTGGGTTACGCCGACGGCTTTCGCCGCGCCCCTGACACATTTGGCGAGGTGCTCGTGCGCGGCCGGCGCGCACCCATCGTCGGGGCCGTGTGCATGGATCAGGCCATGATTGACGTCTCGCACATCCCCGGCGTGCGGCTGGGTGACGAGGTGGTGCTGATCGGCCGGCAGGGCGATCAGCGCATCACCGCCGAGGATGTGGCGACGCGCCTGGGCACAATTAGTTATGAGGTGATCTCGGCGATCCTGGCGCGTGTGCCGCGCGTGTCGTAAGCGCGCCGCTCAACGCTTATTCTGCTCTCATCTTGCCTCCATCGCTTCTCCACAGCGCCGCAATACCATCGAGCGCGAGCGGCAAAGCCGCAAGACGACAAACAAAAAGGAGATGATGAAGATGAAGACACGCACATGGTTCAAAGTAAGTTTGGGGGTGGGCGCTGTTGCCCTGATCGCGTCCGCCGGCCTGGCCTTTGCATCGCCGGCGGCGGCGCAGGTGATCGCAGCGCGGGTGCCGGCAGCGTCGCTGCGAGCCGGCGCGCAGCACTGGGGCGGCGGGTTGAGCCGGAGCGGCGCAGAACTGGCCACCATCGCCCAAGCGCTCAACATGACCGAAGCCGAACTGCGCACGGAGTTGCAGGCTGGTAAGTCGGTCGCCGACGTCGCATCCGCCAAGGGTGTGGCGCTGGAGACCATCGTGAACGCCGTCATCGCCGAGCGGACGACCGCGCTGAATGAAGCCGTAGCGGCGGGCCGCCTCACCCAAGCGCAGGCCGATGCGATCCTGGCCAATCTCAAGATAGTGCTCCCCGCACAGTTGCAAGTGCGGCCGGTGGTTGGGTTAAAAGGCTATGGCGTCGGCTTGGGCAAGTGGGGCCGGGCGCACGGGCATAAAGGTGGCTTTGGCAATCATGCCGGCGCTTTGCTCAGCCCAGCCGCCACATCGCTGAACATGACCGTCGCCGAGTTGGCCGCCGAACTCCAATCGGGCAAGTCCATCGCCGACGTGGCTGCCGCCAAGGGTGTCGCGCTCGACACAGTGATTAACGCCATTGTCGCCGAGCAAACCACGCGCCTCAACGCTGCGGTCGCTGCGGGGCGCATCACGCAAGAACAGGCCGACACGGCCATCGCCAATCTGAAGGAAAACTTGCCGGAGTTGCTCGCGCTAAAGGGGGGTGCCTTCGGCTTCGGCTTTGGCCGTGGGCCGGGCAAGTGGCTGCGGCCAGGCGTCACGCCGCAACCGACGAATACCGATACAACGCTGTAATCGCGTATACGGTGAGGGCTGGGCTGTATTCGTAGCCCAGCCCGACACATTAAGCGCCTTATGGATAACGACGATTTGCCCGTTGGCCGCATCCTGAGCCGGCGCGAAGCGCTCATGGTCCTCGGTGTTTTGGGTGTTGGCGCGCTGGCAGCCTGTGCTGCGCCGGTTGCAACGCAACCTTCAGGCGCATCGGTGGGCGAACAACTCTCGCCCGAACCGGCGGCTTCCCCAACGCCTGGCGCAACCATCGCCGCGATCGCTCAGCAGCCCATACCGGCTGCAACCTCAGCGCCGAGCGCAATCGAGACGACCGCGAGTGAAGTCACGCTGCCGACGTGCGTGGTCAGCCCGGCTATGACGGAAGGGCCATACTTCGTAGACGAGCGGCTGAACCGCTCCGACATTCGTGTGAACACTGCGGACGGCGCCGTGAAGGCGGGCGTTCCGCTCCAACTGACGCTGCGTGTGCTGCAGGTCAGCCGCCGCGGCTGCGCGCCGCTGGCCGGCGCGATGGTGGATATCTGGCATTGCGACGCGCTGGGCGTGTATTCGGACGTAGTGGATCGCAGCTTCAACACTGTTGGCCAAGACTTCTTGCGCGGCTATCAGATCACCGACGCGAACGGTGTGGTCAATTTCACCACGATCTATCCTGGGTGGTATCCAGGCAGAGCAGTGCACATTCACTTTAAGGTGCGCAGTGCGAACGCCGCCGGTCAAAATTACGAATTCACGTCGCAGTTCTTCTTTGATGACGGGCTGAGTGAGCAGGTGTTCATGCGGGCGCCGTACTCCAGCAAGGGATCAGGGTTCCTGCGCAATGCCAACGATGGCATCTACCGGAGCGGTGGCGATCAGACCATGCTCACGCTGACGCCGGACGGCGACGGTTACCGCGCGACGTTCGACATCGGTCTGGCGATGGCCTAGCGGTCTCCCTCGTCCTAAAATCGCGCCATGTCTGCGCGCGTGCTTATCGTGGATGACGATCGGCAGATCGTCCGGCTGTTGCAGGCTTACTTCGAGCGCGCCGGCATGATCGTCTTCACGGCTTTTGATGGCGAGGAAGCGATGCACGTCATCCGGCGCGAACGGCCGGACTGCGTGGTGCTCGACCTGATGATGCCCAAGCGCAGCGGCTGGGACGTGACGCGGCTGGTGCGCGGCGATGAGCATCTCGCCGCCACGCCCATCCTGATGCTGACGGCGCGCGTCGAAGACACCGACAAGCTGGTCGGCCTGGAGCTGGGCGCGGATGACTACATCACCAAGCCGTTCAACCCGCAGGAAGTGGTCGCGCGTGTGCGGGCGATTCTGCGCCGGACGCGGTGGAGCGCGCAGACGCCGCAGGCGGTCTATCAGGTTGGCGGCCTGCGGTTGAACGATCACGAACATACCGTCTCGCTCGACGGCCGGCTGCTCGATCTCACCCCAACCGAGTTCGCGCTGCTGCGCGCGATGATGGCCAACCCGAACTATGCCTTTACGCGCGGCGAGCTGATCGAGCGCGCGCTGGGCTACGACTATGAGGGTCTGGAGCGCACGATAGACAGCCACATCAAGAACCTGCGCCGCAAGATCGAGCCTGATCCGGCCAACCCGACCTACATCGAGACGGTGGTCGGGGTAGGGTATCGTCTGCGCGCCGCGCCGAACGGTGCAAACGGTGAGCCGGACGCGCGCGGCATTGGAGCGCCCCTGTGAACCGCCTTTGGGTGCGCCTGACGCTGGCGTTTCTGCTGGTGACTTTGCTGATGGCTGCCTTCGTCGCCGTCGCCATCACATGGAGCGCCAGCCGGCAGTTCCGTGGTTATTTGGCGCAGCCAGGGGTTTTCGCCCGCGGCGGCGCGCTCGACGTGTTGGAGGCACACTACGAGGCGTACGGCTCATGGGCGGGGGTGGGAGATTCACTGCGCGCGGTGCGTCCTCGGCTCCGGCGTGGCGCGTTCCGTGAATACCGCCCGCCGTTGCTCGTGACCGATGCCCAGGGCCGAATCGTGTATGACGAGGCGGGACGTCAGCGCATCGGCCAGACGCTCGATCCCGTTGCGCTGGCCTCGGCGCAGCCGGTCGTGGTCAGCGACGCCGTCGTCGGCTACGTGCTTGCCGGCTCGCCAGACTTCGATCCGCTCGGCCCGTTGGAGCGGCGTTTCCTGAGCGATCTGCAAGGCTCAATCGCCCTGATCGCCCTGGCCGGCGTAGGCTTAGGGATCGTCGCGGGATTGTTCGTCAGCCGCAGCCTGTCGAAGCCGCTGACCGTGGTGGCCCAGGCGGCGCACGCCTTCGCCCAGCGCGACTGGTCGCAGCGCGTGCCGCTGAAAGCAACAGCCCATATCGCCGAGGTCGCCGAAGTGGCGCAAGCCTTCAACCGCATGGCCGATTCGCTGCAGCAGGCGGAGGCGCAACGGCGCAACCTGATGGCCGACGTGGCGCACGAGTTGCGCACGCCGCTGACGGTAATTCAAGGCTCGCTGCGCGCCTTGCTGGATGGCGTGCATCCTCTGCAGATGAAGGAAATCGCCGCCGTCTATGACGAGACGCGGTTGCTCTCGCGGTTGGTGGAGGATGTGCGCGAGCTGGCGCTGGCCGAAGCGCATCAGTTGCCGATGGCGATCCAGCCGGTGGATGTCGGCGCGGCGCTGCGTGCGACGGCTGAGCGTTTCGCGGCTGCTGCGGATGCGCAGCAGGTTGCGCTGAGCGTCTCCATCCCAGAGGGGATTCCGCCGGCCCAGGCCGACCCCGACCGGCTGGCGCAGGTGTTGCACAACCTGGTGAGCAACGCCTTCCGGCACACGCCGCCGGGCGGGCAGATCACGCTGCGCGCGGAGGCGCGGGCGGATGGCGTGCGGGTGAGCGTGCGCGACACCGGCGAGGGCATCGCCGAAGAAGACCTGCCGCGCGTCTTCGATCGCTTCTACCGCGGCGACCGGTCGCGGTCGCGCAGCACGGGCGGGGCCGGCCTCGGCCTGGCCATCGCCAAGTCGCTGGTCGAGAACATGGGCGGTCGGATCGGCGTGGAGAGCCGGCACGGGCAGGGCAGCGAGTTTTGGTTTACGCTGCCGCGCGAATAGATCAGCCAGAGCGGATTCCTAGAACGGGTGGAACGGACGCCATCCATTCATCCGTTCCGGCTGCACGCATCCCCGGCGGCTCAGCCCAGGCGTTTACGCCGGGGCGGGTTCCATCGAAAGCCAAGACACGCCGGCAACCGATGAACACACGTGCGGCCCGGCCTGGCTTCCATGCTGTCCACTTTGCCCCTCCGCGCAAAAAGTCACCCACCTTTCTGCACCATACCTCCGCTGCGACGCGCCGGGGATGCCTTCGTGCATCGGGGCAAAATTTGCATGATCGGGCGCGGACGCCGTTTCGCGCCTATATATGCCGCGAGTGGGGCAGAGCGCGCCCTAGCTCATACGTCTGCCCCATTGGCGAATGTACCCTGCGCCGGAGTGTCGAAGATTGCCTTCGTATAATCCCTTGTAGCATGTCCACGGCTTCAGGACGGCCTGTGCGCATCGCCGACCGGCTGGCGGCAACTCAGCGCATGCGCTTCGTGGGTCGCGAAAGCGAGCTTGCTATCTTGCAACAGGCGCTGCGCGCCGACGAGCCGCCCTTTGCCGTATTGCACATTCATGGCCCAGGCGGAATCGGCAAGACGACGCTGTTGCGCGAGTTCGCGCGGCTTGCCGAGGAAGCCGGGTTGACCGTGGCGCGGCTGGATGCGCGGACGATAGACGCGACCCCCGCCGGCTTTCTGGCCGCCGTGTGCGCGGCGATACAACTGAGTCACGCCGACTCGACTGCGGAGGCGCCGACGCACATTGTGGAGCTCATTGCAAACGAGGCGCCCGACGTTCTCATCGTGGACACGTACGAAGTGCTCTCGCCACTGGACGGCTGGTTGCGCGAGACATTTCTGCCGCGATTGCCCGCGCGCACCCTTGTCGTGATTGCCGGTCGCCATTCGCCCGGCGCCTTATGGCGCACAGACCCTAACTGGCGCGACCTGATTCGCATTGTCTCGTTGCGCAACCTCAGCCCGGACGAGAGCCGCGCCTATCTCGCCCTGCGCGGCGTGCCTGCGGCGCAGCATGACGACGTGGTCGCCGTGACCCACGGCCATCCACTCGCGCTATCGCTGGTGGCCGATCTGGTCGCGCAGGGCGGAGATATTCCATTGACGCTCGATCACTCACCCGATGTGGTGGCGACGTTGCTGACGAAGTTTGTAGAGGGCCTGCCAAGCGGACAGCACCGGCTGGCGTTGCAGGCCTGCGCGCATGCCCGGATGATGACCGAGCCGCTCCTGCGCGAGGCACTTGCTCAGGACGACGTGCACGACATCTTCACCTGGTTACGCAGCCTGTCGTTCATCGAGCAAGGCCCGTTCGGCATGTTCCCGCACGATTTGGCCCGCGATGTGCTGGATAGCGAAGCGCGCTGGCGCGACCCGGATAGCTATGTGCAGCTTCACCGGCGTATCCGCGCCCATTACATCCGGCGCATGCCGGAAACCGGCGGGCAAGAGCAACAGCGTCACATGCTCGACCTGGTGTTTCTGCACCGCAACAACCCGATCATCCGGCCATTCTTCGAGTGGAAGCAGTTCGGCTCAGTCTATGTGGAGCAGGCGCGCCATGCTGACTTCGAAACCATTGCGGATCTCGTTGCGCGCTTCGAGGGGGAAGCGTCGGCCACGATTGCAATGCATTGGGCGGCGCGCCAGCCGGAGCACTGGCACGTCGTGCGCGATACCAGCGGCGAGATTGCCGGATACGTCTTCAATTCGACATTGCGCGAACTGATGGCAGAAGACGCCCGAATTGACCCGGCGATGCGAGCGGTATGGGCATATGTGGATCGCCATGGCCCATTGCGCTCCGGCGAAGCAGTCATGACAGCCCGCTTCGGCGGCGATGCGAAGACCTACTGGACACTTTCGCCCGTGCTGAACGCGTTGCAGATCTTCGTGTCCATGCGCTGGATCGTCACGCCCGGGCTGGCCTGGTCGTTCGTCTACTTTCCCAACCCCGACGATTGGCTGCCGGTGATGAACTATCTGACCTTCCACCGCGCGCCGGAAGCCGACTTTGAAGTAGGCGGGCGGCGCTACGGCGCGTTCGCGCACGATTGGCGGGCCATGCCGGTGGATGCGTGGCTGGACACGATGGGCGGCCGCGAGATCACCACCGATATGACGCTCGAAGACGTCGCCATTTCCACGCCGGCGCCGCTGATCGTGCTCTCGCAACAAGAGTTCGAGACCTCCGTCAAGCAAGCGTTGAAGGACTTCACCCGCCCCAATCTGCTCGCATCCAACCCGCTGATGCAGTCGCGGCTGATGCGCGACCTGCCCGACAAGTCACCCGCCGGCCTACAGGCGCTGCTGCGCGAAGCGTGCGAGTCGTTACGCGGCAACCCCAGAGACGAGAAGCTGTATCGCGTCCTGCATCGCACATACCTGCAACCGGCCCCCTCGCAGGAAGCGGCCGCCGAAGCGCTCGATCTGCCGTTTGGCACGTACCGTTCGCAGCTTGCCAACGCGATCCGTCGCGTGAGCGAATGGCTGTGGCAAAGAGAGCTGCACGGCGACCAGTGAGCTGACAGCGTAAGCCGGCAGCATTCGCGCCACGTTCACCCCCTTTTCGACTGGTTTTCGGCTGGCGTTTCGGCATGTCCCAGCCTTACCTTCGGCCAAACGCAGGAGGTGATCATGAACGAGTCGAACAGACCTTACTCACGCGCCGTCGTCGTCGGCGCGAGCATGGGCGGGTTGCTGGCCGCCCGCGCCCTGGCCGATCATTTCGAACAGGTTACCATCGTCGAGCGCGACAGGCTGCCTGCCGCTGCGCAGCATCGCAAAGGGGTGCCGCAGAGCAAACACACGCACGCCTTGTTGTCCAAAGGCCGCGATACGCTGGAGGCGCTGCTCCCTGGCTTGACCGATGATCTGATCCGCGGTGGCGCGACGACCGCTGGTCTGGATGAGGGTCAATTGGTCTATAACGGCTACCGCATGCCCAAAACCGGCAGTGAGATGCGCTCCGTTCTCGTCAGCCGCCCGATGCTCGAGGCCGCCGTACGGGCGCGGGTGTTGGCGCTGCCGAACGTGCGCGTCATTGACAACGCCGATGCCCTGGGCTCGTTCGGCGATGCCGGCCATGGCGGTGTGAAAGGCCTGCACGTGATGCGTCGCGCACCAGACAGCGCCGCCGAACGGCTCGACGCCGATCTGGTGGTGGACGCGGGCGGGCGCGGTTCGCGCGCACCGCAATGGCTGGAGCAGATGGGCTATCCGATCCCGCGCGTGGAGACCGTGCGCATTGACGGCGGTTACGCCTCGCGGCTGTATCGCTGGACGCCAGACATGCCGAAGTTCGTGAACATCACGCCGGCGCGCGGGTGTGCCCGCATCGGCGCATTGTTCGCGCAGGAGGACAACACGTTCATCGTGACCCTGGCCGGCTACTTTGGCAATTGCGCGCCGACCGACAACGACGGCTTCCTCGACTTTGCAAAGTCGCTGGCCGCCCCCGACATTTTTGAGGTGCTCCGCCGAGCCGAGCCGCTGACCGATGCCGTGCCGGCCCGCTTCCCCGGCAGTGTGCGCCGCCGCTACGATCGGCTGGCGCGCTTGCCTGCAGGCTTCATCACGTTTGGCGACGCCATCTGCAGCTTCAATCCGGTCTACGGCCAGGGCATGACGGTGGCCGCGCTGGAAGCGATCGCGCTCGGCCAGTGCGTGCGTGAAGGCCTGGATGGCCTGCCGGCGCGTTTCTACAAATGTGTCGCAAAGATCGTCGAGACGCCGTGGCGCACGGCCGTCAACAACGACTTGCGCCATCCGCGTACGCAAGGCAAGCGCACCCCGGTGAACCGCTTCCTCAACTGGTATATCGAGAAGCTCCACCGCGTCGCCAGCCACGACCCGCAACTCTTGATCGCGTTTCAGAAGGTGACGAACATGATCGCGCCGCCGCAGTCGTTGCTGACGCCCGGCGTTGTCTGGCGGGTGTTGAAGGGGAATGTGATGCGCCCCGACGATCGGAGCGAGGTTAGGCGATTCGGCGATGCGCTCGGTCAAGCCGGACGACCAAAACCGTGAAGGCCCCATCAAGTCTGTCATCTACATCGCTAAGTGTGTCCTTGTGTCTGAAGGTTTTTCAACCGAGCAACATATTGGAACCGTAAGCGAAGTATCGAACTCGCGTCGTCATTTTGCTCGTGGATCGCAATTCTCTATCACTGCTTCCATCTTCTTTCTCAGGTTTTGCCAAACGTCATCGTCCCAGGGCGAATCTCGCAAAGTATTGCAATAGAACGCCAAAGCCTCTTCCATTTCGTTGAGAAACTTCGTTGCATTGATGGTTTTGCGGTTATACAGTTTGCCGTCCCGCCGAATACGCCAGCCCTTGGTTGTCTCAGCTTGGTGCAAGATACCGCAACGCACGCCCTCATAAAAGTCGTCCGCTACCTTATCGAAGTCACCTAACGGCGATGTTTGATCTTTACACCGCTTGAAAAAAGAACAAAAAGCCTCTCGACTGCGTCCTCTTGTGTCACGCCAGCCGTTCCAGAATGATTCCAGCGCTTCTATCATCAAACAACAGACTGCCATGATGCAGAAGCCATGTTTTCGGGGATTGCGTAACGGTGCTATGTAGCGCTCAGAAAAGCGCTCCTGAACAAAAGCGGCAATTCCTTCTCGGTCTTTGCGATCTTTCAACTCGAGATATCGTTTTATTGTCACCGAACTGGAGAGCTTAATATCTTCTGTCACGGTTCTTTGTCTCAGTTAGAGAGCCTATCCCTAGCTAACGGCATCCTACTGCTGCCGTGACTCTGTCGCGGGTGCATTTCAAAATGGGGGAACGCAGATTGGCCGGCGGTATTCGCCTCAGTCGCGCCGGGATAAATCTCAGCGCTGAGCATACGGGCAAGCCGCGCGCATCCCGTCCTTTTTCAGCA
The DNA here is from genome assembly GCA_025998955.1 of Candidatus Roseilinea sp. Classification (NCBI taxonomy): domain Bacteria; kingdom Bacillati; phylum Chloroflexota; class Candidatus Thermofontia; genus Candidatus Roseilinea; species Candidatus Roseilinea sp. The sequence goes on from AP024676.1 coordinate 4,509,286, forward strand.
TACGCTCATCGCTAAGCGCCATCGCCGGCCAACATTTGCCGCAGCGCTGCCACGTTGCGCTCGGCGTCGAAGATGGCGGCGACGGGGATCGTGAAGCCGGCGATCGTCGGGCTGATGATGTCGCCTTCGCGCATCTTGGGGGCGGGGGCGTATTGCTCACCGCGCAGGAGATACTGCTCGACCGTGTGCGCCTCCGGATCAACGATCCAGTATTCGCTCACGCCGTTCGCGGCATAGTCTTCGAACTTGATGCCGCGATCTATCGGCTCGGTGGCCGGGGAGAGCACTTCGATCACTAGATCCGGTGGGGGAAAGCGCACCTGGTTGTCGGTGAAGTCGCGGGCGCGCTCGGCCTTCCAGAAGCAAATGTCCGGCTCGTAATCGTTGCGCGCCAGCGAGACCATGACCTTCTCGAACCCCACGAAGCCCAGCCCGTGCAACTGGACGAACGTCTTGATCAGGGCGAGCAGGTTGGCGACGACGTCGCTGTGTTTGCGCTTGACCGGCATCTTCTCGATGATCTCTCCGTTGATGAACTCGACGCCCCGGCCTTCCCACGCTGCCAGATCGCGATGAAAGGCCACCCGGCGCGCCTGCTCATCACGCAGCCGCGCTTCCAGTTGCTTGAGCAGCGCCTCTAGCTTGGGCGACTGGGCAATACGCTCGGTCGCTTCTTGTAGAGAGATCGTCATGATGATGCGCTATTTTGATGCGCTGGCCCTTTCTTTCAGCGACTGCGCCCACTCGTGCGCCGCCGTGCTCAGCCAGTGTTTGGTGATGCGCATCTGCACCGTCCACGGTGCCGGCTCGATGTGCTTGGTCAGGTAGCCGTCGAAGGTCAGGCGCTGCACGTCGGGGTCATCGCACATCTTGGCGAAGATCTCGCGCTGCAGGTCGCTGTTGTAGCTGATGCGTTGCAGGAAGGCGAGGAAGAGGTAGGTCGGGCGATACGCCTTCCACCACGGCTTGTCGTAGTCCTGTCGGAGGTTGGCGGCGGTCGGCGCGTCCAGATGTTTGACGATGGCGCGCGCGGCCATTTCGCCGCTCTTCATCGCCCAGTAGATACCTTCGCCGCTGGTCTGCTGCACCAGGCCGGCGGCGTCGCCCACCAGCGCGGCGCGGTCGTACGAGAGATGCTTGCGCGGGTGCATCGGCAGGTGATGCGCCTCGAACTTCACGCTCAGCCCTTCGCCTAATTGGTCGCGCAGCTTGTGCTTGAGGTTGGCCAGCAACTGGCGCGCCTCTTTCGTCTTGCCGGCGCCTGCGCCGATGCCGGCGGCCACGTGGTCATACTTGGGGAAGACCCAGGCATAGAGGTCGGGGGATACGTCGTCGCCCAGGTAGAGCGCCGCGCGTTTCTCCCAGTATTCCATCGCATGGGCCGGCAGCCGGATGCGCTCCTGATACGCGACGGCCATGGGCAGCCGCTCCAGCCCCAGCGACTTAGCGACGGTGGAATAGGCGCCGTCTGCGCCGATCACGGCGTCGGCCTCGATGACGTGCGTCTTGTTGCGTTTGTCCTCGTAGGTCGCCCGGATGCCGCGCGGCCCGAACTCGACGTGCTCGAGCTTGCCCTCGATCAGCTCGGCGCCCTTGTGCACGGCGCGGTCGCGGATGTAGCGGTCGAACTTCTCACGGCGCACCATGGCAATGAAGTCCGTCTCCGGCGCCGGCTGGCTGCTGAGGACGGGGAACTCGCTGTAGTGTTTGGGCGAGCACACGACGGCAATTGTCACCTTGCGGTCAATCAGGTCATGCGGCAAATCCCAGTCGCTAAACGCGCGCGGTGGCACTGCGCCGCCGCATGGCTTGACGTAGTTCAGGTCGCGCTCGAGCAGAATCGTCTCGACGCCCAACTCACGCAGCGTGTTTGCGGCAGTGCTGCCGCCCACCGACGAACCGACCACCAGCACTCTCGGCATGTCTCACCTCCGTGTATCAAGGGTTACGTGTCACGTGGCACATATATTTTGCGGACAGATGACCGGATACGCAAGACGCAAAACGTAAGACGCAAGACGTAGAACGTGCAAAGTGAAACTTGCGAACGTGTGAACGTGCCAGCGCAGTTCATCACCCCAGCCCGATCGCCGCGACGAGCATTGCCCAGGTGTAAGGCGGAATGCCGACGATGTTGTAGCGCACGGCCATCGGCTGCGTCGGCTCGCGCACCAACTGCGCCTGGATACGCAACTGCGCCAGCAGCAGCAGGAAGCATACCCCGGCGGCGATTGTGTTGCCCCACAGCACCTGTAGGCCGATGGCGACGAGCTGGGCGACGTTGATGATGACGACGCCGATCTTCGCGGCGGTAGATTCGCCGTACATCGCCGGAATCGAACGGATGCCCATCTGCCGGTCGCCGGCCACGCTCTTGAAGTCGTTGATGATCATCGTGCCGGTCACGCCCAAGCCGTAGATCAGCGCCAGGATCATGCTCTGCGACGCGCCGGCGGATTGCAACTGCGGGTCGAACGTGAGATGGCCGGCGATCCAAGCGCACGTCTCGTAGGTCAGGCCGATGGCCAGGTTGCCCAGCCAGCCGTTCTTCTTCAGCCGGATCGGCTCGGCCGAGTAGGCCAGCGCGATCACGATGCCGACGACGGCGACCAGCGCCACGGGCGGGCCGAGAAACAGCGCAATGGCCATAGCGGCCACGCCCAAGATAAAGATGATTGCAAACACCTGTTGGCGGGTGGCCTTGCCCGACGGGATCAGCCGCTCCGGCTGGTTGATGGCGTCCACGTCGCGGTCGCACCAGTCGTTCCACACCTGGGAGAACCCCACGAGCAACGGCCCGGCCATCAGCGTGCCGATGGCGATCTTGCCGACGCTGAGGACGCTCTGCCAGATGTCGCCGCCGAGATCGAAGTAGATGCGGTGGCTGGCGATGCAGCCGACCACGAACGCCCACGCCGGTGCGAACCACGTGTAGGGTTCCATCAGCGTGAGCATGACTTTGAAGAAGGGCAACGGTTGACTTGCCGGCCGTCCGCCGGCGACTTGAAGATTGCTGTTCATCCGGAAGCGTTAGTTTAACCGGAATAGCGGAAACGGTGCGCAGCCAGCGCTTCTGCGTAGATGGCTTCGATCCGCGCAACCATCCGCTCCAGTGTGAACTCGGCTTGTGCGCGACGCCGGGCCGCTTCGCCCATCGTCTGGCGCAGGGCATCGTCGCGCAGCGCCTGGGCGGCCTGCACGATTGCCGGTGGGTCGCGTGGTGGGATGACCAGGCCGGTGACGCCATGCTGATTGACCCAGCTCGTCGCCGTGCCGACCTCTGTGGAGATCACCGGCAGCCTACTGGCCATTGCCTCTACGATGGCCACGCCGAACGCTTCGGCGCGCGAGTTGGCCGGGACGACGTAGATGTCGGCGGCGTGATAGTAGTCGGGCAACGCCTCATCGTTCACCTCACCGGCGAAGATCACCCGATCGGCGACGCCGAGGCAGCGCGCCAGGGCTTGCCACTCTGCTTTCATCGGCCCGATGCCTACGATGACTGCGATGGCATTCGGCAGGTCTGGCATGGCGCGGATCAGATCGTCCAAGCCTTTGTAGTAGCGCAGCCGGCCAACGCTCAGCAGCACCAGCGGCTCTGCGGCAGCCATGCGGGCCGAGGTAAGGAACTGTCGGCGCAGTGTCGCGCGCCGGCGGTCTCTCTCGGCGTCTGTCAGGTCGAAGCGCGCGACGGGGATGCCTAACGGCGCGACGCGGCAGCGATCCAGATGATCGCGCAGCCAGGGCGAGGTGCGCGCATACGTCTCGCTGGTCGGGATGATCACATCGGCCTTGGCGATGACGCGGCGCAACACGGGCGCATACAGGCGCAGCAGTGCCCTCTGCCGCACGATGTCGCTGTGCCAGGTGATTACGGTGCGCTTTGCCCGGCCGAACCACAAATTGCATGCTTCGCCGATGGGGTAGGGCGCGTGCAGGTGAGCGATGTCTGCGCCATCCGTGAGCCGCGCCACCTCGCGCGAGAAGAGCATGCTGATCGGCGTGGATTGCACGTTGAGGTGGCGCGGCGCCTTGGTCACGCGCACGCCGTTCAGCGTTTCCGTCGCGCCCCTCGCGTTCAGGCTCGTCACCAGCACGTCCACATGATGCCCGCGCCGGGCCTGTGCCTCGGCCAACTGGCGGATGTGGTTTTCGATCCCGCCCAGCACCGGGAAGTAATCTTTGTAGATGTGGACGATGCGCAACATGGCGTCAAGTCGAACGTGCGTCTTCGAGCGCGCTGCGATAGACGTTCATCGTCAGATGGGCCGTCTCGCGCCAACTGAACCGCGCGGCTCGCTCAAGGCTGCGGGCGCGCAGTTCGGCGCGCAAGGTGTCGTCGTGCAACACGCGCAGGCATGCTTCTGCGATCGCGCGCGGTTGCGTTGGGTCGAACAGCATCGCGGCCTCGCCGGCGACCTCCGGCAGCGACGAGCAGTTTGAGCAGGCCACCGGCGCGCCGCAGGCCATTGCCTCCAGCACGGTCAAACCGAACCCCTCGTGCAGCGAAGGGTAGACGAACAGTTCGCAGGCCGAATACAGCGCCGCAGCCTGCGCGTCGCTCACGCTGCCGATGAAGCATACCCAGGGTGTGATGCCCAGCGTTTGCGCGCGCGCCTGCGCTTCCGGGTAGCGCGGGTCTTGGTGGCCGGCGATGATGAGGGGAATGGAAGATGGGGAATTGGAGATTGGAGATTGAAATGAATCTCCAATCTCCAATCTCCAATTACTAATCACTACTTGCCAAGCCTCGACCAATCGCTCCAAATTCTTATGCGGTTTGTTGCTCCCGAGATAGAGCGCGAAGCGCGACGGCAGGTCGAACTGAGCGCGGACGCGCGCGATGTGTGATTCGGCTTGGGGCTTGAAGGCCGGATCGGCGGCCAGTGGAATGACGGTCAAGCGCGGCGCAATCGTGGGGAAGAAGCGCGTCAATTCGTGCGCCGCCGACTGTGAGATGGTGACGATCCGGCATGAGGCGCCGATTGCGATGCGATGCAGTATGTGGATGCTGAGCCGGGCGCGCAGCGATGGCGCATATTTCGGGTACAGAAAGGGGATCGCGTCGAAGAGCGTGGTCACCGATGGCGGGCGCGTCGCACGCGGCCGGACGTAGTAGGGGAAGTGAACCACCGTTGCCGGCGTCACAGGCGCAATCGGCGCGCGCAGTATGTTGCGCAAGTCAAAGATCGCGCAGCGATATTCCTGCCACGTGACACGTTCATTGTGCTGCATGCGCAAGGCAGCGAGGTTGTAGCGCGTGTTCGTAGCAGTCGGATCGTGCAGCACAGTCAGAGAATCACCGGCTTCGAGTGCTCCTGCCAGTCCTGATAGCAAGTTGAAAGCGTAGCGGCCGACGCCGGGGAAGTGATCTTGGATAACGCGGGCGTCGAAGACGACGTTCATGGCCGGTGCGGCGAACGTCGCGCCTCCGGCGATCCGATCAGCCGGTCGCGCAAGCGGCGATAGGACAACCGAGATACCGTGTAGGCTGCGCGCACGATCTCGGTGGAGGAGATCTTCGACTGGCCGCGCGTTCGGTCCTCGAAGATGATCGGCACCTCGACGATGCTGAAGCCGAAGCCTTGCACCAGGTTCAGCATTTCAATGAGGAAGGAGTAGCCGTTGGAGAAGACTGAATCAATCGGCACGGTCTGCAGCACTGCAGCGCGGTAGAGCCGAAAGCCGGCCGTGCAGTCATGCGGTTTCAGCCCAAGCGCAGCGCGCGCGATCAAATTGGCCGTCTTGCTCAGGAAGCGCCGATGAAAGGGATACAGCACGTCGCCGCCGGACACGTAGCGCGAGCCGATGACCAGGTCGGCGTGCTCGATGGCGCGCAGCATTATCGGGATATAACGTGGATGATGCGAGAAGTCGGCGTCCATCGTCAGCGCAGCATCGTAGCCGCGATCCAGCGCGAAGTGAAAGCCGGCCACGTAGGCCGTCCCCAAGCCGAGCTTGCCGGCGCGATGCATCACGTGGACGCGCGGTTCGCGCGCTGCCCAGTCGTCGGCAATGCGGCCGGTGCCGTCCGGTGAGGCGTCGTCCACCACGCAAATGTCGAGCGGCAACGCCAGCAGCTCAGGGATGAGTAAGGCGATGTTTTCGGCTTCGTTGTAGGTGGGCAGGACGACGAGGACGCGCACTGGATGAGGGACGCGGCGACTGGCGTGGGTAGCCAAGCTAGCCGGCTATGCGGGGATGAAGAGCGGGTCGAGCGCGATTGCCAGATCGGGCAGGATACTGGATCGGATTTGCTCGCCGGGGCCGAACGCGCCGAACAAGGCATACTCAAGCGCGCTTTCTTCGCCTGCTCCCAGGGCGTAAACCACAACCGCTCGCGTCCGGGGATCGGCGATCCAGTATTCGCGCACCCCGGCGCGCTCGTAGGCGCCGAATTTGACGTAGTGATCCAGGCGCATCGAACCGGGCGAAACGACCTCAATGATCAGGTCGGGTGCGCCCTCGAAGAAGCGGGCACCGGCGGGCGGTTGTCGCGCCGCAGCGATGAACAGCACGTCGGGTTGCACCGGCTTCGCGATGCCCGGCAAGTGCACTTCGAACGGTGCGGTGATGACAACGCCCAACCCGCGCTCTTTGACGTGTTGGCGCAACTGTGCGAATAGCTCGCCAACGGTGAATTGGTGGTTGTAGGAAGGTGCGTTGGCCACGTAGAGCACTCCGTCAATGATCTCGTAGCGATTGCCGTCGTCGGGCAGCGCAAGGTAATCTTCGTAAGTCCATTCGCCCTGGCGCGGCCGGGGGCGGGTGGACGGCGCAGGCGCTTCGGCGCGCGTTTCGACCGGAGCGATGGGCGCAGTGGTCATCGCAGCACCTCCTTGATAGCCATGACTATATCACCTTCGCCGGGCAGGACGAACTGCTCCAGCGCCGGGGCATAGGGCAGCGGCACGTTCTTGGCGGCCACGCGCCGGATGGGCGCGTCGAGATAGTCAAGGGCGTGTTCGGCGAGCAAGGCGGCGATCTCGGCGCCGGGGCCGCTGCGCTTGTGCGCTTCGTGCGCGATCACGACGCGGCCGGTCTTCTTGACGCTGGCGACGAGCGTCGGCGCGTCCAACGGCACGAGCGTACGCGGGTCAATCACTTCGCACGAGATCGCCGGCTGCGCTTGCGCCAGCGCGTCGGCAGCGGCCAGCGCGTGTGGCAGCATTCCGCCGATGGCGATGACGGTGACGTCGTGGCCTTCGCGCAGCACATTGGCTTGGCCGAATTCGACGGTGTAATCATCCCCCTCCGGCACTTCGCCCTTGGCCGCATACAGCATCTTGTGCTCGAAGAACAGCACCGGGTCTTCGCCGCGGATGGCGCTCTTGAGCAGCCCTTTGGCATCGGCCGGTGTGGCCGGAGCGACGATCTTGATGCCGGGGATGTTCATGAACCACGACTCGGGGCTTTGCGAGTGTTGGGCAGCAGCTGCGCCGGGCGCGCCAGTGGTGACGCGAATCGTCAACGGCACGCGGGCTTTGCCGCCGCTCATGTAGCGCGCCTTGGCGACTTGGTTGATGATCTGATCGCCAGCGCAGCCTAGGAAGTCGCCGAACATGATCTCGACGACCGGCCGCATGCCCATCATGGCCGCGCCCAGCGCTGCGCCGATGATGGCGGTTTCGCTGATCGGCGTATCGCGCACGCGTTCCTCGCCGAATTGCTGAATCAGGCCTTGCGTCACGCCGAACACACCACCCATCACGCCGACGTCTTCGCCCATGATGAACACGCTGGGGTCGCGCGCCATCTCCTCGCGCAGTGCTTCGTTGATCGCCTCGCTGTAGGTCAGGGTTCGCATCTGGGCGCGGATTATGCCCCAGCCGGGTGCGTCCTCAAGAACTCGCGCTGCTGTAGCTCAGCACCGCCCGCTGCCAAAACCAAGCGCTGAACGCGAACAAGAGCGCAGCAAGCACGACGGCGGCGATCATCGTCGCGCTGCCCAGCTTGCCCAGCACGGCCTCGGCAGGGAAGGTGGTCATGAATGCTACCGGCAGCACGAACGTCAGGGCGATGCGCACCAAGCCGGAGAACGTGGTCACCGGGAAACGCGCTGTGTCGAACAGTGAACGGAAAAGTTCGGTCAGGTTGTCAATCTTCACGAACCAGAACGACAACGTCGCCATCAGCAACCAGATGCTGTAGACGATGACGAACGACGCTGCCAGCATCAGCGCGAATTGCATCAGGGCGATGGGGTCGGGCGCGTAGCCCATCCGGCCGAACGCGAACAGCATGATCGCCACGCCGGCGGACATGTCTGCCAAGCCGGAGTAGCGCGCGTAGCGCAGCGTCGCCAGGAACTGGCTGTTCACCGGCTTGGTGAGCACGAAGTCCATCGTGCCCTCGCGCACCATTTGGATGATCTTGGCGACGTTGGGCTGCAGCAGCAATTGGATCGCGCCTTCGATCAGCACGGACAGCGCGACGATGACCAGTGCCTGTTCGTATGTCCATCCGCCCAGCACATCGGTTTGCGTGAAGAACACGGACACGCTGGCGAAGGTGACGCCAGCCCACAGCACACCCAACGCGGCTTGTGCAATGAAGTTGGCGCGGTATTCCAGCTCTAACAACAAATTGGACTTGAAGAACAGAGCAAGGAGACGCAGGTAACGCATCATGCTCCTACTGCGCTGTAGCTGCGAATCGCGATCTTCCACACGAGCCACACCGCCGCTACGAAGAACGCTGCCCAGGCCCACTGGACGATGAAGCTCAACAGCATCGCCTCGCCTTGCACGCGCCCCATGGCGATATTCACGCTGAAGTTGAGCATGTAGGGGAAAGGCAGCCAGCGCAGCACTTCCTGAATCGCTTGCGGGAACATAGCGATCGGCGCGATCACGCCCGACAGCACCAGTCGCACACCGTAGAAGCCTTGGATGAACGCGCTGGTCTGCGTCGTCCAGAATGCCAGCAAGCCGATTAGGTAGTCCGACATGAAGGCGATCAGCCACGCGCCGGCCACCGATGCGACGAACGCCAGTAGGTTGAGCGGCGTCAAGGCCAAGTGCACACCCGGCGTGGCGACCAACACGACCGCAGTGATCGGCAGGACGATGACCATGCGCAAGAGCTTCTCCACCCAGTTCGTGGCGATCTCGTTGTGAATGGGGTGGATCGGCCGCAGCAGCATGGGCGAGAGCCGGCCCTCGCGGATGGCGAAGTCCAGTTCCCACGACGCCCACACGGCCGTAAGGTTGCGCACGATCCAGCCAACCATGAAGTAGGTCACGAAGTCGGCCGAGCTGTAGCCGTTCACTTCGCCATCGCGGCTGATGCTGAGCCATACCAGCAGCATGATCACCATCAGGATGCTATTCATCATCCAGATGACGATCTGCGCGCGATATTCGACGGTGAGCGACCAGGCGGCTTTGCTCAGGGCAACGTATTTCTTCCACATATCGCTCGGTGTGCTGGCGACCGGTATGCAGAAACGCCAAACGTAAAGCCTAAAACGCAGGACGCAATACGCAGGACGTAGGACGCAAGACGTGATACACAACACAACTATACTCGCCACCGTGTTCCGCCGTTTCACCCATATCGCCAGGCTCTATCTAATCTGGGTTGCGATCTACTACTTCACCTTCGCCTTCCCGGCCACGTTGATGAACTTCTATTTGGAAGCACTGGGCTTCGATCGCGCATTCATCGGCTTGTTCCACGGCGCCAGCCAGTTCGGCGGCTTGATCCTGGCGTTGCCGGCACTGCTGTGTTTCGAATGGATGGGCCGGCGTGCAGCGCTGGTGTTCGGCGCGGCGGTCGCCAGCCTCGCGCGATTGCCGACGGTGCTGGCAACCGCGCCTGAGGTGATCCTGGCTGCTGAAGCGCTCAGCGGATTCGGCACGGTGATCTTTGGGCTGGCCAGCGTGTCGCTACTGGCCGATGCCTCCGCCGAAGATCACCGCGCGGCGCTGTTCGGCGTCGGTGACTTCACACGCACGATAGCCGTGCTGTTGGGCAGCATCTTCGCCGGCAGCCTGCCGGCCCTGATCGCGCCGTTGCTTCAGGTCGGCGGCGAGAGCGCAGAGGCGTATCGGGCGGCGCTGGTCGCTGCGTTCATCGTGCGGACGCTTGCCGTCGTTCCGCTGGCCATGATCGCCCGTCGTCGGCCGGTGCCGGGCGAACCCACGGCGGCGCTGCCGAATGTGCGCGCGGCGCGTTATCTCAATCCCCGCATCTTGCTCGGCCAGCGGTTGCAGGTGTATGCGCTCGGCGTGCCGTTCATGCTGCTGTTGGCAGCGGAAGCGCTGGTGTTCACGTTCTTCAACTTGCTCATGCGCGATCGGTTCGGGGCGAGCGACGCGCAGATCGGCTTGATCATCGGTGTGAACGCGCTGATTGGGTCGGTTGCGGCGCTGCTCGCCCCGCGCGCTGCAGAGCGGATGGGTGATCGGCCGGCGATCGTGTGGGGATCGTTCGCCACGGCGGCGGGTGTGGCGGCGTTTGCCCTCAGTCCGAATTTACTCCTTAGCGCGCTGTCCGTGTTTATCCAAGTCGCAGTCTCGCAGATCTCACGCGTGCTCTACCGCGTCTACGTCGTGAATGTCTCGCGGCGCGATGAGTATTTCATCGTCAGCGTCGTGATGGCGATTGCGGCGAACATCGGGCCGGCCGTTGCCCCGCCGGCCAGCGGATTGATCCAGCACGCATTTGGCTATGCCCCGTTGTTCGCCGCTTCGATTGCGATGACGGTGATCGCAGCGCTCTCATTCGACTTGATCGCGCGGTGGATCAGTCGGAGCGCGCAAGTTGCGCCGCAAGCGCTTGCTCATTCGCCGTCCCCAGTCCAGCGACCTTACCCGCAAACACCTCTCGAATGATGTCCTCGACCAGCGGGTCCTCGAAGTTGATGTCGTCCACCTCGATCTGGGTGAGCAAGCGCGCCGCCGTTTCGGCTGCTTGGTCGCGCGGCACGTGCAGCACGGCGGTCAATCCATCGCACACCTCGACAATGCCAAAGGGCGCGAGTTGTTCGCACGTCACCGGCTGCTCGAACTGCAACTTGAGGATTTTGTAAGGCGCGACGCGCTCGATGAGGGCGCGGAAGTTGCCGTCGTAGAGCACCTTGCCCTTGTCAATCACGATGATGCGATCGCACAGCGCGGTCACGTCGGCCATATAGTGGCTGGTGAGGATGACCGTCGCGCCGTGGCGGCGGTTGTATTCGGCGATGAAGTCGCGGATGCGCACCTGCATCGTCACGTCCAGGCCAATGGTCGGCTCGTCCAGAAACAGCACCTTGGGCCGGTGCAACAGCGCGGCTGCCAATTCGCATTTCATGCGTTCACCAAGCGAGAGCTTACGCACCTGCTTCCTCAGCAGCGGGCCCAAGTCGAGCAAATGATCGAGCTCCTTCAGTGTGGCTTCGTATTGTGCGCGCGGAATCTCGTAGATGGCCTGATTGATGAGGAAGGTCTCGATGGCCGGCAAGTCCCAGAGCAGTTGTTGCTTCTGACCCATCACCAGCGTGAATTGCTTGAGATAAGCCGCCTCGCGCTTGTGCGGCGTAAAGCCCAGCACCGTCGCGACGCCGCTGGTGGGATAGAGCAGGCCGGACAGCACCTTGAGCGTGGTGGTTTTGCCTGCGCCGTTCGGTCCGAGGAAGCCGACCATCTCGCCTGCTTCGATGTCGAAGGATACATCGTCCACGGCCCTGACCGTTCGGTATTTGCGCGCCACGAACGACCTTAGGCTCCCCACTAGCCCCGGCTCCTTCTCGTGAACCTGATAGTGCTTCGAGAGGTGTGCGACGTGAATCTGCGGCGGCATAGACAAAAAGAGATTGGAGATTAGGGATCAGAGATTTGTGCTCACGCCTTCAATCTCCAATTTTCCAATCTCCAATCTGTGGAGTGCCCCAAGAGAGACTCGAACTCCCGGCCTTTTGCTCCGCAAGCAAACGCTCTATCCAACCTGAGCTATTGGGGCATGTGCCCGTATTCTAGCAGATTTTGACTGCATAGGGTGCATTTCAAGATGGGGAAGCGCGGACTGGCCCGCAGCGGTATTCGCTTCAGTCGCGATGGGATAAATCCCGGCGCTGAGCATACGGGCAAGCCGCGCGCATCCCGCCCCTTTCAGCCCAGGCGTTTACGCCGGGGCGGGTTTGCTACATCTGCCCACGTTGGCGAATGCACCCCCTGCAGTCTCACCCGTTCGACCCGTTATAATCTGCGCCGCCATGCCCACGTATCAGTACGCCTGTCCCGATTGCGGCTTCGAATTCGAGAAGCAACAGAAGTTCACTGACGATCCGATCAAACGCTGCCCGAAGTGCGGCAAACGCAGCGTGTATCGCGTAGTGAGCAAGGTGTCCGTCACATTCAAGGGCAGCGGCTGGTATATCACCGATAGCAAGAGTGATAAGGCCAAGCATTCGGTGGAGACGAAACATGGCGAAAGCGAGTCAAGCTCGACCGACGGCAAGGCCGAGTCTGAGTCGAAGGAGCCGACCAAGTCCAAGACGAAGGCCGAAAGCAAGTCTGACAAGAAATAGAGCCACCAACGGACCGGGCTTCTCACAAGCGCCCCGTTCGGTTGCTTGGATCGCCTCACCAAAGCACGTAGGCCGCCGCAAGGCGGCCCTTTCGTTTGTCCTGCAGCGGGTTGCGAATGCCGCGTTCTCTGCTAAAACTCGGCGCATGGCCGATCAAACGAAGTTCCTCCTCGCCGAGAGCGACATTCCAACTGCTTGGTACAACATCCAAGCCGATCTGCCGTTCGAGCTGCCGCCGGTGTTGCACCCCGGCACCAAGCAGCCGGTCGGCCCGGACGATCTCGCGCCGCTCTTTCCCATGGCGCTCATCATGCAAGAAGTATCTCGCGACCGATGGGTGGAGATCCCCGAGCCGGTGCGCGACGTGTATAAGCTCTGGCGACCGACGCCTCTGTATCGCGCGCACCGCTTGGAGAAGGCGCTGCAGACCCCGGCGAAGATCTTTTACAAGTATGAGGGCGTCAGCCCGGCCGGCAGCCACAAACCCAACACAGCCGTCGCGCAGGCCTTTTACAACAAGGAAGCCGGAACCAAGCGCATCACCACCGAGACCGGCGCCGGTCAATGGGGCAGCGCGCTGGCGCTGGCCTGCCAGCTCTTCGGCATCGAGCTAAAGGTATACATGGTCAAGGTGAGCTACGAGCAGAAGCCCTACCGGCGCACACTGATGGAGACGTGGGGCGCGAAAGTCGTCCCCTCGCCCAGTGAAGACACCCACGCCGGCCGCGCCATCCTGGCCAAAGACCCGAACAATACCGGCTCGCTCGGCATTGCCATCAGCGAGGCGGTCGAAGATGCCGTGACCAATCCGACGCCGACCAAATATGCCCTCGGCTCGGTGCTCAATCACGTGCTGATGCACCAGAGCGTCATCGGGCTGGAGGCCAAGCGGCAACTCGAGATGGCCGGTGTGTATCCCGACGTGCTGGTGGGTTGCATCGGCGGCGGCAGCAACTTCGCCGGCTTCACCTACCCGTTCATCGGCGACAAGCTGACCGGCAAGGCGCCCAACCTGCGCGTAGTGGCGATCGAGCCGGCGGCGGCGCCGTCGCTCACCCGCGGCGTATACGCCTACGATTTCGGCGACACCAGCATGATGACGCCGCTGGTGAAGATGTATACGCTCGGTCACAGCTTCATCCCTGCGCCGATCCATGCCGGCGGCCTGCGCTACCACGGCATGGCGTCGAGCGTGTGCGAGCTGTACCGGCACGGCGTGATCGAAGCACGCGCGGTGCAGCAACGCACCACGTTCGAGGCCGGCGTGCTATTCGCGCGGACGGAGGGGATTCTGCCCGCGCCCGAGGCCGCGCACGCCGTCCGTGGCGCGATTGACGAGGCGATTCGCTGCCGCGAAGAGGGCGTCAGCCGCGTGATTGCGTTCAACCTGTGCGGCCATGGCCACTTCGACCTGTCGGCCTACGAGCGCTACTTGGCCGGCAAGCTCGAGGATTACGACCTGCCGCAGAGCGAGATCGAGCGGGCGCAGGCCGAACTACCGGTGGTAGCGTAACCCTACATGCATCGCCTCGCGCGTTTCGAGCGCGTTAGGCGATGCATGCCTGGCATTACACGAACAACCGCACGTTGCGCTCGGCGTCCAACGCGTGCGGGCGAATCTGAGCCAGCCGCCGGTTCACCGCGTCAATGTCGAAAGCGTCTGGGTCGAAGTTCGGCCGCATCTCCTGCAACCAGGCGCTCAGGTTCTCGTGTTCTGCGTGGCTGGGATCGTTGATGATCGCCAGCAGGTCGGCGTAGCCGTAGACGCCGCCGCAGTCTTCCGGGGGACAGGCGCGCCGGCCTGCCACGCAAATCGGGTAGCGCACCCCTCGCTCCGGCGGCATGATCTTTTCGACCAAAATCTCGTGATCCCAACTATCGCCGAAGTCGTATTCGTAGAAGAACTTTTGCTTCGGCCTCAGGGCCACTTCGGCCAGTGTCACCCGCGCCGAATGTCGCGAGGTCATGCCTTCGATCGGATACAGGCTAATGTAGTCGTCGCCGACGATGAACTGGTGCAGGTGCGAATTCGTCCAGCCCATCGCCACCTGGATTACGTAGTGCAGCGCGCCGAGCGTCCAGTTGCCGGGCACCAGCACACGCCGCCAGATCGGCGGGTGCGAGTTGCGCAGAGCAATGCGAAGCTGATAGATATCCGCATCGGCTTGGGACGACCTGGCCATCGTAGAAGGATTGTAATCGCGCACGTGCAGAGCGCAAAGCAAGGAGAGCCAAGGGGTATAGCGCAGAAAGGTGGGTGACTTTTTGCGCGGAGGCAGCAAAGTAGACGGCATGAAAGCCATGCCGGGCCACACATGTTCACCGGTTGTCGGTGTGGCTTGACTTTCGATGAGACCCGCCCAGGCGTAAACGCCTGGGCTGAGCCGACGGGGGATGCGTGCGGCTTGCCCATAAGCTCAGCGCTGGGATTCATCCCAGCGCGATGACTGACGCTAACAAATCTGCGCTATACCCAGAGCCAAGAACCGAGAGTCAAGACACAAGGGATGGAAGACGCAGGGTGCGAGGCCTAAAACGTAAGACGCAAGACGAAACCATTCTTCCCTCACGATCTACAATGCGCCCATGACGCTCTATCTGGGCTGCCCGATGTGGGGACTGAAGACGTGGGTGGGCAGCTTCTTCCCGCCGGGCACGCAGCCGAAGGACTTCCTCGCGACCTACAGCCGGCGCCTGAACGCCGTCGAAGGCAATACCACTTTCTACGCCCTGCCGGATGCAGACACGGTCGCGCGCTGGCGCGACGCCACGCCGCCGGGATTCAAATTCTGTTTGAAAGTCCCCCAGGCGATCAGCCATTACAAGCGGTTGCGCGGCTGCGAGGTCGAGACCGCCGCGTTCGCCGATCGCCTGCGGCTGCTAGGCGACCGGCGCGGGCCGGCCTTCCTGCAACTGCCACCGGCGTTCAGTGCGGCACACCTAAGCGCGCTCGATGATTGGCTGGCCGCGTGGCCGGCCGATCTGCCCATCGCTGTCGAACCGCGCCACGCCGATTTCTTCGGCCCGGCGGAAGCTGAGTTCGATGCGCTCCTACGCCGGTACGACGCGGCACGTTGCATCTTTGACACGAAGGCGCTGTTTAGCGCGCAGGCGTCTAGCCCGGGAGTTGCGGAGGCCCAAGCGCGCAAACCGCGCTTCCCCACGCGTTATACGCGCACGGCAGCATTTGCCTTCGTGCGCTATGTCGGACATCCCGACGTGTCGGCGAACCGGCCCTGGCTGGAAGGGTGGGCTTCCCATGCAGCGAAGTGGCTGGCCGGCGACGAGGACATCTACTTCTTCTGCCATCACCCCGACGACACGCACGCACCTGCGCTCATCCGCCTTTTCTATGACCTCGTCGGTGAGCTTTCGCCGGCGCGACCGCCGCTCCCGGACTGGAATGTAGCCGATTCGTCGGCCCAACCAGGTTTGTTCGACGGCCAAGCACGCCGAAAATCCTGATCCCGTTTCATCGTGTCGGTTGAACAATTACTGAACTTGTTCAAAGCGAATTGAGCATGCACGGGATTCCAAGAATCAATTTTTGACCATTTTGCCGGGATTTTTAACAATAAAACACTTGACATGATCTCTCTGAGCCCTATACTGATATTTGTTCACTGAATAGATGTGTCTATTTCAGTGAACTCATGTTCGAACAGACGATGGGAGGTTCCATGTCTGCGCCTGCTACGCTGCGCGATGTCGCTAAACTTGCCGGTGTATCCCTCGGCACAGCATCGCAGGCTTTGAACAATCGCCCCAACGTGCTGCCCGAGACGCGCAATCGTGTGCTGGATGCAGCCCGTGCGCTTGGATATTCGCCTCGCAATGCCCACAGCGGCGCTCACAATCTCTCCGTCATCGGCATGCTGACCAAGCACGATGTCGGCCCGCCGGCACCGTTCAACGTGTTCTTCTCACATGTGCAGGCCGGCATCGAGCAGGAATGCCGCGCCCATCGCATCAGCCTGATGTTCGCCAGCGTCGAAGTGGATGAGAGCAATCGTCCCATCGAGTGGCCGCGCATGATCGAGGACAAGCACATTGACGGCCTGATCCTCATCGGCATCTATCTCCCAGAGGAGGCACGCAGCGAATTGCAACGCAAATTGGGCAGGCTGATCGTGCTGGTGGACGGCTACGCGCCCGGCGCGCCATTCGATAGCGTGCTGATTGACAACCTCGGCGGCGCAACACAGGCAGTCAATCACCTCATTGATCTGGGCCACCGGCACATCGGGCTGATCGGGGCGAATCCGGCCTCGCCGCCCGATATCCTCGAACGCCGTGAGGGCTATCTGCGAACGCTAGCCGCGCGAGGCATTCCGCAGACATACGTCGAGGATAGCTTGATGCGCCGCGAGGAAGGCTACGCGGCCTTGCAGCGCCTGCTGAAGCGTGCGCCGCAGGTCACGGCCGTCTTCGTCACCAACGACGACACCGCCATCGGCGTAATGCATGCGGCGCATGACATGGGCCTGCGCGTGCCGGACGATCTCTCGATCGTCGGCTTCGACGATATTGACCTGGCCAGCGAGATTCACCCCGCATTGACCACGGTGCACGTGCACAAAGCCTGGCTAGGCAAATTCGGCGTACGACGCTTGCTGGAGCGCGCTCAGGCACCCGACCAGCCAACGCTGACGATCACCATCGCTACGCATTTGGTCGAGCGCGAATCTACGACGCATGCGAAATCATTCAAGGAGGTGGTGACATCGAGCGAATCGCAATGAATAACTTTTGTTGAGTCACAAGCGCTCCGCGCATTCAAACGAACGATGGTGGCCAATATCCAATCCATGTTGATTAGAAGGAGAGAAGAACCATGAAGACCGTTTCGCGACGCAAGTTTCTGAAGGCTGCGGCGTTCGCAGCCGGCACAGTCGGTCTGGCGGCCTGCGCCACGACAGCACCGGCGCCCACCGCAGCGCCCCCAGCGCCGCCGACAGAAGCTCCCAAGCCCGCCGAACCCGCTGCGCCGGCTGAGCCGACCAAGGCTCCTGAGCCCGCTGCACCGCCGAGCAAGTTCAACGAGTCGCCGATGCTGGCCGAGATGGTCAAGGCTGGCAAGCTGCCGCCGGTAGATCAACGTTTGCCGGAGAACCCGCAGGTCGTCACGCCGCTGGTGAGCGAGGGCAAGTACGGCGGCACGCTGCGCCAGGGCATTGTCGGCACGAGCGTCACCTGGGGCGGTGGCCTCTACACCGTCCAGTGGGAGAACCTGGTGCAGTGGAAGCCGGACTTCTCCGACACCGAGCCCAGCCTGGCCGAAAAGATCGAGATCAGCCCGGACGGGCGGGAATACACCTTCACCTTGCGCAAGGGCATCAAGTGGTCGGATGGCCAGCCCTTCACCGCCGATGACATCATGTTCTACATCAACGACGTGATGTTCAACAAGGAACTCAACCCCGGCGGTCCCGGCGCCGACTGGCTGCCCAACTCTCAGCGCGAGGGGTTCAAGGCCGAGAAGGTGGACGATCAAACCTTCAAGCTGATCTTCCCGAACCCGTATGGCACGCTGCTCTACAACCTGGCTACTTGGAGCGGCCGGCAGTTCGCGCAGTATCCCAAGCACTACCTGCAGCAGTTCCACAAGGCCTACAATGAAAAGGCCGACGAGCTGGCCAAGCAGGAGGGCTTGGAGAATTGGGTGCAGCTCTTCTTCCGCAAAGGGCCGGATACCTGGGGCAACCCCGACCGCTTCATGGATGTGCCCGAGTATCCGTCGCTCGGCCCGTGGGTGGTGGTGCAGCCGATCGGCTCCGGCACGACGGCCAAGTTCACGCGCAACCCATACTACTGGAAGGTGGACGACAAGGGCAACCAACTGCCTTACATGGACGAGGTGGTCGTTACCGCTTACCAGGATCCGGAGACCCGCGCGCTGGCCATGCTGAACGGCGATCTGGATTTCATCAAGGATCCGGGTGAGGGCAACCGCGAGTTGTACTTCGACGCGATGAATGAAGGTAAGCCCATCAGCATCATCTCGCGCACGCCCGACGGCGGCAATACCATCTCGATCCACTTCAACCAGGGTTCCAAGAACCCCGTGTTGCGCGAGGTCTTCCAGAACAAGGACTTCCGCATTGGGATGTCGCACGCTATCAACCGCGAGGAGATCATCGAGGTGGTGTTCAAGGGCCAGGGCAAGCCAGCCCAGGTCGCCCCGCTGGAAAGCTCGCCGCTGTATCACGAGAAGCTGGCCAACCAGTACTTGGAGTACGACGTGGCGAAGGCGAATGAGCACCTGGACAAAGTGTTGCCGAATAAGGACGCCAACGGCATGCGCCTCGGGCCGGACGGCAAGCCGTTCTCGATCATCTGGACGTGCCTCGACCAAAACTACACCGGTGGTGACGTGCGCTCCTGGCTGCAAGCGGCTGAGCTGATGGTTGGCTACTTCAAGGCCGTCGGCGTGGAGGTCAAGCTTGACGTCATATCCGATCAGGTGCTAGGCGAGCGCCGTCGAACGAACGACGTGGACATGTTCATCTTCCACGGCGGCGAGGGCGGCGCCGGCATGAGCGCAATCTTCGACCCGCGCTGGCACATCCCCGGGGAATATTGGGGCTTCTTCAGTCACGGCTGGTCTCCGTTCCTTGTGCCGAGCGATCTGACCGACGAGGAGAAAGCCAACTTCGTCGAACCCCCGCCGCGCATGGCCGAATATCGCAAGATGTTCGAAGAGGCGACGCAAAAGACGACGCGCGAGGAGCAGATCACGGCCATGAAGAAGGTGCTGGATGCCTCGGCCGAGGAATTCTGGGTCATCGGCGTCTCGCGCCCCGGCATGGGCTATCAGCCGACGAGCAAGCGGCTGGTCGGTCTGCCCGATGGCGCGATAGACGGCTGGCTGCCCGGCACGCACAAGATTATGCGACCCGAGCAGTGGTTCATCGCCGAAGGCTAAGTTGAAGCGCGTGTAAACTACGGGATACGCAACACGGCATCACGTTTTACGCCTTTCACAACGTGTTGCGTATTCCGTAGCTGAGGGTAACGCCGATGTGGAAGTTCATGCTGCGTCGCCTGTCTTACGCCATCGTTGCGATCTTCGTCATCTCGCTCGTCTCGTTTGCGGTCATCCAGTTGCCCCCAGGTGACTACGTCACCGACATGATCAACCGTATGCGCTTGGCCGGCGGCAAGCTCGACCCGGAGTTCGAGCAGCGCATGCGCGAGGTGTATGGATTCGACCAACCGATGATCGTGCAGTACGCCAAGTGGATGGGCAACATCATCACGCGCGGCGAGTTCGGTTACTCGTTCGTATACAAGCGTGACGCCAGTGAGATGATCATGGAACGCCTGCCGACGACGGCTGTGATGGTGCTCGGCGCAGTGATGCTCACATGGTCCATCGCGTTGCCGTTGGGCGTCTACGCCGCCGTGCACAAGTACTCGATCCTGGACTACGGCGCGGGGTTCATCGGGTTCTTCGGTTTGGCCGTGCCCAGCTTCATTCTGGCGATCATCGTGCTTTACTTCACCTACCGTGCCTTCGGTCGGGCAACGATCGGTTTGTTCTCGCCGGAGTATGTGGATGCGCCGTGGAGCTGGAACAAGTTGCTGGACCTGTTGAAACACATGTGGGTGCCGGCGCTGCTGGCGGCCGTCACCGGCATCGGGGCGCTCACCCAGACCATGCGCGCGAATTTGCTGGACGAGCTGAACAAGCCCTACGTCAACACGGCGCGCGCCAAGGGACTATCGGAATCACGGCTGCTGTGGAAATACCCGGTGCGACACGCGCTCAACCCGTTCGTCAGCACCATCGGCTGGCTGTTGCCGGCGCTGGTGGCGGGCGACGTCATCATCTCCATCGTGCTCAACCTGCCCACGGCCGGCTCGATGCTCTACGCGGCGCTGCTTCAGCAAGACCAATACGTCGCAGCGGGATTCATCCTGTTGCTCAGCACGCTGACGGTGATCGGCACGTTGATCTCCGACTTGCTGCTGGCCTGGCTCGACCCACGCATCCGTCTCTCTTAGCCCAAGGCTCATAGCTCAAAATGGCCACACTCGCTCCCGGTCTCGAGACCACCCCCCCTGCGGAGGTGCAAGAAGCGCAGCGCAGCGCGGAAGTCGCCTCGCAGTGGAAGCTGATGTGGTGGAAGTTCCGCAAGGACAAGCTGGCGGTCGTCGGCAGCGTCGTCGTGATCTTCTTCTACACCATGGCGGTCTTTGCGGAGTTCTTCGCGCCAAAGTCGCCGGAGTTCTTCAACCCGCAGTATGTGTTCGCACCGCCGCAGCCGGTGTATTTCTTCCTCGATGGGCGCTGGGATCCCTTCGTGTATGGCTTGAAGTTCGAGCGCGACCCGGTCTCGTTGAAGAAGACGTGGTCTATAGATTACAACACACGCATCCCGTGGGGCTTCTTCGTCAAGGGCGAGCCGTACAAACTTCTCGGCATCATCCCCGGCGACACGCACCTGTTCGGCCCCAAGAACCCCAAGGATCCCTTCTATTTGATGGGCGCGGACAGGAGCGGCCGGGACATGCTCAGCCGCATCATCCATGCTTCACGCATCTCGCTGACGGTCGGCCTGGTGGGCGTGTTCCTCTCGCTGATCATCGGGGTGACGATCGGCGGCATCTCCGGCTTGCTCGGCGGCATGGCGGACGTGGTCATCCAGCGCATCATTGAGATCGTCAACTCCGTGCCCAGCCTGCCGTTGATGATGGCGCTGGCCGCTACGGTACCCCCTGGCACGCCGCCGGTGCAAGTTTATGTGATCGTCACTATCATCCTGGCGCTGCTGAGCTGGACGGGCATGGCGCGCGTGGTGCGCGGGCGATTCCTGGCCTTGCGCGAAGAAGACTTCATCCTGGCTGCCCGACTGGATGGCGCGAGCCGCGGTCGGCTGATCTTCCGGCACATGGTGCCGTCGTTCCTCAGCCACATCATCGCCTCCATCACCATTTCCATTCCCTACATGATCTTGAGCGAGACCGGCTTGAGCTTCCTGGGCATCGGCCTGCGCCCGCCGGTCGTGAGCTGGGGCGTGATGCTGCGTGATGCGCAGCAGATTGCCATTGTGGTCAACTATCCCTGGCTGCTGTTGCCGGCGGCGGCCGTGGTGATCTTCGTGTTGGCGATGAACTTCCTGGGCAACGGCCTGCGCGACGCGGCGGATCCATATGCGAACTGAGGGATGACCAATGCTATGAAGACCGATACGCAGCTCGAATTCAAAGACCTGCGCGTGCACTTCTTCACCGACGAAGGCGTGGTGAAAGCCGTGGACGGCGTGGATCTGGTCGTGCCGCGCGGCAAGACCACCTGCATCGTCGGCGAGAGTGGTTGCGGTAAGAGCGTGATGTCGCTCACGGCCCTGCGGATCGTGCAAAAGCCCGGACGCATCGTGAGCGGCCAAATCCTCTGGCACAGCAAAAGCGGCGATGTAATTGACCTGGCCAAGCTCAACCCGAAGGGGCAGGAAGTCCGCAAGATCCGCGGCGCCGAGATCGCCATGATTTTCCAGGAGCCGATGACCAGCCTGAGCGCCCTCTACACCATCGGCAACCAGATCGGCGAGGCCATCCGATTGCATCAGGGTGTGTCTAAGCAAGAGGCGCGCGAACGCACCATCGAGATGTTGCGCAAGGTGCGCATCCCGCGCCCGGAGCGGCTGGTGGACGAGTACCCATTTCGGCTGAGCGGCGGCATGCGCCAGCGCGCCATGATCGCCATGGCGCTCTCGTGCAACCCCAGCTTGTTGATCGCCGACGAGCCGACCACCGCGCTGGACGTGACGACACAAGCACAAATCCTGGACCTGATGCTGGAGCTGCAACAGGAATACGGCATGAGCATCATGTTCATCACGCACGACCTGGGCGTGGTGGCCGAGATCGCCGACTACGTCGCCGTGATGTATCTGGGTCGGGTGGTCGAGAGCGCGGATGCGGACACTGTCTTCAACAACCCGAGGCATCCCTACACGCAGGCGCTGCTCAGCTCCGTGCCGAAGATCACCGCCACGCGCCAACCGCTCGAGCCGATTCAGGGCATGGTGCCCAACCCGTTCCGCCGTCCGTCCGGCTGCACTTTCCATCCGCGCTGCACCAAAGTCATGCCCACCTGCCGGACGATCGAGCCGGCCATGATTTCGCTCGATGGTGGTCAGAAGGTGCGTTGTCTGCTATATGACGAAGCGGCGCGCGAAGCCGCGATGACAACTGATGAAGTCGCTATGGCCGGGCCAACGCCCCGATAACGACTCGGATGGAGTGACATGACCACAAGCAACGGACATTCGCCTCAATCCCTCGCGCCGGCTGCGCCGACCGCCAACGTGCTGTTGCAGGTGCGCGATCTGAAGATGCACTTCGCAATCACCAAGGGCGTCTTCGGCGGCGTCAAGGGCCACGTGAAGGCGGTGGATGACGTGACCTTCGACGTCAACCTCGGTGAGACGCTCGGCCTGGTGGGCGAGAGCGGCTGCGGCAAGACCACCGTCGGGCGCTGTATCGTGCGCGCCTACAAGCCGACTACCGGCCAGATGTTGTTTTACGGTGATGGCAACGTCGTAGACCTGGCTACACTGAACGAAGACCAGCTCAAGCCCTACCGCCGCGATATCCGCATGATCTTCCAGGATCCGTACTCGTCGCTGAACCCGCGCATGCCGGTGTTCGAGAATGTGTGCGAAGCGCTGGTGAACCTGACGAACATCCGCGGCAGCGAGATGGAGGATCGCGTGAAAGAAGCGATTGTGCGCGTCGGCCTGCGCCCCGAGTACATCCGCCGCTTTCCGCACGCCTTCTCCGGCGGAGAACGTCAACGCATCGTCATCGCTCGGGCGCTGGTCACCAACCCGAAGCTGGTCATTTGCGACGAAGCCGTTGCCGCACTCGACGTGTCCATCCGCGCCCAGGTGCTCAACTTGCTGGAGCGGCTGCGTCAGGAATTGAACCTCACCTACCTGTTCGTCTCACACGACTTGAGCGTGGTGCGCTACATCTGCGATCGGGTGGTGGTGATGTACGTTGGGCGGATCGTGGAAGTCGCACCGGTGAACGAGTTGTTCCGCCAGCCCAAGCATCCCTATACCGAAGCGCTGATGTCGTCGGTGCCGATCCAGAACCCGCGCCATCGCAACAAGGAAGCGCGCATCCGGCTGGAGGGTGAGGTGGCCGACCCGTCCAACCCGCCGACCGGCTGCTACTTCCACCCGCGCTGCCGTTACGCGCAGGAACGCTGCCGGCACGAGACGCCGGCTTTGCGCGACATCGGCGGCGGCCGGCAGGTGGCCTGCCACTTCGCCGAGGAATTGGAGCTGCGCGGCGCCGTGCTGGGCGATGTAGCATAGCGAGTAAACACGTTCACCGTGCGACGGAGAAGCATGCGCGTGTCGCCGCGATCAATCACCGGTGACTCGAAATGCGTTATTATCGGATTGCCGATCGGCGAGTAGTGAAGTCTTCGACTGCACGCACGCTGATTCAGGAGAGCGAGCCGGTCGTCAGCACTCAGGTCGTCAACGAGGTGTGCATCAATCTACTACGGCAGGCGAATTTCACCGAGGAACAGATTGGCCGACTAGTCGAATCGTTCTATGCCAAATGTCGCGTAGTCGAATTGACCCGGGCGGTCTTGCTTGAAGCATCCAGTCTGCGCTAACGGTATTCCCTCTCTTTCTGGGATAGCATGATCGTGGCAAGCGCGCTGAGTGCTGGTGTGGCTATCCTGTATTCCGAGGACAGGCATCACGGGTTAAACATCGAGGATCAGCTCCACATACGTAACCCTTTCATCGTTGCATAGGCGACGTTAGCACGAGAACCAAGAGCGCATCCTGGAACCCATCCGTTGGCTTCAGCTTTCAGGCCAAGGACGAATCCAATCACTATGCATCGCCGAATCGCTCTGGCGCCATTCATTGCATTGAGCGTCGCGCTGGTGTTCGTAACACTCCAGCCGGAGATCAGCACTGCCCAACAGGCGACGCCCACGCCGCGTCCCACGCGCACCCCGCGCCCGATGCCTTCGCCGACCCCGGCACGCATCAGCGCCGTCATTGCCGTTGACGCTGCAGCGGAAGGCGTGCCGTTCAGCCCGCGCATGCTGGGCAACAACCTGCCGGCCTGGTTGAAGCGCCAGGTCTTCGAGCATCCGGTCTTCCGCGCGCGCGTCGTCGCTTCCGGCATCCGCATGTTGCGCATCCCCGGCGGCAGTTGGAGCGACGAATACGGCTGGCTGAGCTGCGAGACCGGCGTGGATCAGCCGGGCGCCTTCCCCTGCCGCTTCCCTTGGGCAGCGCGCCCCACCGACTTCATCAACTTCCTCAAGGCGACCGGCATCGAGGCGATGTATACCGTCAACGTGAACTACACCGCCCAGGAGGCCGCAGCGCTGGTTGCCTTCTTCAACAGCGCCATCACCGACACCACGCGCATCGGCCTCGACATTCGCGGCACCGACTGGTATACCGCCGGCCGTTGGGCGCAACTGCGCGCGGCCGGCGGCAACGCCGAGCCGCTCGGCATCCGGCTGTGGGAGATCGGCAACGAGGTGTACGGCGGCAAACCGGTGGTGAAGGGCTGCCCGAGGAACGGCTGGGAGAACACGTGGACGTGCAGCGGCGAGGAATATATCAAGGGCAACGCCGAGCACGACGGGTTCATCAAGATGCGCGCCGCGATGCTGGCCGTTGACCCGACGATCCAGGTGGGCGCGGTCGGCCACGAATCGTCGTTGGGCCGAGGATGGGCCTACAACGTGCTGCTTCATGGCGGCCAGGTCATGGACTACTACGTCGTCCATACGTATCCCCAGTACTACAACTACGGCAATCCGCGTCGCGAGATCGAGCACATCCTGGGCATCCCGCAGCGGCTGTGGCCGAAGATCAAATCTGAGGCGGAGATGGCGTTCGCCGACGTAGCCGGCGGCCGGCAAATCCCCATCGTCGTCAACGAGTTCGGCATCGTGCCGGAGTGGGGCAAAGAGGACTTCCGCAATTACATGAACAAGCACGTCGCTGCTCTGTTCATCGCCGACTCGATCGGGCAGATGATCGTGAACGGCTATGCGATGGCGGCGCATTGGAACGTGATGAACGGCCCCAGCCCTGAACTGAGCAACCGGATGGTCAACGAGTTCGGGTTGATGTTCGACTATGAGCGCGACCCGAAGATGACCCGCCAACCCAAATACTACGTCTATCCAATCTGGGCACGCTTCGGCGACCGCATCCTGCCGGCGAATTCTTCCGCCGACCCGGCGCGCGAGCTGAGCGTCTATGCCGGCCGCGCCGGCGCCGGCACAGTCTCGGTGCTGGTCATCAACAAGAGCGAGCGCCCGGCTGATGTGCAGATCACGCTAAACGGCGTGCGACGCATCACCGACGGACGAGTAGATAGCCTGACCGCCACCTCTGCCGATGCGACCGCCGCTGCGTTCAACGGCGTGGCCGATCCGAAAGACGACCTCTCCGATGCGCCGTCTCTGCCGTTGAAGGGCAGCCCAACCGGCCGGCTCAGTTATACCTTCGCGCCGTATTCGATCACGCTGCTGCGGCTTAGCGTGCAGTAGGCATCATGGCCGGCGCGACCGCGCGTATGCTTTCATCGCTTCCCACAGCGGCGTGGGCGTGAAGTCCGGTTCGAGCATGCGGAAGTAGTACCACGACTGGTTCTTCTCGGCGTCGCCCGGCCGCTTGAAGAACCACACGCTCATCACGCCGACCCACGGCCACTCTGCCCGCGCGCGCTCGAAGAGCATGGGCACATAGCGCGCCTGCTGCTCCGGCGTTACCCTGCCAAAACGGGTGAGGTCGGCGATGGACGGGTCGTTAGGCACGGCGTTCCAGTTCACCTCGCTCAGCCAGATCGGTTTGTGCGCGTCGCCGTTGCGCACCATGATGTCGCGCATCAGCACGTGCCGCGCCACGTTGGTTTGCAACGGGTTCAGCCGCCGGTCATACGGCCCACTGAACAGGCCGTAGCCCTGCGCCGCCGCCACATCGAAGCAGCGCCCTGCGCCGGCCTGGTACATGCGCTGAAGGAAGATCAGGTCGTCGAAGCCGCCGCCGGGATAGCCGCCGCCGTCCTGCGCGATGGTCGGCGCGAGCGCGGCGGCAATCACCACGTTGTTCGCATCCACGCGCTTCAGCCGCGCGTGCGCCAGGCACAGCAGCCGAGCGTAGTCCTCCGGGTTGGCGCGCTGGTTGCCCCACTCCGGAAAGATGTTCGGCTCGTTCCAAATCTGCCAGTGGGTGACACGGCCTTTGTAGCGCCGAGCGACGACCTCGACGAAATCGGCAAAGTCCTCGAAGCGCGCCGGCGGTCCGAACTCGCCCAGGTCGGCGTAGCCGGCGTGCGCCCAGGCCGGCGGTGCGCCCAGCCGAGCAATGATCCTCAGGCCGTAGCGCTCGGCCAGCGCAACGATGTTGTCATACTTGTCCCACGCGCTGCGATACGGCTGGTTGCGCCGGTCCTCGAAGTCGCCTTTGCCGTGGATTTCGATGTCCGACCAGGTGAAGGGTTGGCGGATCCACGCGAAGCCGGCGTCGCGGATCATCTGCAGGCTGCGCTCGCGCTTGGCTTCCTCGACTTCCTGTTCCAAGAAGGTGTTCACGCCGAGCGGGTTATCGGGCAGGTGCTGAATGTCCGCATCGGGGGCGAGTTGCAGGGGCGGGCGCGTCTGGTCGAGCGCCAGGTTCCACAGCGCGCGCAATTGGGCAACTCGGTTCTCCTCGCCGGTCAGGTAGAAGAACCGTTCAGCGGCCGCGGGCGAAGCCAGCCACACGCCCAAGCCGATGACCAACCCTGCGATCAACAGGGATAAAACCGACTGAGGACGCATGACGTGAGACGTAAGACGCGTGACGCGAAAGGATTGGCGTCGGCCGGTCACGAATCGTCCGACCCGTTCACGTTGAGGTATTTGCGCCACACGTCATTGGTCGCCATCGTGAGCAGCGCCATCGCCCAGAAGCGCGGACGGTGCGGCTTGCGCAACAAGGTCATCCCGGCCTCCTCAGGGGTGCGGTTGCCCTTCTTGCGGTTGCACGCCCCACACGCTGCGACCACGTTCTCCCACTCCGTACGCCCGCCGCGCGAGCGGGGGATGACGTGGTCAATCGTCAGGTTCTCCCGGCCGGGTTGCGCGCCGCAGTACTGACAGGTGTAATCGTCCCGCAGCAGCAGCGCGCGCCGCGAGAGCGGCAGCGGCAGGTTGTGCGGTACGCGTACGTAATGAAGCAGCCGGATGACCTGAGGCACCGGCAGTTGCAATCGCTCGCTGCGGATCACTGCGTCGGACGCCTCGATCAACTCCGCTCGCTGCACCATCAGCAGGTGGATGGCGCGGGGCACGGGAACGACGCTAAGCGGTTCGTACGTGACGTTGAGCACCAGGACCCGGCGAAGCGACGGCGCTGTACTGTGATAAACGGTTATGCTTTCTGGTTTCTCGTCCCCTTACTCCAAAAACCTACTACTAACCTGTGAAATTCTACACTTGCCGGATTAAGGCGTTTTAAGGAAAGGGCCGGTTCGGCGTCTGGGATGCGTTCGCCAACGGGGACAGACCCGCCCCGACGGAAACGCCTGGGCCGAAAGGGGCAGGATGCGCGCGGCTTGCCCGTATGCTCAGCGCCGGGATTGATCCCAGCGCGACTGAAGCGAATATCGCTGCGGGCCGGTCTGCGCTCCCCCATTTTGAAATGCACACCAATGCATCTCTCGGCGTCCAGATCGGCTATATTCCAGCATATGCTGTCGGATTCGGCCAAAGTCGCCCGAGTGCTCGCGCTAATCCTCATCTGCGTCGCAGCCGTTGCCGGCGTCGTGCTGATGGCGCAGAGCGCGGTGCAAGGTGTGGTGCTCGTGTTAAGCGCCGGCTTACTGGGCGCGGCCTACGCGCGGTGGGTGCTGAACTGGCATCCAGAGGTAGATGGAACCGAACCGGCGCGCCGGCCCGAACCTACGCCGGAGGATGCTAAGGGGCGATAGCCGGAAGCTCAGCGCAGCGAGAAGCCCCGCACGTGCGTGTGGAAGCCCTCCTGCGGCGGCGGACGACGGTCAAGGATCTCGACGCGCACAGCCTGGATGATTTGCAACCCCGATGGGAAGGCGAATTCGATGCTGGGATCCACCAGGCGGGTCGTTCCTTCCTCGCGCATCGTGAACGACTGACCATCGGCCTGCTTCACGATTAGCGTGATCTCGAAATCCTCCATCGTCGCCAGATCCAATACCACAGCGCGCGCTTCGTGTGGCCGGGAATAACGCACCTCGAAAATGAACGGATTGTCGCCTTTGCCGCGCATGAGCGTGTCGAAGTTCGCGTCGAAGATGTCGGCCGGTTGCCCGATGTCAAGCTCCGAATGCTTGACGGTGACGACTTCTCCGCCGACTTCGACTTTCGTTTCGACCAACCGGGATTCGGCAATGGCCGAGGACAACGCCGATAGCACATCGGCGTTCGTGCCAACGACGGCCATCAGCAGGCGATCGAGCACCATGCCGGCGGAGAATCCAAGCGTGAACATGAAGGCCACGGCCAGCCGGCCGGGGCGGCGCGTGGAGACGACCGCATCCGCCTGCGGCGCGCGCACGCTGCCTGGTGCGAGCTGCGGCAGCGCCGGTGACCGCCCCGACGCGATTGCGATGAGCACCGCGCCGCCGAGCAGGAGCGCCATGACTCCCCACAGCCAGCCGCCGGCCACGAGCACCAGCCCGATGGCCGCACCGGTCAGAGCGATCAGCAGTGTAGAAGGCGCATGATGCTCCAACTTCATCACCGTGAAGTATAGCCATCGGCTACAATCGAATCGCGCGCATACGCGATGCGCAACACGCAATCCACGATCCAACACTGCCCATGACCCATTCCCTCCGCTACGCCATCGTCGGCGCGGGCGCAGGCATTGCCGAGTTGCATCTGCGCGCGCTGGCGCAACTGCCGGCCGCACGCATCGTCGGCATGGCCGACGTGAACGCAGAACGCGGCCAACCGCGCGCGGCTGAAGCCGGCTGTCCGTTCTTCACCGACCATCGCGCGATGATCGAAGCGACGCAGCCCGATGTCGTCGTCATCTGCACGCCCCATCCCTCACACCCGCAGATCGCGCTCGACGCCTTCGCGCGCGGCGCGCACGTCTTGACCGAGAAGCCGATCGCCGTTCAGATAGCCGATGCCGACCGCATGATCGCTGCCGCCGACGCCGCCGGCCGATTGCTGGCGGTTAACTTCCAGCAACGTTTCCGGCCGGTGATCGAGCGCGCCGTGCGTTTCATCGTCGAGGGTGAACTCGGCGCGCTCATGCGTGTCCAGGTCAGCGAAAGCTGGTATCGCACTGCTGCATACTACAAGCAAGCGCCGTGGCGTGGCACGTGGCTCGGCGAGGGTGGGGCGATCTTGATGAACCAGGCGATTCACACGCTGGACTTGCTGTGTCACTTAGCCGGCCTGCCATCCAAGGTCTGGGGTTGGACGAAGACCCGCGTTCATGCGATCGAGTGCGAAGATACGGCGCAGGCGATGCTCGAGTTCGACAACGGCGCACCGGGCTACTTCACGGCGAGCACAGCCGAAGCAATCGGCGGCCCGCACCAGCGCATCTTGATCGTCGGCGAGCGCGGCGCGATCGAAATCGCCGACGCGCGGATCATCCTCACCCGCTTCGTGCGCGACGTGCGCGAGTTCGCTGCATATGAGCCTAGCCCGTATGCCTCGCCCGAAGCAGTGCAGGACGTGCTCGAGTTGCCGGGCGACGGTGGCGGCCATCTGGCCGTTTATCGCGACCTAGAGGCGGCGATGGTCGAGGGCCGGCAGCCGCGCGTGAACGGACGAGAAGCGCGCATGTCGCTGGAGCTGGCCAACGCGATCACCTACTCCGCTCACCTCGACCGGCCGGTGACGTTGCCGCTCGACCGTGATGCCTATGCCGCTTTGCTGGCGCAATTGCGGGCCGGCGCCGCGCGCAACGAACAACGACTTCCGACTCCTCACTCCCAATTCCCAAACCTGGAGGGAAGCCGAGAGTCGTGAGTCGGCAATCACCATTCACCAATCACCGATCATGAAATTCGCCATCTTCACCGTGAGCACGCCCGAATGGACGCCGGAAGAAGCCGTGGTCGCGCTGAGGGCAGCCGGCTACGACGGCGTCGAGTGGCGCGTGACCGACGACCCGTTGATGAGCGGCAGCGGGCGTACCGTGGCCGGACACGGCCCGAACGTCGGCTTCTGGCAGGGCAACCGCTGCACGCTGTCGCTCGCGTCCCTGGTTGACGATGCGCCGCGCATCCGCGCGATGACCGCGGCGGCCGGCTTGGCAATGCCCAACGTCGGCACCTATGTCTCGTGTGAGGAGCCGAACTTGGTGGAGCACGCGATGAAGGGTGTGCAGGCGCTCGGCGCGCCGGCGCTGCGCGTGCGCGTGCCCAACTACGATGGCACTTCTCCGTATCTTGCCTTGCGCGACCGCGCGCTCGGACAGTATCGCGACGTAGAAGCGTTGGCCAGGCAATACGGCCTGAAGGCGCTCATCGAAATGCACATGAACAACATCGTGCCCAGCGCCAGCGCTTGTGCCGCGTTCGCCCGGCACTTCGACCCCAACCACGTCGGCATCATTCACGATTGCGGCAACATGGTGTTCGAGGGCTACGAGCAGTATCGGCTGGGCTTGGAGGTGCTCGGTCCCTACCTGGCGCATGTGCACGTCAAGAGTGCCAAGTGGGAAGCCGTCGGCGTGCGGGCCGACGGCAGCACCGAGTGGCGCACATCATTTGCGTCGCTCAAGTCCGGCATCGTGGACCTGCGCCGGCTGATGGACGCGCTGCGCGCCGTGGGCTACGATGGCTGGATTGCCTTCGAGGACTTTTCGACCGAGCAGCCGCTGGCGCAGCGCATCCGGGACAACCTCGCTTACCTCAAGAGTTTGCTCTGACCACGAAGAACACAAAGAGACGCAAAGAAGAAGATGTGCTTTTCGGCGCCCTTTCAACATCCCTTCGTGGAGAATCTATGAACACTCAGAAGGCGTTGCCCGTCATCGCGTCCATCGCCATCATCATCGGCGTCGCCATTTTGCGCGACCGGTCGAAGACGCTGGCTGCCATCTTGGCCACCATGCCGATCAACATCCCGTTGGGGTTGTGGGTGGTGTTCGGCGGCAGTAATACCAACTGCCACATCAAGGCGTGCTAAATAAGGACAGGGCCTGGACGTTGTCTTTGATCCAACGCCAATCAACCAGCCTGCGAAGTGCGTCGGCGTCGTCAGCTAACGCATGCAATATCTGCTCGACTCGCTCGATTTTGGCCTCGATGGTGGCGTAGAGTTCGCCTTCAATGTGGTCACGTAGGTATTCGAAGATGCGCTCAACGGGATTCAGCTCCGGCGCATACGGCGGTTGGAAGATCACCGCACCACCAGTGCCAGTGCTAGTGCCAGCGATGGCCGTACGAACAGCCTTGGTCTTGTGAGCGGGCGCGTTGTCCCACACCACAGCATCCAAGCCGTCCGGATGTTGCTGCCAGGCGTGCACCGTCGCCAGCATGCTGTCTTGACGCAGGTTGGCCTGCCAACGCCAGCGCAGCTTGAGCCGGGTAACGGCTAATCCGAGCACCAGCCAGCGGTGGTCAAACCGCATCTGCTGCGGCTGCACCAGCTTCATGCCGACTGGACACCAGCGCCGGCGCACCTGACTATGTAAACCCACCCGCATCTCATCGCTCATGATGATCGCGCCGTCCAACCTGACGCCCGCTTGGGCCAGCTGGTAACACAGCCCCCTCTCTCCACGCCGTTTGGCGTGCTTCGTTCCGTTTGACATTGGCCGGGCGGGGCACCTTTTTGCGCAGTCCCAGCCGCGCGAACACCCCGCGCATGCCCCAGTAGGTGTATCGCACCTGGCATCGCGCTTGCACCCACGCCACGCCGTCGTGGATGCTCCGAATCTTGCCCGCGGCCGCCTCTTGCACTAGCGCGCCTTCCTGCTCTTCGCTCAGCCGCCCGCCCACATGCCGCCGCCCGCCCCAGCTATGCCCCGCGATCAATTCTGTCAATCCACCTTGGCGTAGCCATCGCACCCACGTATCGGCAGCCGTGCCACTGATTCCGCATGCTTTAGCGGCCGCATCGGTGTTGGTGCCGCGTTTGAGTTCGTAGGCGAACTGGTAACGCCGGCGCTTCAGGCCATCCTTCTCCTGGCGATACAGGGCATACAACTGCTCGACGCTCTCAGCGATCTCAATCGGTTGTCGCGGTCGTCCTGTTCTCATACGCCAAGTTGATTTAGCACACCTTGACTCCGCAAGCGGTATAACTTCGATCACGATGGCGCTGCGCTGTTCGTGCGCGCGCTGGTGCCTGGCTTGATTGCGACCATCATCTGGGTGATCGTCGTGTATGCGCTGCTGCGGCTCGGTGTGACGCTGTGGCCGTCCATCCTGGGCGGCTATGCGGTATGGGCAGCGCTGGTGTTCGCGTTTATCAAGCTCGGCTGGTTAGTGGTGAATCGGTGACCGGTCGCCGGTGGCAATCCGATCGGGGCGCCTAGAGTTCGCCGCGCCACTTGCGCGCGCCTTCGCATTGGCAGGCCTTGACCTTCTTGCCGCTGTCGCAGAACGGGCAGATGTCGTTGCGGCCCAGCTTGCGCGAGGTTGCTGGCTTGGGCTTGCCGTTGCCGGCGCCGGCCGCTGCGCTGCCGCCGCCGGTCCTCAGCGCGCCGCGCTCGATGGCGCGGTCTATGGGCGAGCGCGCGCCGACTGGCACGGCTGCGGCACGCTGCGCCTGCGGTTGCTGCTGGCGCTGCGGACGCGGCGCTTGCATGTTGAACTGCACGTTAAAGATGCGGTGCGCCACTTGCTCGCGGATGCTGGCCAGCATCTCCTCGTACATGCGGCTGGCTTCGGTGCGGAACTCCACCAACGGGTTACGTTGAGCAAAGGCGCGTAGGCCGATGCCCTCGCGCAGCTCGTCCAAGTCGGTCAGGTGTTTTACCCAGTGCTGATCCACCGTCTGGATCAACACGGCGCGGTCGCGGAACAGCCGCACGCCGTCGAAGAAGCCCTTGTGGACCACTTCGCTGTATTGGGCGGGGATTTCGTTCAGCGGCAGCTTTTCGATGGCGGCGAACGCTTCCGGCGCGCCGGTGAAGTGCTTCTCGACCCAGCGATGGATGCAGCGCATCATGGGGTCGCGGCCCAGGCGCATCTGCTCGAGCGTGACACCGGCCAGCGTCATCTGCGTCTGTAGGATTTTGGCGAACTCGCCCAGGCCGGCGTCGTAGCGCTGCTCGGCTTGGCCGACGAGGAAGTCTACGATCTCGTCGCGCGTGCCCTTGCCCCATTGCGCAGGATCAAAATCCCTGGGCAGCGGCACAATGGGACGCACCTGGTTGAGCAAGCCCTGCAAGTCCCAGTTCTCGGGCAAATCGCCGATGGTGTGCTCCTTGACGATCTCCTCCAGCTCCTCCGCGACCAGGTCCATCACGTTTTCTTTGAGGTCGTCTTTCTCGAGGATGGTGCGGCGTTGCCGGTAGATCACCTCGCGCTGGCGGTTGATCACGTCGTCGTATTGCACGACGTGCTTGCGGATGTCGAAGTTGTAGCCTTCGACTTTCTCCTGCGCCTGTTCGATACTCTTGGAGAGGATGCCGTACTCCAGCGGCACGTCATCCTCCATCTTCATGCGCTCCATCAAGCTCTTGACGCGCTCGCCGCCGAAGCGTCGCATCAACTCGTCATCCAGTGAGACGTAGAAGCGGGTGCTGCCGGGGTCGCCCTGGCGCGCGCAGCGGCCGCGCAACTGGTTGTCAATGCGGCGCGCCTCGTGGCGCTCGGTACCGATGACGTGCAGGCCGCCGAGGGCCAGGACCTTCTTCTTGTCCTCCTCGGTCTCGCGGGTGGCCTCGGCCAGCGCCGCCTGCCACTCTTCCGGCGTGATCTTCGTCAGATCCTTGCCGGCCTTGCGCAGTTTCTCGCGGGCGATGCCTTCGGGATTGCCGCCAAGCAGGATGTCCACGCCGCGGCCGGCCATGTTGGTGGCGATGGTCACCGTGCCGCTGCGACCGGCCTGCGCGATCACCGTCGCTTCCTTCTCGTGCTGCTTGGCGTTGAGCACTTGGTGGGGGATGCCGCGCCGTTCGAGCATGCGGCTGAGGTGTTCGCTGGTCTCGATGGCAATGGTGCCGACGAGCACCGGCCGGCCGGCCTTGTGCGTCTCGGCGATCTCGTTCACCACGGCTTTGAACTTGGCCTCGGCGTTCTTGAAGACCAGGTCGGGGTAGTCCAGGCGCTTGTAGTACTTGCGATCGGTCTTCGGGTCAATGTAGACGGTGACCGGCGAGCCGTCCACGAATTTGTCCTGCTTCTCGATCAGCTTCTTCTGCATGGCCTGGTATTCGATGTGGGTGGGCAGCGGCACGACTTCGAGGTTGTAGATTTTGAAGAACTCTTCCGCCTCGGTCATGGCCGTGCCGGTCATACCGGCCAACTTCTCGTACATCTTGAAGAAGTTTTGGAAGGTGATCGTGGCGTAGGTGAAGCTCTCGCGCTGCACCTTCACACCTTCCTTGGCCTCGATGGCCTGGTGCAAGCCCTCGCTGAAGCGCCGGCCGTACATCAGGCGGCCGGTGAACTCGTCCACGATGATGATCTCGCCTTTGTCGCTCACCACGTAGTCGCGGTCGCGCTCGTAGATCACGTGGGCGCGCAGGGCGTTGTCGAGATAGGGCGTCATCTCGGCGTGCTCGGGCGAGTACAAGTTGTCTATGCCCAACCACTTCTCGATCTTGCTGATGCCTTGCTCGGTGAGGGTGACGTTCTTCGTTTTGGCCTCGACGATGTAATCGCCGTCGGGGTTTTTGAAGTCGTTGTGCTTGCTCGGCTGTAGCCGGCGCACCAGTTCGGCGAAGCGCTTGTATAGCCCGGATGGCTCGTCGGCCGGTCCGCTGATGATGAGCGGGGTGCGCGCTTCGTCAATCAGCAAGTTGTCCACCTCGTCAATCACGGCGAAGTAGAGCAGCGGCTGGCCGTCTTCGTCCACGCGCTGGACGCACTCGGCCAAGTCGGTGGTCATGTTGTCACGCAGGTAGTCGAAGCCGAACTCGTTGTTGGTGCCGTAGGTGATGTCGCACTCGTAGGCCTGCTTGCGCTTGATCGGTCGCAGGTTAAGGAAGCGGTCGTCGGTGGACGGGTAGGTTGGGTCGAACTCGTAGGTCGCGTCGTCCGGGCGGCCGTCGCCGGCGCTTTGGATGATGCCGGTGCGCAGGCCGAGGAAGTGATACACCCTGCCCATCCACTGGGCGTCGCGCTTGGCCAAGTAATCGTTCTGGGTGACCAGGTGCACGCCCTTGCCGAGCAGCGCGTTGAGGTAGAGCGGCAGCGTGGCGACCAGCGTCTTGCCTTCGCCGGTGCGCATTTCGGCGATCTTGCCCTGGTGCAGCAGCGCGCCACCGACGAGTTGCACGTCGTAGTGGCGCATGTTGTTCACGCGCCGGCTGGCCTCGCGCACCACGGCAAACGCTTCCGGCATCAGGTCGTCGAGCGTCTCGCCCTCGGCCAGGCGGGCCTTGAATTCGTCGGTCTTGGCGCGCAGTTCGGCATCGGTCAGCTTCAGCATCTCCGACTCCAGCGCGTTGCAGCGCTCGACCAGCGGGCCGAGCCGCGCGAGGGCTTTGTCGCTGTCGCTGCCGACAAGTCTCGTCAAAAGGTTTTTGAACATGGTTGAGCGATCAGAATCGGATTTGCCGAGTTCTGGAAATAGCGTTCGAACGGTAGCAAGATGTGATTATAAGGGGATGAGTTGGCGTTCTGCGCAAGCTGTTCAGGCTGCTGAGGCCTGAACGTATGCAGGAACTCGGTTGCAGCCGTTTGCCCTAATCACAGTTGCCCGTGCGTGTCGTTTCAATCGCCTCGACGTCAAAGAGATGCGCTCGACGCGCCGGCCGAACTCGTCCAGGCGGATGGCGACATCGCTACCGTCGAACCATTCGCTCGATCGCGTCAATAAGCTCCGCCGGTGTGAACACCCGTTCTGAGTTCGCAAACTTCAAGGGTTCCTTTGCGCCATTGCTTACACGGACCAACGCTCCGTCTATGATGAGGCGGCTCCAGGGGCCATAGTAGAAGCCGTAGGAACCATCAGGGTTCTTGCTCAGCAGCAACAAATGGCGATCGCCGGGAGAGGACAGGGGAAATTCAGCCCGCGGATCGGTACTCAGTTGGCGCACTTCATTCGTTGGATGCCCTGTGACGCGCAGAATAATGGGTTGACCCGCCGCAATCGAGCCGTCATCTTTCAACACCCTTTCGATCTTGATGCCGAAATCGGTGAAAGGAACTCCGGATACCGGCTTGTCCGGTTCACCGCCACGCAGGATTAACCGTCCCTCTGCATCGTAGCCGCCGTAGTATCCCTGCTGGATGACTTCTCCTACTTCGCCGACTACGATGACATCCGCTTTGCTCACGAGTTCTGACATATCCTTTGGCGGTGGAACGAGCATTGCGGTAGAACCGAATGGTGCTCTGCCACAAGCCTGAACAAGTAGCAGAGCAAGGATTGCAATCACCCGGGTGTTCATGGATTCATTCGTTGCGCACGGTGTTCACGCCGATCCGCAACCCTGCGGCAATCTCTTTGGCAGTCTTGCCCTCGGTGATGACTCGTAACACGCGCAGCTCGCATTCCGTCGGTTGATCGGCTTCCACGTCGGGCAGCGCGGGCGGCAGCAGCGACCGGTTCATCAGGCCGGCTTGATCACGTCCAACACGTCGAGGCTGATGTCCGCGGGCAGACACGCCCTCACCCCGAGCCGGGCTGCGTCGGTGAGCCCCCACGGGTCTTCGAAGCGGGCAGAGCGACGAGCCAGGCATCGGGCGACTTTACGTCAATGATATAGCCCACACCGTTCAGGCTGCATGACGGGAAATCAGCGCTACTAAAATTCTATCTATGGCTGCGCCCGAACCACAGTCATTCCTTGCGCCGTCCGATGCTGCACGCATGCTCCTCGGCGAGCTCCAGCAGATCGCCGCCGCGTCCCCCTCACCGCCGGCGAGCGGGCCGGCCGCCGATAGTCAACGCCCGCAGGACCTCATCACACGTCTGAGCGCCTTCTGCACGGACTTGACCCAGCTCGCGCTGGACGGCAAGCTCAGCGTGGCCTACGGGCGTGATGCCGAAGTAGAAGAGGCCCTGCGCGCGCTGGCCTCGCCAGGAACGCTCTTCCCGATGCTCACCGGCGGGCCGCGCAGCGGCAAGACCACGGTCGCCCATCACGTCGTCAACCGCATCGTGCGCGCCGAATGTCCCGAATCGCTCAAGGGGCTGCGCGTATACGAGACCACGCCCAGCCGCCTGATCAACGGTCTGGGCGGATTGCACCATTGGATGGGTGAGATCAACGGACTGCTTGCGTCGCTCGCCCAGTCGGATGTGATCCTCTTCCTGCGCGATTTTCACACCGCGCTCGGCTTAGGCATACCGCCCAACGAGTCCGGCCCCGATCTCGTCTCCGCGCTGGGCGACTTGCTGCAGAGTGCGCATCCGCGTATGGTGTTCGAGGCACGCAGCCGCGGGCTGGAACGTGTGTTCACCGAAGCGCCGGCGCTGCGCAGCTTGTTCGCCCCGATCAGAGTGGACGCGATGAAACGCGAAGCAGCCGTGGCCGTCATCCGGCGCGCAGCGGAAGACTTGGAGATCGTTCACGAGGTTGGCATCGGCGAAGATGCCTGCGATGAGGCGCTGGAACTGGCCGTGCGCTTCCTGCTCAACGAGGCGCTGCCGGGATCGGCGCTGGACATGCTGAAGGACACGCTGACGACGGCCGGCACGGGGAACGGCAGCACCAAGACGCTCACCCGCGCCGACGTACGCAATCGCTTCATCCAGCGCAGCGGCCTACCGGAGTTCCTGGTCAACGACGACGCACCCTACGACGAAGAGACCGCGCGCAAGTTCCTCACCCAGCGCGTCTTCGGACAAGAGGTGGCGGTCGAAGCGGTGCTGCGCATGATCGCCCTCGTCCGCGCGCGCTTGAACAACCCGCAGCGCCCGATGGGTGTTTTCCTCTTCCTCGGCCCCACCGGCGTAGGCAAGACCGAGCTGGTCAAAGCGCTGGCACAATTCCTGTTCGGCGGGGAGGAAAGAATCGTCCGCTTCAACATGGCCGACTTCAACAACCCTTGGACGTCGGTGGATCGCATGTTCGGCGACCCCTACGGCGACACAGAGGCGGAACGTCTGGGCGCGCTCAGCATGCGCATGGCGCAGCAGACGTTCGCCGTGCTGTTGCTGGATGAGTTCGAGAAGGCCATCCCGGACATGTACCAACGCTTCCTGCAACTGTTCGACGAGGGCATCCTCATCAACGGGCAGGGCGAGGAGCTGAACCTGCGCAACACCGTGATCGTGCTCACGTCGAACCTGGGTGCGCAGTTGCTCAATCCGCAGCTCGGCTTCCGCGTGGGCGACCCGGTCGAGGAAGCGGAGCGTGCCATCATCCGCGAGAGCGAAACCCACTTCCGGCCCGAATTCATCAACCGCCTGGATGCGGTGTGCTTCTTCAAGCCGCTCTCGCGCAACGTCATCCGCCAGATCGCCCAGCGCGAGCTGACCAACGTGATCGCCCGCGAAGGCATCGTGCGGCGCGGCCTGCGCATCAGCGTGGACGACTCGGTGATTGACCTGCTGGTCGAACGCGGCTACGACCTGCGCTTCGGCGCACGTTACCTGAAGCGGCAGATCGAGCGCAGCATCACCTATCCCCTGGCGCGCCAGATCGCCCGTAAGCGCTTGCCCGACGGTGCAACCGTCCGGCTGATCGCCCGTGGCGGCGAGATCGCCGTGTGGGTAGTGGATGAGGGAGAAGAGACGGGAGATTCGAGATCCGAGATTAGAGATTCGATCTCCAATCTCCAATCTCTCCCTGCGAAAGAGCTGCGCGCTCGACTGGATGCGATGGGTGAGCGCATCGAACGCATGTTGGAGCAGCACCACATCACCGAGCTGAAAGCGCGAGTCTCGAACATGATCGAGCGCATCGGCCAGCCTGACTTCTGGCAACATCCCCAGGAAGCCACGGCGCAGATCGAGGCGATGAACCTGCTCTCGCAGCGCGTGGATCAGGCCGAGAATGTGCGCCGGCTGTTCGTGCAATGCGACGACGCGCTGAAGCGCGCAACTGCGGCGCGCGGCAAGGCAGCGGCGAGCGACCTGGCCGAGGCCAACCGGCTGTATGCCGAGCTGGCGCGCGAGTTGCCGCTGGCCGAGACCATGTTGTGCTTGCGCAGCGACGAAGATCAGGCCGGCGCGTTCGTCACCGTGCGCGCCATCGTTGCCGCGAACGAAGACGCGGCGCTGCCTGCGGCGTGGGCGCGCGATCTGGCGCTGATGTATGCCGGATGGGCAAAGTCGCGCGGCTTCCCCGTCGCTTTGATCAACGAAGTCACCGCCGGCGATGGCGTGCTCGAAGCGACGATCAACATCACCGGCTTCGGCGCGTATGCCCTGCTCAAAGGCGAAACCGGGTCACACCGGCTGGTGCGCCAATCGCCGAAGCGCGACGGCGAGCGCGTCAGCGTCTGGGCGCGGGTGGAGGTGTTCCCCGATGCGCCTGTGGCTGACCATGCTGCGCACGACACCAAGATTGAGCATCGTCCTCTGCGCGAAGCGGGCGTGCTGACTGCCAAACTGCTGCGCCAAACGACGATCACTTTGGGCAAGGCAGGCGATGGGAGAGTACGGCGTGCCATCGTCTGGCGGCATGCTCTGCCCGCCGACGAAATTGAAGGACACGCGCGACGCTATGTGCCCCGCTGGCTGAATGCACAGCAACAACAGATGCAAGCGGCGCAGGCGGACGGCGATGAGCCGCTGACACTCGCCGATCAGGTGCGCACCTATACGCTGTTCAAACAGGCGGGCGTGAAAGATGCGCGCACCGGCCTGACCAGCACGCAACCGAAGAAGGTGTTGGCCGGCGCGCTCGACGAATTCCTGATCGCCTACCTCACGGCCAGCCTGGGCTAGATGCTGATCCCGCGTTCGCGCAACATCGCCCGCACGATTTCGGCGTGCGCCGGCTGCACGAGTGCCAGCGGCTTCGTGCTGCCCTCGATGGGTGTTAGATAGGGGCCGACCTCGCGGTCGTCGAGCAAGTTGGCCAGCACGGTGTCGCTGGAGAGCTCGAGCAACACCGTGTGTTGCAGCGTTGCATCGCCGAAGAAGCTGGCCCACGCGCGGACCTTCTCCTCCAGCGCAACCGGGATCGGGCCGGCGTGTAATTCGGCCAGCGTGGCCAGCAATTGATCGAGCGACATACCGCTGCTCATCGCCGCACGCACGCTGGCGGCGGTAATGCGTGCGCCGTTCTTACCCTCGTTGGCCGGTGCAAGTTCGGCGAATTGCGCCAGCTTGCCCAGGGCATACACGCTCGGCGCGGCTTGGGTGAACATCACTTCGCCTGCGTCGCCGGCGCGCAGCGCGTTCTCTGTGGCTTGATCGCCGGCGGGTTGCAACACCGGCGTCCATCCTGCCTCGCGCAGCGCAGCCACAACCTCGGCGGCGTCTCGCTCCTCGATCAGCCTGAAGCGCGCGCCGATGGCTTGCGGATTGAACGGCGCGAGAGCAGCGGTCAGCTCTTGTTCGGCCTCGGCGTCTGCGAATTGCACCACGCAGACGTTGCGGTGAAAGGTGATGCGCCGGTGCGCGGCTTCCCACTCCTCCAGCGAGCGACGCACGTTGGCCGGAATCGGCCCCCCCTGGTGCGCTTCGAGAAAGGCGATCGCGCGTGCAGCGTTCCATCCGCTCTGCTGGCCACGATATAGCGACTCGCGCGTCAAGTGATAGGCGATGACGCGCTCGCCGCCTTGCGACTCGGCGAAGTGGTCGAGGTCGCTTAGCACAGCGTCGCTGATCGGCTCCAGCGCCAGCACGGTGAAGTTCGGTTGCACGATGAGCTTGCCGCCGCTCTCGACGAAGGTTGGTGGGTCGCCGCCGCCGATCAGCCATGCACCCGCCGACGTGAGGCGAAACGCCACCGGCGCGACGTTTTCGCCGCCGGCCTCCCGAGCGTCGTGCGCATATCCCAGCTCGACCAAGCCCATCCAGTACAACGGGCCGGTCAACACGTTCACGATGAATCCGCCCTCGACCAAGTCCCAACCGTTCGCCTCGTTTTTGACCGCCCCGAAGGTGAGCCCATAGGGGTTGTTCGCACTGTAGTAGGGTGAGGCATACAGGCCGCTGTGACTGACGCTGCGATGTCGTCGCTCGAAGAGGAAGGCGTAGTCGTTGCGCTTGATGTAGGCGATGAGGTCGGCCAGCGCGACCCACTCACCGGATTGCCGGTTGGCCTGCGCCAGCCGACCGATTGTCCGCAGCAACGTCAGGCGTGCCCTGCCCAGCGCCGCCGGCGCCTCTCGGTTGGTATATCCGCCGCTGACCTGGAGCGGCAATCGTAGCAGTTCGTTCCAGGCGTCGCTGTCGCGCCAGGTCTCGAACGTCCACTTCACCCGCTGGGCCATGGGCATGCCGAATAGTCGCCCGCTCGGATTCGCGACGACGAGGCGGCCACGATCTCCCTCGGTCAGCTCGTTCATCGCTCGGAGCAGCCGGCGCATGAACCACAGGCGCCCGTTGTCGCGCTCGTCGGCCGGCGCGCCCGCAGCGTTCAGCGCCGCTGCCAGCGACTTGAAGTGGCTTTTGTAGATCCAACCCTGTTGCGTCAGCACGACGCCGCCGGTTTTGCGCACATAGCGCCAATAGCGGCCTAGGTCGCGCTGGAAGTCACCGGCGCTGGAATGGAGCACGGAGAATCGAGCACTGAGGAC
This sequence comes from Candidatus Roseilinea sp., assembly GCA_025998955.1. Lineage (NCBI taxonomy): Bacteria > Bacillati > Chloroflexota > Candidatus Thermofontia > Candidatus Roseilinea > Candidatus Roseilinea sp. The sequence continues at coordinate 4,551,617 of AP024676.1, forward strand.
GGCCCGGCTCAGGTTCTCATCCTCAATTCCGAGTTGTTCATCCTTCATGCTCACTTCACCCTCGGCGTGTAGCCTTTCTCCTGCAACTCCTCGATCAACACCTCCAGGTCATCGTCGTGCAAGACGAAGGCACGCGGCGATAGCTGGTAGACCACGTGCTTCATCAGGCGGGTGCTGGCGGCCAACTCTTTAGCGGCGAAGTCGTCGGCCAGCTCCAGCACCGTGAGCGATTGATACACGCGCACGCGCCCATGCCGCCGCGCGATCAACTTGAACTGGTCGCTCACCGACCGGCTGAGCGGCGCTTTGGCGCGCTTGAACTGCGCTGCGACATCGGCGAACGACACGCCCTCCGACAACGCGCGCTCGATGCTGGCTGCCGTGAAGATGTAGGTGAACGGCGCATCGCCGCGTTCGGCGCATCGCCGCACGATGCCCACCAGCGCGGCACGATCCGGCGCCGGCGGCAGCCGCAGGGTGTGCTCGTCCAGCCACTCGATCGGCTCGACCGCGCGCGACTTCGGCGCAGCAGCATCGGGCAGCGCGCCTTGGCGCTCCTCGATCAACCAATCGCCCACCGGCGTGATGCGAAAAGCGTCCAGCCGGCCGGCTGGCGTCAAGCGCACCTCGACGGCGCCGAACCCGGCCAGCGAATCACGGATGATGTGCTCGAGGATAGCGCCGACGGTGATGCGCCATTCCTCCGGTCGTTTCAGGTTCATGCGCGCGCCTGTGGCGGCCAAGGCGAACCACCAGTCCATCTTCGTGGCGAAGGTCCAGACGCATTCAGGTTGGAACTCGAAGAGCTTCGTTCGTAGTTCGTCCCAGCCGATCCATCGGTCGAGCGGCAAGCCGCGCAGCACGCGCACCACGTAACGTCGCAACGCGCACCACTCGGCGGCCAGCAGGTGGGGGGTCAGATGGCGCGCGCCGATCGCCCGCATCACGCGGAAGCGCTGTTCGGGCCTCAGATCGCTCATGGCGCTGCGCACCTCCAGGCCGGCCATGATCTGCTCGCTCCAGGCCGTCCAGGCGCGCCGGAGCTTGTGCGGATCGGCCAACACCAGCCACTCTTCGATCGCGCCGTTGCGCGTGCCCACGCGCAGTGCGCCGTCGGTCGTCTGCGCTGTACGCGCGCCGGGATCGGGTGCTTCGATCAGTTGCAAGGCGCAGGCGATGGCGAACAAGAATTCGATTTGCACTGCGCTCAGGCCGGTTTGATTTTCCAACGTTGCCAGCGACTCTGTCGTCAGTGAGCTGAGCATCGGAACGCTGATGCCGGTGTGCGGGTCCGGCGCCCAGTTCGGTCGCGACCGCAGCACGCGTTCCGCTTCGTCGGCGTCGTGTTCCCAGTCGCGCAGCCAAATCAGGCGTGCGGCTTGCTTGTGCGGCGGCAGCGGCGCGCGCAGGACGACGCCGCTGCGCGCGACGGCGTTGAGGAATACCTCGAAGTGCTCTAGGAAGTTCGCGATGGACAAAGCACGTGCTTCGGTCTCGCGCGCCATCGCCTCGGCGTGCACCGGCCAGCGCATCACTGGTGCGCGCGCGCCGTTCAGCGGTAGCCATTGGTAATACACGTCGCGCGAACCGGTGGGGAATGGGGCGCGCGTGGGGAAGAGTAAGGCACGCCGGCGCAGCGACTCGATCAACTCCGTCAGTCGGCGGTCGGCATCGGGCCGGTAGTCGTTCGATCGCTCGGCCGGCGTTGCCCATAGGTCGGCGGCAGTGCTGCGCGCGATGGGCACTTCGTGGTCGCGCGCGGTAAGCAGCCGGCGGGCGAAGTCCTGTTGCTCCTCACTTAGGTCTTCCAGCAGCGCGTCGGGGGCTTCGGCGACGCGCGCGATGCGCTCGTTCAACGCAGCGACGACTTGTTCGACCAATCCGACGCGCGAATTGCCCTTCGGCGTCGCGCCGAGCCAGCGCGCCAGCTCGCGCAATTGCGCGCCGCTGAACTCGGCTTCGATCACCGACGAGAGCGAAATGGCGCCAGCACGAAACGGCGCAGCGATGGGCCACGCCGTAGCTGATTTCGCGATGTCAGTCGCAGGTCGAGCGTTTCCCATAGCAGTCAATCGGGGCGACCGTTCGTTATTCGAGTGCGCTGGTGGTGCGTCGGACTTGTGCTGCGTTCACAGCCATCAGCGCCGGCGTGAAGCCGGGCACCTCTTCCTCGTAGAGGATGTCGTAGTGGTAGCCCTGCTCGGTGAGGAAGAGCTGGCGCTTGGCAGCATATTCCTGGTCGAGCGTGTCGCGCGTGACGATGGTGTAGAAGTGTGCCAGCAGCCCGTTCTGCTTGGGACGCAACACGCGCCCCAGGCGTTGCGCTTCCTCCTGTCGGCTGCCGAACATGCCGCTCACCTGGATCAGCACATTGGCGTCCGGCAGGTCAATCGAGAAGTTGCCGACCTTCGACAACACCAGTCGCCGGATCTGCCCCGCGCGGAACTGCTGGAACAACTTTTCACGCTGGCGCACCGGCGTTTCGCCGGTGATCAGTGGCGCGTCGAGTCGCCGAGCGATTTGTTCCAACTGTGGAATGTACTGGCCGATGATCAGCACGTCGTCGTCCTTGTGCTTAGCCATCAGCATCGAGACGATCTGCAGCTTGCGCGGATTGGCCGCGGCGAAATGATATTTCTGATCGTGGCCGGTGATGGCGTATTCCATGCGGTCTTCGTCGGCCAACGACACGCGGATCTCATGGCATTCGGCGGTAGCGATCCAGCCCTGGCGCTCCAAGTCCTTCCATGGCACGTCGTACTTCTTCGGCCCGACGAGCGAGAACACGTCGCCCTCCAGGCCGTCCTCGCGCACCAGCGTGGCGGTCAGGCCCAGCCGACGACGCGCCTGGATTTCCGCGGTCATGCGAAAGACCGGTGCCGGCAGCAAGTGCACCTCGTCGTAGATGATCAGCCCCCAGTCCATGCTGTTGAACAGCGCCATGTGCGGATACTCGCTGATCTTGGGCAGGCGCTTGGACGATTTGACGTTGGGCGGCGTGGAGTCGGAGGTGATAGAAGGCTCACCCTTTCCATCCCCGACTTCCCTCTTCCGAGGGTGATACGTCAACACCTGATACGTGCAAATCGTCACCGGCCGGACGTCCTTCTTTAGCCCGCTGTATTCGCCGATCTGATCTTCGGTGAGCGTGGTCTTGTCGAGGATCTCGCGAATCCACTGCCGGACGGCGACGGTGTTGGGTGTGAGGATGAGGGTGGCGCACTGTGCCTTGTGCATGGCGGCAATGCCGACGATCGTCTTGCCGGCGCCGCAGGGCAGCACCACCACACCGCTGCCGCCGGCGGCGCTGCCCTGCGCCCAGTAGACCTCGGCAGCGTCGGCCTGATAGTGGCGCAGCTCGAACGGTTGGCCGGCGAGCGTGATCTGGCGCAGGTCGAAGTGCAGCGGCGTGCCGTCCACATAGCCGGCCAGGTCTTCGGCCGGATAGCCGATCTGCAGCAGCACGCGCTTGACGTGGCCACGCTGCGCCGGGTCTATCTCGAAGATGGTCTGGCTCAGGCGCGCTTTCACCAGCGGCACGAACGACCGGTGACGGGCGAGTTCTTCGCCCAGCACCGCGTCGTCGGCACTGACCAGCATCCGCCCGTCTTCCAGCGTCAGTTTGATCCGCCCGTAACGGCCGACGGCATCGCGAATGTCTACCTTGATGTTCTCCGGCAGCGGATATTTCGAGTATTTCTCCAGGTCGGCCAGAATCGCGTCGGCGCTCAGGCCGGCGGCCGCAGCATTCCACAGCGACAGCGGCGAGATGCGATAGGTGTGCACGTACTCGGGGCTCTTCTCGAGTTCGGCGAAGCGTGCCAGCGCGTCGCGCGCCTCGGTGTAGCGCGGGTTGTCCACCTCCAGCAGCACCGAGCGGTCGCTTTGCACGATGAGCGGGTTCTCCGGCCTATAGTTGTGCATCGAATTGCCCATTAGAACACAGTCGGCGACGGAAATCCAGCGCCGAACCGGTGGACAAACCGGCGCATTGCTTTCAAACTACGCCCACGATGAAGCACGCATTGACCTGGATCGTCGGCCCGACCGACGGTCCTTATCACATCCCGTCAGCATTCGTCCCTGCGACCGTGCCCGGCGCCGTTCAGCTCGACTGGGCGCGCGCGCATGGCTGGCCGCAAATCGAATACGACCCCGACCTGAGCAAGTATGCCTGGATGGAAGACGCTTTCTGGCTCTATCGCACGACGCTCGATGGGGCGCCGCCGCCCGGTCAGCGCTTATTCTTCGTGTGCAAGGGCGTGGATTACCGGTGCGAGGTTCGGTTGGAGGGTCGCGCGCTGCATGCGCAGGAAGGCATGTTTACGCCGATCGAACTCGACATCACCGACTTCACGCGGCCCGGCGCGATGTTGGAGGTGTTGGTCTTCCCTGCGCCCAAGAGCCATCCTGCGCCGGCCGATCGCACCCAGGCCAACCAGAGTTGCAAGCCGGCCGTGGCCTATGGCTGGGACTTCCATCCGCGCCTGATCCCGCTGGGCATCTGGGATGACGCCTATCTGGAGACGCGGCCGGCGACGCATATCCGCGTCGCCGAACTGTCGTATGTGCTGAGCGACGACCTCGGCCGCGCCGAGCTCACGCTCGATGTCGCGCTCAGCCAGAGGCTCGGCGCCGGCATGCGCCTGCGCTGGCGGATCATCGCGCCGGGCGGCGAAATCGTGCATGAGCAACTTGCGGCGTCGAACGCAGCGACGATTCAGCTCAAGCACGAGGTGCATCGGCCGGCGCTGTGGTGGCCGCACGATCATGGCAGCCAGCCGCGTTACACCTCGGTCGTCGAGTTGCTGGCCGAGGATGGTGAAGCGATAGATCGCCGGCAGGAACGCTTCGGCTTTCGTCGCGTCCGCTTGGTGATGCATCCGACGCAATGGCAAGAGATCGCGCCGCACCACTTTCCGAAGGGTCGCAACACCTCGCCGATCACGCTGGAGGTCAACGGCCGGCGCATCTTTGCCCGCGGCGCAAACTGGGTGACGCCCTCGCTCTTCCCCGGCACGCTCACCGAAGCGCACTACTGTGAGCAGTTGGCGCTGGTGAAGGCAGCGCATTTGAACATCGTGCGATGCTGGGGCGGGGCGAACATCCAGAAGGAGGCGTTCTTCGATCTGTGCGACGAACTCGGCGTCATGGTGTGGCAGGAATTCCCGCTGGCGTGCAATCGCTACGAAGGCACGCCGGATTACCTGCGCGTGCTCGATCAGGAGTCGTGCGCAGTCATCCGGCGCGTCCGGCAGCATCCGTCGTTGGTGCTGTGGTGTGGTGGCAACGAGCTGTTCAACGACTGGTCGCGGATGACCGACCAAGACCTGGCGCTGCGCCTGCTGAACCGCAACTGCTACGACTTGGATCCGCACACGCCCTTCCTGATGACCTCGCCCGCGATGGGCATGGCCCACGGCGGCTATTTCTTCCGAGACCTCAACGGCGTCGAGGTGTATCGGTATTTCGCCGAGTCGCGCGCCACGGCCTACACCGAGTTCGGCGTGCCGGGGCCGGCCAATGTCGAGGTGCTGCAGCAGATCATCCCTGCCGACGAGCTGTGGCCACCACGCGCGGGCACGCAATGGGAGACGCGTCACGCCTTTCGCGCTTGGATGCCAGATTCCTGGCTCGACCTGCCTACGCTCGAAGACTATTTCGGCACGATCACCGATCTCGAATCGCTCGTCGCTTGTGCGCAGTGGCTGCAGAGCGAAGGGTTGAAAGCGATCTACGAAGAGGCACGCCGGCAGAAGCCCGCCTGCGCCATGGCGCTGTGTTGGGTGTTGAACGAGCCGTGGCCAACCGCCGCCAACAACAGCTTGATCTCTTGGCCGGCGCGACCGAAGCCGGCACTGCAGGCGGTGGCGCAGGCGTGCCGGCCGGTGCTGGCCAGTGCGCGCATCCCCAAATTCAGCTGGCGTGCCGGTGAAGCCTTCGGTGTTCAGCTCTTCATGCTCAACGATTCGCCCGAGCCGTTGGGGCCTGGGTGCGTGGATGTATGGTTGGAAACAGGGGAGGGGAGATTAGAGATCGGGGATTGGAGATTCGAGGGGGGTGTGGCGAATACGAACGTCGTCGGGCCGGCACGACAAATCGTGTTGCCGGCGATGCAGACGGAGCGATTCACACTGGTCTTGCACGTGGCCGGCAAGCCGGAGTGGAGTTCGCGCTACGACCTGCTCTTTCGTCGAGCGTGATCTAGCCCTCGCAGAGCTTCGCGGGGTTTGGCCGGTACGTCACTTCGAGCTGTGTGAGGGATAACGCCTACAATTCCTGCATATGGACATCGTTGACATCCGCGCTATTCCGCTCGCCGGCAAGACGCCCGACGGCGGTTGGACGCACGACTTCGACCCCGACAACAACCTGCACACGCTCATCGAGGTTGTCACCGACGAGCTCATCGGCGGCCGGCCGCTCACCGGCATCGGCAGCGTATATACCAGCGGCGCGCTGGTCGAGGGCGCGCTCAAGCTACTGCGGCCGTGGTGCATCGGCCATAGCGCGATCGAGCCGGAGCGGGTGAGCGAGACGTTGCGCCAGATGGCCTTCTGGCAAGGGCGCGGCGGCGCAGTCGAACACGCTATCAGCGGCATAGACATCGCGCTGTGGGACATTCTGGGCAAGGTCACCGGTCAGCCCGTGGCGCGCCTCCTGGGTGGCTACTATCGTTACAAGATCAAGCCCTACGGCTCCATCCTGTTCGACGATCCGCCGCGTTTGCGCGAGACGTTGCAGCAGACGACGGCACGTGGTTTCAAGGCGATCAAGATGGGCTGGCGACCGTTCGGGCGCGTCAGCCGACAACTCGACGAGCGACTGGTCAAGACGGCGCGCGAGACGGTCGGCCCGGAGGTGGAGCTGATGGTGGATGCGGGCGGCAGCGAGCAGTTCTGGCCGCACGGCTACAAATGGGCGATCGAGACGGCGCGCATGCTAAAAGACTACGACGTGACCTGGTTCGAGGAGGCGCTACCGCCGGACGACCTCGAGGGCTACATCAAGCTTCGCGAACATTCGCCGGTGCCGATCAGCAGTGGCGAAGTGCTGACGCGCCGGCAGACGTTCATGCCGTGGATCGCGCGGGGCGCCGTGGACATCATCCAGCCGGACTGCACCAAATGCGGTGGGCTGAGCGAGGCGCGGCGGATCGCTTGGACGGCGTATGACCATAACGTGCTGTGGGTGCCGCACGGGTGGAACACGGCCGTCGGCCTAGCCGCCGACCTGGCACTGGCGGCGGCGACGCCGGTGGCGCGCTGGGTAGAGTACATCACACCTTCGCCCTACATCGAGGAGATCGTCGCTGCGCCATTCAAGCTCGACGAAGATGGGCTGCTCGACATCCCGACTGCACCCGGCCTCGGCATCGAACTCGATCCCGATGGCCTGGCGAAGTACTCGAACGTCCGCTTGACGGGTTCGTGACATTAGCCGCGAAGGCGTGGAGGTAGCGGAGGATCCATGCGCTTCGACGTTCGTCGCTTCCCTTCTGTTACCTCGACCATGGACGTCTGCCGCACTTTCGCCGAACGAGGCGCGTGCGAAGGACTCGTCGTGCTGGCGGATGAGCAGACCGCTGGTCGTGGGCGGGCCGGCCGCGCCTGGTATTCGCCGCCCGACCAGTCGCTCTACCTCTCCATCCTGCTGCGACCCAACCTGCATCCGCGTCAGATCGGCTGGTTGACCATGCTCGGCGCGCTCGCCGTCTGCGAAATCTCACGGGAGACATCGAGCACGCAAGAAGCCGATTCCCATTCTCGATTCTCGATTCTCGATTCTCGATTCAAACTCAAGTGGCCCAACGACGTGCTGCTGAACGGCAAAAAGGTGGCCGGCGTGCTGGTGGAATCCTCGTTCATCGGCGATCGCCTCGACTACGTCGTGCTGGGCATCGGACTGAACGTAAACACCCGCTTCGATGATGCGCCGGAGGAGGTGAAGCTGCGCGCGACCAGCCTGCGCGAGGCGCTGGGGCACGAGGTGGATCGCGAGGCAGTCCTCGACCGGCTGCTGGCGGCGTTCGGCGCGCGTTACGCCATGTTGCCTGCTTCGCCGCTGGCCGACTATGCGCGTCGTCTCGATACGCTCGGCAAACGCGTGCGGCTGCGAGCCGGCAGTGAGATTGTCGAAGGTGAAGCCTTGCGCGTCGAAGACGACGGCGCGCTGGTCGTGATGACGTATGGCGGTGAGCGCATCGTCACGTTTGGCGACGTGGTGAGCGCGTGAGCGCCGGCGATCATCGCGCCCTGCTTGCTCACGGTATACTTGCGTCCATTCGATTGACTGTTCGCCGATTGGCAGAATCAACCCCGGAGGAAATGTAGATGACTCGGTCGGATTCGACTTCGATATTCAGCCTGGAAGATATTGCGGCGTCCCTCAGGTCGCAGATCGAAAAGTTCACTCCTACGCTCCAAGCCGTGGACGTCGGCACCGTGCAGGAGGTCGGCGACGGCATCGCGCGCTGCACCGGCCTCACCAACGTGCAGGCGCAGGAGTTGGTGGAGTTCACCAAGAACGGCACGCTGGGCCTGGCCTTCAACCTGGAACCGGATGAGGTCGGCATCATCATCCTGGGCGATTACACCGACATCGAAGAAGGCGACACGGTGCGCTCCACCGGCCGCGTCATCTCCGTGCCGGTCGGCGATGCGCTGATCGGCCGCGTGGTGGACCCGCTGGGCCGCCCGCTCGACGGCAAGGGCCCGATCAACACCAATAAGTTCCGCCCGCTGGAGCGCATCGCGCCGGGTGTAATCAAGCGCGCCAACGTGGACACGCCGCTACAAACCGGCGTGAAGGCGATTGACGCGCTCATCCCGATCGGCCGTGGCCAGCGTGAGCTGATTATCGGCGACCGCAGTACCGGCAAGACGGCCGTGTGCATTGACACGATCATCAACCAGAAGGGCAAAGGCGTCGTCTGCATCTACGTCGCCATCGGCCAGAAGCTGGCACAGGTCGCCCGCGTAGTCAGCACGCTGGAGCAGTACGGCGCGATGGACTACACCATCGTCGTCGTCGCCTCGGCGGCCGACTCGGCCACGCTGCAATACATCGCGCCCTATGCCGGCTGCGCCATGGGCGAGGAGATCATGGAGAACGGCGTCACCATCGGCGGCCAGTTCATCAACGATGCGTTGTGCGTGTATGACGACCTGACCAAGCACGCCTACGCCTATCGCCAGGTGTCGCTACTGCTGCGCCGCCCGCCGGCCCGCGAAGCGTACCCCGGCGACATTTTCTATCTACACTCGCGCCTGCTGGAGCGCGCCGCGCGCTTGGCCTACCAATGGGTGATCCGCGAGGCCGACGACAGCGACGAATGGGGTGACGGCCATAGCGTCAACGGCAAGATCTACGACGGCGCCATCGGCGAGGAGACGGCTAAGCACGATATGAAGGCGCTGGCTGCCGAGACCGGCAAGAAATACAAGCTGGTGAAGAACCCACGCACCGGCGGCTCGCTCACCGCGCTGCCCATCATCGAGACGCAGCTCGGCGACGTGTCGGCCTACATCCCCACCAACGTGATCTCGATCACCGACGGCCAGCTCTTCTTGGAGACCGACCTGTTCAACGCCGGCATTCGCCCGGCCATCAACGTCGGCATCAGCGTCAGCCGGGTGGGCGGTGATGCGCAAACCCGCGCCATGAAGCAGGTGGCCAGCCGGCTCAAACTCGACCTGGCGCAGTTCCGCGAGCTGCAAGCGTTTGCCACCTTCGGCAGCGATGTGGACAAGACCACGTTGCAATTGCTGGAGCGCGGTCGGCGCATGACCGAGTTGCTCAAGCAAAAGCAATACGAGCCGCGCCCGCTGTGGGCGCAGGTGGTGGCGATCTTCGCCGGCACCAACGGCTACCTCGACAAGATCCCCGTCAACCGCATCCAGGACTGGGAGCAGCAGTTCATCAAGTACATCGAGATGAGCTATCCCGACCTGGTGAACGGCATCATGACGGAGAAGCGCATCAGCGACGAGAACATCGCCAAGCTGCGCAGCGCGATCGAGGCGTTCAACCGGACCTTCAGCTAAGAATCAAGCAGCAAGACACAAGAGCCGAGATGGCTCAAGCTCTTGGCTCTTGTATCTTTTAACATGGCCACAGCACGAGAAATCAAGCGGCGCATTCGCAGCGTCAAGAATGTCCGGCAGATCACCAAAGCGCTGGAGAGTGTGGCGGCCGGTCGCGTGCGGCGCGCGCAGCAGATGGTCGAAGCCACGCGCCCGTATTCGCAGCGCGCGCGCGACTTGCTTGCCAGCGTTGCGTCGCTCGCCGGCGGCGAGACCAAGCATCCGCTGCTCACCAACCGCGAGCAGGTCAACGGCGCCGCCATCATCCTGATCTCCGGCGATCGCGGCCTGGCCGGCGCGTTCAACAGCAACGTCTCCCGCGCTGCGTTCAACTTCGCGCGCGACTACGGCAAGCCGGTGCGCTATATCACCATCGGTAAGAAGGGACGCGACTTCATCTATCGCCGCGGCGGCAAGATCGCCGCCGACTTCTCCGGCATGCCGGCGCGCCCGACGCTGCTGGACACCACGCCGGCAACGCGCGCCGCGATTGACGACTTCCTCACCGGCGTGGTGGACGAGGTGTATCTGATTTACACCGAGTTCATCAGCGCGACGCAGCAAAAGCCGGTCATCAAGCGGCTTCTGCCCCTGGCGCCCGAGGCGATCGCGCCGGACCAAGCTCACGCCGGGCCGCGCCCGGCCTATGAATTCGAGCCCGGGCCGGCGGAGATCCTGAACACGCTGCTCCCACGCTTGACCGAAATGCAGGTATATCAGGCCGTGCTTGAGTCGCTGGCCAGCTTCTATACCGCGCAGCGCATCGCCATGCGCAACGCCACCGATAACGCATCCGACCTGATCGTCGCCTATACGCTGAGCTACAACAAAGCGCGCCAGGCCGGCATTACCAACGAGCTGCTCGACATCGCCGGCGGCGCGGAGGCGCTGCGCCAAGCCATGCAGGAGGCGGCTAAGGCCTAATCTGGTCGTTTGAAAGTCGTCATGCCGGCATAGGCTGCTGACCCGCTTGATTGCGCTATGCTTGTAGCTTGCGCATCATGGATCTCGTGCAAGCTACGCCTGCACCGGCAAAGTCAACGAAGACAATCGGCATCGCTGTGCGAACGGCGCGCTATGTCCCGCTCATCGCGGCGATGGCCATCTTTCTTGCCTTCTCGCTGCACCAATTGCATCTGCCCGGCTTGTACTACGACGAGGCGCTCGATCTGGCGCCGATGTTGGATCTGATGCAAGGCCGGCAGCCGGAGCTGCTACGCGGCATCGGCATTGGCCACTTCCCGGTCATGCTGCTCGATTACATGGGCAGCCTGGGCGGCTACATCACGCTGCCCTTCATGGGGTTGTTGGGGCCGGGCTACGTGGCGGCGCGCGCGCAGCCCATTTTCTTCTCCTGCGTCACAATCGTGCTGGCTTGGATGTTGGCGCGCCGCTGGTTCGGCTATGGTGTTGCATCGGTGACTGTGCTATTGCTGGCAGTGAACCCCTCCTTCATCTGGTTCAGCCGGCAGGGCATCAGTGTGACAAGTGTGATGACCGTGTTCTCGATCGGCTCGCTGTTGTTGCTCGACGAGGTGGTTCGCACAGAGAGCCAGTCGTCCAGTGCCAAAGGTCGAGCCTTGGCTTTGGCCGCCGGCGTGCTGATCGGCCTGGGGCTGTGGGCCAAATTGCTGTTCCTGCGCTGGGTGATCGTGTTGATCGTCATCGGCGCGGTGTTCTTGTTCACGCGCAGCCGTGAAGCGCGACGCACCCAGAGCCAGCGCGAACACCTGATCGCGCTCGCGCCGGCGCTGCTGTGTGCACTGGCCGGCGTGCTGCTCGGCGCGCTGCCGCTGATCTACTACAACCTGGCCGGCCTGATCCGCGATGGTCAGGCTTGGACGGTCACGCTCCTGCTCGATTCGCTCACGCGCCCCACGCAGCAGTTCGGCGTGAACAACCTGGATTTCCTACACAATATTCAGAAGGCCGTTGACGACGCGCGCGTATTCGTGGACGGCAGCTACTTCTGGTACAACGGCGTGCCGTTCAGCAACGTCTATGCCGTGCCGTCGCTGATCCTCAGCGCAACCGTCGGCGGAGCCCTGGCGATCATCCGCGGGCGCGGGCTGGGCGAGCTGCCACCGGCGCAGCAGGGTCGGCGCGACGAAGCGCGCCGGTTCTTCGCGATCCTGGCGAGCATGGCTACCCTGGTTGTGCTGGGCGCGTTCACCGTCTCCGGCCTGTGGTCCACCCATCAGTTCATCATGTTGCCCCTGCCGCAGTTGATGGTGGCCTGCGCGGCGATGTGGTTGGCGGAGTTCGTCACAGGCTTCGTGACACGGGGACACGAGGACACGGGGACACGGAGACAAGGGGACACGGAGACAAAGAGAAATCGCCTGGTCGCCTTGTCGTCCCTTCTCCTTGTCTCTCTGCTTCTGGCGCTGCCTGTCAGCCGAGACGTGTGGGTGAACGAGCAGCACCACGCGACCCTGGCGCGCACCGGCGGCTCGGGGCGCTTCTCGGACGCAATCTACAAGCTGGCCGACTGGCTCGATGCCAATGGCGTGCACGAGCCGGTTGCGCTGGACTGGGGCATCGAGAAGAACCTGCGCGTGTTGACGGCAGATCGTGTGCGCCCGGTAGAGATTTTCGGTTTCTCGGAGCAGGCCGACGAAGGCTTCCGCCGACGCGCCGCCGAGATGCTGCAGGACCCCGACCGGCGCTACATCGTGCTCTGGGAACGATTTGCCGTTTATAATCGCCGAAAAGACTTCACCGAAATCGCGAATCGGATGGGCCGGCAGGTCGTCGAAACCTTCATCGCACACGAGAAGAGTGGCCTGCCCGTGTATGTCGTGCTAGAGGCCAGATAACGAGAAGCGATCGAAACATTAAGCGGAGCAAAGAGCATGTCGAAACAGAACGGAAGCGGCAACGGAACGGTTATCGGCAAGGTGATTGCCATTCGCGGTGGCGTGGTAGACGTTAAGTTCCCGCCGGAGCATCTTCCTGAGATTTACGACGCCCTCGAAATCGAACGCCCCGAAGGGCGACTGGTGCTGGAAGTGCAACAGCACTTAGGTGATGACGTGGTGCGCACGGTAGCGATGGACACGACCGACGGCCTGCGCCGCGGTGAGACCGCGCGCGCCTTGGGCGGGCCGATCAGTGTGCCCGTCGGCCCGGCTACCCTGGGGCGCATCTTTAACGTGCTGGGCGACCCGATTGACGGCCGGCCTGCGCCGCAAGCCGAGCTGAAATATCCGATCCACCGCCCCCCGCCTTCGTTCGAGGAGCAGAAGGGGTCGGTCGAGATGCTGGAGACCGGCATCAAGGTGATTGACCTGATTGCGCCGTTCACCAAAGGCGGCAAGACGGGCATCTTCGGCGGCGCCGGCGTGGGCAAGACGGTGACCATCCAGGAGTTGATCAACTCCATCGCCAAGTTCCACAACGGTTACTCGGTGTTTGCCGGCGTGGGCGAGCGCACCCGCGAGGGCACCCAGCTCTACAAAGAGATGAACGAGGCCGGTGTGATTGACTCGCTGGTGATGGTGTTCGGCCAGATGAACGAGCCGGCCGGCGTGCGCCTCCGCGTCGCCCTCACCGGCCTGACCATGGCCGAATACTTCCGTGACGAAGGCCGCGACGTGCTGCTGTTCATTGACAACATCTTCCGCTTCGTGATGAGCGGGTCGGAAGTATCGGCACTGCTCGGCCGGATGCCCTCGGCGGTCGGCTACCAGCCGACGCTGGCGACCGAGATGGGCCAGTTGCAAGAGCGCATCACGTCCACCAAGCGCGGCTCGATCACCTCGATGCAGGCGGTCTACGTGCCCGCCGACGACTACTCCGACCCGGCGCCGGTGGCGACCTTCGCCCACCTGGACGCCACGGTCAACCTAGAGCGCTCCATCGCCGAGAAGGGCATCTTCCCGGCCGTGGATCCGCTGGCCAGCACCAGCCGCATCCTCGACCCCAACATCGTCGGGCCGGATCACTATCGCGTGGCGCGCGAGGTGCAGCGCACGTTGCAGCGCTACAAGGACTTGCAGGACATCATCGCCATCCTGGGCGTAGACGAGTTGAGCGAAGATGACAAGATCCTGGTTGCCCGGGCGCGCAAGATCGAGCGCTTCTTCAGCCAGCCGATGTTCGTGGCCAAGGCCTTCACCGGCCGCGATGGTCGCTACGTCAAGATCAAGGATACGGTGGACGGTTTCGACCGCATCTTGAAGGGTGAGCTGGACGAAGTGCCCGAGAGCTTCTTCCTGATGAAGGGCACGATTGACGAGGTGTGGGAGGAGTACGAGAAGGCCCGCGCCGAACAGAATTGAGAATGCAGATATTGAGAATCGAGAACGGTTGGCCTACGCCTCTCGACATTCTCAATTCGCAATTTTGCCTATGCCGTTGCATCTTGAAATCGTCACAAGCGAACGCACCGTGTTCAGCGGCGACGTGGACATGGTGACCGTGCCCGGCGCCGGCGGCGTGATGGGCGTGTTGCCGCATCACGCGCCGGTGCTCTCTACGCTAAAGCCGGGCGAATTGCGCGTCAAGATCGGCGACGAAGTGCAGGAGTTCGCCATCGGCGGTGGCTTTGTGGACATCCACGACAATCGCGTGATCATCCTGGCCGACAGCGCCGAGCGCGCCGACGAGATTGACATCGCCCGCGCCGAGGCCGCCCGCGCGCGTGCCGAGGAATTGTTGAAGAACCCGCCGCCGAACAAAGAAGACCTGTTCAAGCTCGAAGCGGCGCTGCGCAAGAGCACTGTGCGTTTGAATGTGGCCATGCGCCGGCGCACCCATCGCGGCGAATCGCACAGCTGACGCTGCAGGTGGGTCGCTGCGCATCCCTCGCGCGCCGTGTGAGGCGCTCGTGGAGATTGTCGCTGGGCTACCTGCCATAGGTCATCGAACATCATGGGCATCCTTCGGGCAGAGATCGGCATAGACCTGGGCACCGTCAACGTCGTCGTGTACGTGCGGGGCAAAGGCATCGTCATCCAGGAGCCCTCTGTCGTTGCCATCCTCTCGCGCGAGGAGACGGTCGTGGAAGTCGGCGAAGAGGCGCGCCAGATGTATGGCCGCACGCCTGACGAGATCGAAGTCGCCCGGCCGCTGCGCGACGGCGTGATCGCCGACTACCAGGTGACCCAGAGGATGCTCCAGCACTTCGTCAACAAGGCGAAGGGGTTCAGCCTCTTGCCTCCTCGCGTGGTGATCGGCGTCCCTTACGGCGTGACGAGCGTCGAACGCCGCGCGGTGCGCGAGGCAGCGATCGAAGCCGGCGCGGGCGAAGTGTATCCGATCCGTGAACCGCTGGCCGCTGCCTACGGTGCCGGGTTGCCGGTGGATACTGCCACGGGAAACTTGGTCGTGGATATCGGTGGCGGCACCGCCGAAGCTGCCGTGGTCTCGATGAACGGCATCGTCGTCGCCAACTCCGTGCGCGTCGGCGGCCTCAAGCTCGACGCGGCGATCCAAAACTTCATCCGCCGCAAATACAACCTGGCCATCGGCGAGCCGACCGCCGAAGAGATCAAGATCAACATCGGCAGCGCCCTCCCGCTCGAAGAAGAGATGTACATGCAGGTGCAGGGGCGCGACCAAGTCACCGGTCTGCCGCGCACGATCGAGGTTTCGACTAACGAGATCGTCGAGGCACTGCAAGAGCCGCTGTCGCAAATCTCCGCTTGTGTGAAGTCGGTGTTGGAGCGCACGCCGCCCGAGCTGGCCTCCGACATCATTGATCGCGGCATGGCGCTGACGGGTGGCACGGCGCTGCTGCACAAGCTCGACGAATACCTCACCCGCGAGACCGGCATCCCGGCCTACGTCGCCGATGCGCCGATCGCTTGTGTCGCCCTGGGCACGGGTCGCGCACTCGAAAATATCGAGGTGCTGAAGCGCACCGAATTCATCTGAACGATTGCAGATTTTGACGTGTGGGTGGAGATTAGAGATTAGAGATTAGAGATTTGGGATTGGAGATCTCGATTTGCTGCTTATGAACGATTCATCGCAACTGCCAATCCTTAATCCTCAACCTCTAATCTCGAATCTCAAATCGTCAATCCCCAATCCCCAATCCCCAATCGTCCTGGCTTCGGCCTCGCCGCGCCGGCGAGAGTTGCTTACCTTGCTCGGGGTGACGTTCCACGTGTGTCCCGCCGACGTGGATGAGGCGGCGCTGCCGGACGAGACGCCGCTGGAGACCCAACACCGCATCACGCGCGAGAAAGCACGGATTGCGCAGCAGAGATTAGAGATCGGAGATTGCGCAGCTCAGGTCGAGCGGTTGCCTATATCGTACGCAATCCCCAATCCCCAATCTCCGATCTCCGATCCGATCATTATCGCCTGCGACACGACGGTGCTGCTGGATGGCGAGATGTTGAACAAGCCGGCCGATGCCGACGAGGCGCGCACCATGCTGCGTCGCCTGCGCGGGCGCACACACGAGGTACAGTCGGCGATCGTCGTGCGCCAGAGCACACGCGAGCGCACGGGCATCGTCTCGTCGCAAGTCACCATGCGTGACTACGGCGATGATGAAATTGAGGCCTACATAGCCACTGGCGATCCGTTCGACAAAGCGGGCGGCTACGCCGCACAGCATCCCTCCTTCCAGCCCATCGCGCAAATTCGCGGCTGCCCGCTCAACGTTGTTGGCCTCGCCCTGTGCCATCTGCGCTCTCTGTTGCCGCACTTGCCCGACCCGGCCCCGGTATGCGAACTGTTCACCGGCGCGCCGTGCCCGCAGATCCTGGACGATCCCGGCCATGTCGTCATGCGTTTAAGGTCGCCGCGTAGCCCGGCAGGGTGAATTCGTGCATAGGGGCAAAAGGGCGCGGACTCCGCTCCGCGCCTAGATATGCCGCGAATGGGGCAGAGCGTGCCCTGGCTAATACGTCTGCCCCTGTTGGTGAATGCCCCCGCCCGGCGTAACGCGCGTCAATTTCGGTATAATCCGCAGGCTTCGTTTCTGGACTTTTGCCAAGGCTAGGCATCTGCCGGACGCCTTCGGTGAGTTTGAACGACTGAGCAAGAGGAGCTACGAGATGCCAAAGCGAACGTATCAACCGAAGAAGCGACGTCGCGTGCGTGTGCACGGTTTTCGGGCGCGCATGTCAACCAAGAGTGGCCGCAAGGTGCTCGCCGCGCGTCGCGCCAAGGGCCGCAAGGTGCTGACGGTATCGGCCAACAACCACGTCAAGAAGGTGGACTGGAATGCTGTGTATTCTCCGGCCAAGAGCAAACGAGGCACGGCAGGCAGCAAGTAGGAATTGAAAGTTGAGAATGGAGAAACAGCGAGAAGACCAAAAGAGCGTTGCAGCACGCTTTCTGAACTCTTCGATTCTCAATTCTCAATTTGATGTTGGAAAGGCTGACGAAGAAGGAGGACTTCGAGCGGGTGCGTCGAGATGGTGCGCGATGGCGCGGCAAGTATTGCACGTTGAACGCTGCACGCGCGCTGACCAGGGCAGATGAAGCTGAACCACGAACACGGGTTGGCTACATCACGCCCCGTGCTCTCGGCAGCGCCGTGAAGCGCAACCGCGCCCGGCGACTGTTGCGCGAGGCAACCCGCCAACTGTCTGCCTCGATCGCTCCCGGCTGGGACATCGTGCTGATCGCGCAACCGGCGATCATCGTCGAATCGGCGCGCATGCCGCAGGTGCAGGAGGATTTGCTGTGGTTGCTGAACAGAGCTCATCTGATCCCGACGGCGCCTATCGCGAGGTGACGCTCGAATCATACTCGCGGCGCGCGCAGATGAAACAGGCGCTCCTCGACCGGCTGATGATCGGCGCGATTCGCTTCTATCAGCTGGCCATCTCTCCTGCGCTCCCGCCATCGTGTCGCTTCTATCCCACGTGCAGCGAATACACGCTGCAGGCCATCGCCAAGTATGGCGCTCTGAAAGGGCTGTGGCTCGGCGTCAAACGCATCGCGCGCTGTCATCCTTTCCATCCCGGCGGATACGATCCGGTGCCCTGAGCGCTCGAACCGACCATGAAAAGAACCATCCGCGTCTCGCTTCTCGCTGCGTTTGCGATGCTGGCGCTCAGCGCCTGCGGCGGCGAGATTTCCCCCACATCCTTCCCCGGCCTCACGCTCGACGGCGCCGATGCCTACCTCGCCAGCAACCTGCATGTGTATAAATTCGATCCGGTGACCGGTGCGCAGGCATGGATGTTCCCTGCGGCGGAGGGAGAAGGCGGACAGCGCCCCGGGCCGTTCGCCGGCCCGCCGCTGAAATTCGGCAACGCAATCATCGTCGGCGAGACGGTCGGCATGGATGGCCGCACTAGCCACCGCCTCTATGCACTGTTGGCCAGCAACGGCACGGAGCTGTGGCGATTCTCCGGCGGCCAGCGCGAATACACCGATGGCGCCAGCACCGACGGCAAATTGATCTTTGCGCCGAACGGCGACAATACGCTCTACGCGCTCGATCCATCCCAGTTAGACGGCGGCGAGCCGAAGCTGGTTTGGAAGTTCACTGCCCAGGACAAGCTGTGGGTGCGGCCACGGGTCGCCGACGGTAAAGTGTTCCAGCCTTCGCTCGATCACAACCTCTATGCGCTCGACGCAGCGACGGGCAAACTCTTGTGGACTTTCAGCGCCGGCGCTTCGATTGCCTCGCATCCGGCGATCGCCGATGGCGTGCTGTATTTCGGCTCGTTCGACCAACGCATGTATGCCGTGGACGCCGAGACCGGCGCAGAGATCTGGCGCTCGCCGGAACGCCTGGGCGGCTGGATCTGGTGCGACCCGCTGCTCGACAATGGCGAGATCTTCGTCGGCGATGTGAAGGGGGGAGTGTACGCCATTGACAAGCGCACTGGCAACGTGCTGTGGCGCTCGCAAGTGGGCGGCGCGATCCGCGCCCAGCCGGTCATCGTTGGAAATAAGCTCTACGTCGTGTCGAGCGATACTTACCTCTACAGCTTCGACCGCCGGCCCGAGACCGACGCCAACGGCTACGTCTCGCCTACGCGTGTGCTGGAGAACGGCCTGGTGCGACGCCTGCTCTCCACGCCGGCCTACACAAACGGCGCACTGCTCGTACCGCTGTTCGACGGCGACATCAAGGTCACGGCCGTTGATCTAGAGACCCGGCAGAAGAAGTTCGAATTCCCGTTGCGAACGACGGCAGGGACGTCGCCATAGGCGCAGCATTACACGCCCTCGGTCGCCATGCCATACACCCCCATCATCGGCACGCTGGGCTACATCCTCTCCCCGGATCGCCGATTCGTGCTGATGATCCACCGCAACGCGCGTCCCGACGATCAGGCCTTCGGCAAATACAACGGCTTGGGCGGCAAGATGGAGCCCGGTGAAGATGTGGCAGCGTGCATGCGGCGCGAAATCCGTGAAGAGGCCGGCGTCGAGGTGACCGCTATGCAATTGCGCGGCACCATCAGTTGGCCGGGCTTCGGCCCCAATGGCGAAGACTGGCTCGGCTTCGTCTTCTTGATCACCGCATTCACGGGTCAGCCGGTCGCGCACAACCCCGAGGGTGCGCTGGAATGGACGCCGGTCCGGCGCGTGCTGGACGCATGTTCTGCCGATCCGGAGACGCGCGACCGCGCAGCGCTCCCCATGTGGCCGGGCGACCGATACTTTTTGCCGCTGGTCTTCGACGACGATCCTCGTCCATTCCATGGCGTGATGCCCTACGCGAATGGGCAACCCATCTCTTGGCACTACACACGTTTCTAGGGGCAAAGCAGCGCTTGACCCTCTCGATAATGGTGTATGATTAACACTAAATGGATCGGGTGAACATTCCCCCGAATATCGAAGCCATCGTGCGGCGCGCACTCGAAGAGGACATCGGCAGCGGCGATGTGACGACGAACTGCACCGTTCCCAAAGACTTGTGGCTGACCGGCCGGTTCGTCGCAAAGGCGCACGGCGTGGTCGCCGGTTTGGAGATTGCGGCGCTGGCGTTCACCCTGCTCGATGAGCGCGTGACGATGGATCGTCTGGCTCAGGATGGTGTGGTCGTCGCGCCGAAGCAGGTCATCGCCACGCTTGCGGGTCCGGCACGCGCGTTGCTCACCGGCGAACGCACTGCGCTGAACATCCTGCAGCGCATGTCGGGCATCGCGACGGCTACGCGCGGGTTCGTCGAAGCGGTGGCTGGCACGCGCGCCCGCATCCTGGATACGCGCAAGACCGCGCCCGGACTGCGCGCGCTCGACAAGCTGGCCGTACGCATCGGCGGCGGGATGAATCACCGGATTGGCCTATACGACATGGTGATGATCAAGAACAACCACATCGCCGCGTGTGGTGGGAGCCTCACCGAGGCCGTGCGGCGCGTGCGCGAGTGCGCCGCGGCGCGCCCCGAAGGCAGTGAACGGCTGAAGATCGAGGTCGAGGTGCGTGACCTGCGCGAATTGGAAGAAGCGCTGGCGCTCGACGTAGACATCATCATGCTGGATAACATGTCCCTGGAAGACATGCGCCGCGCCGTGGACACCGTGAACGGGCGCGTCAAGTTGGAGGCGAGCGGCAACGTCACGCTCGACAACGCCCGCGCGATCGCCGAGACCGGCGTGGACTACATTAGCTCGGGCGCGCTCACCCATTCGGTGAGGGCGCTGGACATCAGTTTGTGGCTGGATGAGCCGAATATATAGACGCATCGCGTATTGCATACGCTCGGTCGCTCTGCTGCGACGTGCTGAGAGTCAGCACGCGATGCGTCGCGCGTGCTCCGTCTAGCTCCCACAACCCGGAGACGAACCCATGACAAGCCTCACCTCTCGAATCACCGATCCCGATGAAATGTATGCCGCGCTCAAGGCAAAGCTGAGCGACATCGTGCCGGACGCCGAGCTGTTCTACAAGTCCCGGCTGGCCGCGCAGATCAACCGGCTCAAGCAAGAGCGCAACGCAGTGATCCTCGGCCACAACTACATGGAGCCGGCGTTGTTCCACTCGATCCCCGACTTCGTCGGTGATTCGCTGGAGCTGAGCCGCAAGGCCGCGCAGACCGACAAAGACATCATCGTGTTCTGCGGCGTGCGCTTCATGGCCGAGACGGCCAAGATTCTGAACCCGTCGAAGACGGTGTTGATCCCATCCCAGCGTGCCGGCTGCTCGCTGGCCGCCAGCATCACCGCCGAGGACGTGCGCCGGCTCAAGGCGCAGTACCCCGGCGTGCCGGTCGTCACCTACGTCAACACCTACGCCGACGTGAAGGCTGAGTCGGACATCTGCTGCACGTCGTCCAACGCGGTCATGGTGGTGAATTCGCTCGACAGCGACCGGGTGATCTTTTTGCCGGACGAATACCTGGCGCGCAATGTGGCCAACGAGACCGGCAAGCGCATTATCTTCCCCACGCGCGAGCCCCGCCACAGCGATGCGCAGATCGAATTCGAGATGATCGGCTGGCATGGCCGCTGCGAGGTGCACGAGAAGTTCACCGTCGAGGACATCCAGGCCATTCGCCACGACTTTCCCGACGTGGTTATCCTGGCGCATCCGGA
This sequence comes from Candidatus Roseilinea sp., assembly GCA_025998955.1. Taxonomy (NCBI): domain Bacteria; kingdom Bacillati; phylum Chloroflexota; class Candidatus Thermofontia; genus Candidatus Roseilinea; species Candidatus Roseilinea sp. Next base: position 4,573,170 of record AP024676.1, read on the forward strand.
GTGCAGCCCCGAGGTGGTCGCCGCTGCCGACTTCTCGGGCAGCACCACGGCGATGATGAAATACGTCGAGCGCACGCAGGCCCCGCGCTACCTGTTGCTGACCGAGTGTTCGATGGCCGACAACATCGCCGGCGCAAACCCCGACAAGGAGATGTTGCGGCTGTGCAGCGTGCGCTGCCCCCACATGAACGAGATCACGCTCGAAGATACGCTGCTCGCACTGCAAAAGACGCAGTATGTGGTGGACGTGCCGCCGGACATCCGCGAGCGCGCGCGCCTGGCCGTCGAGCGCATGATTGCCATTGGCCCTGTCGGCAAGAAAGACTGAGCGATTGAGCTACACAGCATGCGAAGCGCGCAAAGGCAAGGTTTGATCTCTTCGCGTCCTTCGTGCGCTTTGTGGTGAAAGGTGAGCAGTGTCTGATTTGATCGAGACCGACGTGCTCGTCATCGGCTGCGGCATCGGCGGCGGGGTCACGGCGCTCCGGCTCGCGCAGCAGGGCATACACGTTACGCTCATCACTCGCTCGCACGATCCGCAGGATTCGAGCACGGCCTGGGCGCAGGGCGGCATCATCTATCGCGGGCACGACGACAGCCCACAACTGCTGGCCGAGGACATCGAGCGCGCCGGCGCCGGCTTCTCCAACCCCAGCGCAGTGCGCATCCTGGCCGAGGAAGGGCCGGCGCTGGTGCGTGAAATCCTGATCGAGCAACTCAACGTGCCGTTCGATCACCACGGGGACGGCGTAGCGCTGGCGCTGGAGGGCGGCCATCGCCTGCCGCGCATCGCCCACGCCGCCGACGCGACCGGCGCGGCAATCGAATACGCCCTGCTGGCTGCGCTGCGGCGCGAGTCGAACGTCACGCTGCTGACCGGCCACACGGCGATAGACCTCATCACCCCGTCGCACCACGCGATCAACCGACTGGCGATCTACGAGCCGCAGTCGTGCGTCGGTGCGTATGTGCTCGACCGCGACGCCAGCCGGGTGAAGCGCGTGCTGGCCAAGCGCACCGTGCTGGCGACGGGCGGCCTGGGACAGATCTACCTTTACACCACCAACCCGAGCGGCGCCCGCGGGGACGGGCTGGCCATGGCATATCGCGCCGGCGCGCGGGTGATCAACGCCGAATTCGTACAGTTCCATCCGACGGCGTTCGCCAAACCAGGCGCGCCGCGCTTTCTGATCACCGAAGCCGTGCGTGGCGATGGCGGCCGGCTGGTGCATGCGGATGGCGAGCCGTTCATGCAAAAGTACGACCCGGCGTGGAAGGATCTCGCGCCGCGCGACGTGGTTGCCCGCAGCATCTACTTCGAGATGCTGGAGCGTGGTGTGCCACACGTGTATTTGAACCTGCGGGACTACATCAAGCCGGAGCGCATCCGCGAACACTTCCCGAACATTTATAAGCAGTGCCTAGAATACGGCGTGGACATGACGTGCGACCTTGTGCCCGTTGCGCCGGCGGCGCATTACTTCTGCGGCGGCGTGTGGGCCGACGAACACGGACGAACCACCATCGAGCGGCTCTACGCCGTGGGCGAGGTAAGCTGCACCGGCCTGCATGGCGCGAATCGGCTGGCCAGCACGTCGCTGCTCGAAGGGCTGGTATGGGGCGTGCGCGCCGCTAACCACATTGCCGCACACATCGCCGACGACCAGCTGCACGATCCGAACGACATTCCCGAGTGGCGAGAGAACGGCGTCGAACATCCTGACCCGGCGCTTATCGCCCAGGACATGGGGGTGATCCGCGGGCTGATGTGGAACTACGTCGGATTAGTGCGCAACAAGCCGCGACTCGACCGCGCGCTCAGCGAGCTGCGCCACCTCGAAACCGAGATCGAGCGCTTCTACCGCAAGAGCAAGGTGACCGACGAGCTGATCGGCCTGCGCAACGCGGTGCGCTCGGCGGTGATCGTGGCGCAGGCGGCCTGGTCGAACAAGCAGAGCATCGGCGTGCACTATCGCGAGAGTTAGCCCTGGGCAGCCCGCCTCTGGCCCAACACCCCGGCAATGTGCGACGCGAACGCGTCTACGTCCTCAGGCGTTGTGTCCCACGCGCACATCCAGCGCGCGATGGTGTGCGCCTCGTCGGCCGGCGCCCATTCGTAGAAGAAGCTGTGCCGACGCAGCGCCTCGATCGCCCAATTGGGTATGACGGCGAAGACGGCGTTGGCCTGCACCGGATAGGCGATCTCGACGATGCCGCGCACGGCGTCGGCCAGCCGGCGCGCCATAGCGTTGGCGTTGCACGCGTTGCGCCGCCACAGGTCGTCACGTAGCAGCACCTCGAACTGCGCGCCGATGAAGCGCATCTTCGAAGCCAGTTGCATGCCCTGCTTGCGAATGAACTTGAAGTCGGAGGCGGCAGCGCGCGGTGGGAAGAAGACCACGGCCTCGCCGCCCAGCAAACCGTTCTTCGTGCCGCCGAACGACAGCACATCCACGCCGGCGTCGCGCGTGAAAGTGCGGAAGGGAAGATCGAGCGCGGCGGCGGCGTTGCAGATGCGCGCGCCATCCATGTGCAACAGCAATCCATGCGCATGGGCGTAGTCGGCCAGCGCACGAATCTCCTCCACCTGATACAACGTGCCCAGCTCGGTGCTCTGCGTGATGGAGATCACTTTGGGCTGGATGTGGTGCTCGTCGCCGAAGCCGTGCATATGCTGCCGTGCATGCTCCACCGTGAGTTTGCCGTCGGGCGTTTCGCACGTCAGCAGTTTGACGCCGGCGAACTTCTCCGGCGCACCGCACTCGTCGCAGTGAATATGCGCAGTTGCAGCGCAGATGACGGCGTTGTAGCTGCGCGTGATGGCTGCCAGGCCGAGCGAGTTGGCCGCCGTGCCGTTGAAGACGAAGTACACGTCGGCGTCCTCGCCGAAATGACGTTTGAACACCGCTATGGCGCGGCGGGTGTAAGGGTCATCGCCGTAGCCGAGCACGTGGCCCTCGTTGGCCGCGAGGATAGCCTGGAGGACTTCGGGATGTGCGCCGGCGTTGTTGTCGCTGGCAAAGCTGCGATGGGTCATGCGGCGATTCTACGCAATGACTTGCCGCGACAAATTCCAGATGGACGATGGATTCGCGCGATGCTACTCGATCGGTCTTGCCGATCCTCTAGCCAAAGTCGCTCCTCGCGATCGCTTGAATCGCCCTGGCCACGCCGTCCTCGGCGCAAATCCTCTCGCTCAGCGCCTTTGCCCGCTGTGCCATATCGGCGTCGCTCGTGGCGACGCGAAGCGCATCTGCCAGCACATCGGCCGTCAGCTTCTTTTGTGGAATCGGCGCCGGCCCCACACCCAACGCCGCGACGCGCCGCCCCCAGAACGGCTGATCGCCGAAGAACGGCACGATCACCGTTGGCTTGCCTGCGCGCAGACCGGCTGCCGTCGTGCCCGAACCGCCATGATGCACGACGGCTGCGCATTGCGGGAACAGCCAGTCGTGCGGCGCGCCGTCCAGCACAAACACGCCTTCAGGCGCATTGGCTGCAGTCAGCCCACCCCAACCCGTCGCCAGGATAGCGCGTAGGCCTGTGCGCCTCACCGCTTCCAATACGATGGCCGACTTGGCTGCAGCATCTTGCGTGCTCATGCTGCCGAAGCCGACGTAGACCGGCGGTGCGCCGGCGCTCAAGAACGCCAGCAGTTCGCGCGAGGGTCGCCAATCGGGTGGCGCAGAGAGGAACCAATAGCCGGTGACATGCACATCATCCCCCCAGTCACTCGGCCGCGGCACCACGTGTTCGCTGTAGGCGTATAGCTTTGGCACGGGTTGGCCTCGCAGCAGCAAGTCGTCTTTATACGGCGGCAGCCCCAGTTTCTCACGTCGAAAGGCATTGATCATCTTGCGATATGGCAACATGCCGACCTTGGTCAACAAGTCGTAGCTGAGTTTGTTGATCGTCGGCCCGTAGTCTCCACCGCCGATGACCGGGTTGGCGAATGCTGCCGTAGGCGCATACGCCGGCAATGCAATTGCCAGGCAAGCAGGCACATTCAGCTTCTCGGCAATATGCACACCGGCCATGACCTTGGGGTGATACACGATCGCGTCCGAACCTTGCGATGCGTCCCAGGCATCATCCATCATCCGGCGCAGCACCGGCATCATCCGCTTGATCATGCTGAAGAGACCTCTGCCCATCAGCGCTGCCTTGCCCTCTGGCGACTGAATAAGTTGAATCACGCCGGTTTCCAGCGGCGCAAAGTCCAGGCCGTAGTCCCTGACGAAGGCGGCGAACCCGGAATCGGTGACCAATCGCACGGCGTGGCCGGCGCGCTGCAACCCCAACCCAAGCGCGACATATGGCTGTACGTCGCCGCGCGAGCCCAACGTCAGGATCGTGATATTCATGTGGGCTTCGTAGATTCGGCTCAATTCGCCTGCTGTATCTCAGCAGATTTGACGTCTTTCACGACGCGCTGCAGGTTGCCGAGGCAACAACTGCCTTGTGGGTTGCGGATATCGCACGCGCAGGCGTCCACCTTTGTCAACGCCGTCACGCGCTCCACCACATCGGTTGCGCCATGCGCCGCGATCTCGGCGCGAACGCTGCCCGGCGAATGAAAGAAGCAATAACACACCAGCACATCGGCGTCGTGCGGGTGTTTCTGATGCACTCGCACGCGCAGTTGATCTTCGCCGAGGACGTGCGAGCCATCCTCGGCGAAATATACGTTCGGGCAGTCCGGCGTCGCGCAAAAGCGGTAGGTAACGGGGTGCAGCACCTCGAGCGTGACGTTGAGCAGCGCCTTGATCGTCCGCGTGTCCACCGGCCTGCCGCGCCGGCCGCAATGCGGACAGATCTCTACGACCGCAGCAGCTCGGCCGGTTGGCGCGGCCTGTCGTTGGGAGTGCTGGCCAATCGTCAGCTTGCTTCTTCGCTCCATACGCCCGAGTTATACACCTTTCATTTGTTGTCAGGTCAAGCGAAGTGCCGCTTGGTCACGCCAGCCCCCAGCCTGCGCACGCGGCGATCATCAGCGCGACCATGGCGGCGGAACTGGCGCCGTCTTGCTCTCGGCGGGTGAAGGTGAGCGTGGCCCATAGGCTGATCGGCAGGGTGAGCGTGATGGCGACGACCACGCCCAACGGCAGAACCACGCCGGCCGGCGCCCACGTCAGCGCGTAGGTCAGGACGGTCAGCAAGCGGTGCAGATGTAAGGTGCGCGCACCCAGCATGACGACCAGCGTGCGCTTGCCCACAGCGGCGTCGGCGCGCCGGTCAGCCCAGTGGACGCCGAGCAGGTTGACCATCGTGATGACGAACACAGGCAACAGGCCCAGCGCAGCTTCGAGCGTAAGTGCACCATGCTGCGTGGCAAATCCGAGCAGCGGGATCAGCATCGCGCCGAGCAAGGCGTTGGTCACTTCACCCAGCCCGCGTCTTTCCAACGCCCAAGGGGGCATCGAATAGCACCAGCCGCCGACCAAGCCGAGCAGAATGACGCCAAGCGCAGTGATGGAAAGCAGTCCGACCGCTGCAAAGATGATGCTTGTGAACAGGGCAAAACCGGCGGTAACCCAAGCGGCGCGCAGGGCGAGTTCGGGTGGAACCAAGCCGGCGGGCAGCACGCCGCTCCCGCCGGAGAACCAGGTTCTCCGGCTCAGGGCGTCCACGTCGCGATCGGCGAACTCATCGGCAAAATGCGCGCACAGGTTGGCGGCCAGCAGTGCGATCAGCCCGGCTCCCATTGCCGGCCAGTGCACCGCGCCTGCCGACCGCGCGCCCATAATCACACCCAGGGCATATACCAGCAAGCCCGCGGCGATCATCTGCGGGCGCGCCATGCGAAACAGCGCAGCGGTGCATTGCACGACTCGGTTACGGGATAACGCCACAGCAACCATCTTCCTCTCACGACTCAAACAAACGACGCACCCAGTGCGAGCGGGGCAATTATCGCGCCATGCTGCGCACCGATCAAAGGAGCGCGCAAAGAAAATTTAAGGTTGGTCTTATTGACGCTGATGTTGGGTAGAGGTATAAAGCGCGCCGGTAACCGAATCGCTCGTTAGGTGAGGCTCCTGGTTGAACACAAGCTGCCGCCCGGAAACGTCGAGAGACGCCAATGGGTAAAACAGGCTAGGTCGGCTTAAGGCTTTGCACGGAGCAGCTGATTCTGATCCCAAACGCAGGCCATGCGCGCGGAATCTACGTCAACCAGTGCCAAAACTCTCACGAGGGGCGTCAAGTCGCCGGGCTAGCAGCCCACCAGGGCGATCCTGATAGTGAAGCCGCGCGCATTTTGAACAGCCCCTCGGCAAGAGGGGCTGTTTTTTGTCTGCCGAACATTCGTTAACACGCGCAGCGTATGACCATTTGGGGGCGAATGTTTATCGCTGGCTGAAGAGGCTCAGCAAAAAGCGATGCAGTGAAATGTCAAGGGGGTGAAAGTTGGGAAGGAGGCCAAAAACGGAGGTGAATGAAATGGCTTGGACACAGTGGATCTCGGTACAACAAGTGGAGACCTGGCTTGCATCTCTCTACGGCATTGCCTTGACCAGGATGTTGCTCACATTGCTGCTATGTGGGCTGGTGGGCCTCGAGCGCAGCACGCATGAGCGGGCAAGCGGCTTTCGCCCGCACATTCTCGTTGGCTTGGGGGCGTGCCTGGCTACCCTGGCCGGCGCCTACGGCTTTCCGGACATCATGGGCGATCGCGACCCATTGCGGGTGGCGAGCTACGTCATTTCAGGCATTGGCTTCCTCGGCGCAGGCGCCATCCTTCGCCACGGCGCGACCGTGCGTGGCCTGACGACGGCAGCGACGTTGTGGGGCGCAGCCGGCGTCGGCGTCACAGTCGCTGCCGGTCTAGGCTGGCTGGCAGTCATCGCCGTCGGGTTGTATCTGTTCACGCTGGTGCCGCTGGAATGGCTTGAGGGCCGGCTGCGCACACGCCGCGCTGTGAATGCGCTGATGATCCACGTGCGCGATGACAACCGTGCGGTGGGCAAGACGCTGCGCGCGCTGACGATGCTCGGTGCACCGGTGAAACGCGCTACTGTGCTGCCGGCCCAAGGGGAGACGGCGTTGCTACAGGTAGAGCTGGCGCGTCCGCTTCCCGTTGACCAGGCGCCTCTGCTCGCCAGGCAGTTGCTCACGTTGAAGAAGTATGTGTCGCAGGTGAATACATCGCTGGCTACGATGAATGACGAAGTGCAGGCTCTGGAATTATCGCCGGCGGCCGGTGAATCATTATCGGGATCGGGCGAGCCGGTCGTTCCCCTGAACCTGAGCGACGACACGCTTCTGGAGAAATTGAACGAAGCCGACGCCGAAGCGGAGAGCCAGAACAATGATGCAGTGAACGCCGATTGGCAAGGACGAGCACCATGACCCGACTCACCTTTCCCACCCGCGAGGTGTTGCGCCGCATGCCATTCACGGCAGCGGATGCGGCGATCGTCGTTGGCACGCTCGCCCTCATCGTCATGTTCGCCTACGTGGGCCGCACAGCGCTCGTGCCGTTTCAGCCGCCGGACGTGCTGCCCGAGCCAATCAGCCTGGAGATCATCCATCTGCCCTACTACCTGGCGCGCAGCACACTGCGTATGTTCATTGCGCTGGGCTTCTCGCTGCTGTTCACCTTCACCTATGGCTACATTGCAGCGCACAGCCCACGCGCCGAGCGCGTGCTCATTCCGTTGCTCGATATCTTGCAGAGCGTGCCGGTGCTCGGCTTCCTCTCGGTGACGATCACGTTCTTCATCACGCTCTTCCGCGGCAGCCTGCTCGGACTGGAGGCTGCCTCCATCTTTGCCATCTTCACCAGTCAGGTGTGGAACATGACCTTCTCGTTCTACCACTCGCTGCGCACCATCCCGCGCGAGCAGCAGGAAATGGCGCGCATGTTCCGGCTGTCGCGCTGGCACTACTTCACGCGGGTCGAAGCGCCGAACGCGATGATCGGGTTGACGTGGAACACGATGATGAGCTTCGGCGGCGGGTGGTTCTTCGTCGCCGCCAGCGAGGCCATCAGCGTGCTCAATCAGGACTATCGCTTGCCCGGCATCGGCGCCTACGTGACCGAGGCAATTGATCAACAGAACTTCGGTGCGCTGATCGCTGCCATCGTCGCCATGGCCATCATGATCGTGCTAGTGGATCAGTTTGTGTGGCGACCACTCATCGCTTGGTCGCAGAAGTTCCGGAATGAGCAAAGCGAAGCGAGCGAGACACCGACGTCGTGGGTGCTCGACCTGTGGCGCGCAGCGCGGCTGCCGACGCTGGTTGGTCATGCGCTGCGCCCGGCCGGCGAATTCGTCAATCGCGCCCTGAGCGGCTCACTGGCGGCCAAACCAGCACAGATGGGGTCAGCGCGCGTTAAAGCGCCGGCATGGGTGGACGTGCTCTATAACGGGCTGCTCATCGCACTGGCGGTAGGCGGGGCACTCATACTCATTCGCTTCATCCTGGGCGAAGTGGGCGTGGCCGAGGTGGGTAGCACGTTTTTGCTGGGCGTGGTCACCATGCTTCGGGTAATCGTGCTCACCGCCCTGAGTACCCTGATCTGGGCGCCGATTGGGGTGGCCATCGGCTTCAACCCGCGCCTGGCCCGGCTGATCCAACCGGTGGCGCAGTTTTTATCGGCTTTCCCGGCCAACTTCCTCTTCCCATTCGTGACCTTTGCGCTGATCGCGACCGGCGTGAGCCTGAACGTGGGCAGCATCTTGCTGATGTCGCTGGGGGCGCAGTGGTATGTCTTGTTCAACATCATTGCCGGCGCGCAGACCATCCCCAGCGATCTGCGCGAGATGGCAGCCAACATGGGCTTGCGTGGTTGGAAGCTGTGGCGGCGATTGATCATCCCTGGAATCTTCTCCGCCTGGGTGACGGGCGGCATCACTGCCTCGGGCGGCGCGTGGAACGCCAGCATCGTGGCCGAAGTTGTATCGTGGGGCGACACCACGCTCGTGGCGACCGGCCTGGGGGCTTACATCGCTCAGGCCACAGAGGTAGGCGACTGGCCGCGCATTGCGCTGGGCGTGGGGATGATGGCGTTGTTCGTCGTTGCGTTCAACCGCCTGCTTTGGCGACGGTTGTATGCCTTGGCCGAGCGCAGATACTCGCTCTGAATCTACATCTCAACGACAGGAAGGAGTGTTCCTATGGCAAGCGTCATTTACGATGGGCTTCCCACGCCGGCGACGCCAGCCGGGCGTGAGGTGCTCATCCGCGCCGACAAGGTTTGCAAGAGCTTCGAGCTGCCGGATGGCAACGGCATCTTCACGGTGCTCGAAGACATTAGCCTCGCCATTATGCCAGGTGAGATCGTGGCGTTGTTGGGCCGCAGCGGCAGTGGCAAGAGCACGCTGTTGCGAATCCTTGCTGGGCTCATTCCAGCTTCGAGCGGCGATGTGTTTTCATCCGGGCGGCGCGTGGTCGGTCCCAATCCTGATGTGGCGATGGTCTTTCAAACATTTGCCTTGCTGCCATGGTTGACCGTGCAGCAAAACGTCGAGTTAGGCTTGGAAGCGCTAGGCGTTCCGATGAAAGAGCGACAGGCGCGCGCGCTGAAGGCCATTGACATGGTTGGACTCGACGGCTTCGAGAGCGCCTATCCCAAAGAGCTATCGGGCGGTATGCGCCAGCGCGTCGGCTTCGCGCGCGCGTTCGTCAAGCAGCCGAAGGTGTTGTTCATGGACGAGCCGTTCAGCGCGCTGGACGTACTGACTGCCGAAAACCTGCGCGGCGAGATCAGCGACCTCTGGGAGAAGGGTGACTTCCCGGCACAGAGCGTGCTGATCGTCACGCACAACATCGAGGAAGCGGTGTATTTGGCCGACCGCGTCATTATCCTGGGCGCGAACCCGGGTCGGGTGCGCGGCGAAGTGACGATTGACCTGCCGCGCCCACGCGACCGGAGCGCGCGCCGGTTCAAGGAGCTGGTGGATGGCATCTACATCGCCATGACGAACCCGGACCGCGACGTGACCGCAGCCATGGCCGGCGTGCTGCCGCGCCGCGAGACACCCTACCCGCCGTTGCCCCATGCCACCGTCGGCGGGATCAGCGGCTTGCTCGAACTGCTCAACGAGCGGCCTGAACTCCGCGACTTGCCCGAGATCTCCAGCACGCTCCAACTGGCGACGGATGATCTGTTGCCGATCGTTGATGCAGCCGTGATGCTGGGTCTGGCCGAGGTGAGGCAGGGCGATATCACCCTTACCGATAACGGCCGGGCGTTCGCCACAGCCGACATCCAGACCAGCAAGGACATCTTCCGCGCGCAACTGTTGGAGCGCGTGCCGACGGTGAAGATGATCTACAACACGCTCCAGGCCAAGCCGAATGGTTCGATGCGTGCCGGGTTCTTCCTCGACATCTTGGACGAGCACTTCCCGCGCGAGGAAGCGCAGCACCAATTCGAGACGGCTGTGGACTGGGGACGCTATGCCGAGCTGTTCGAATACGATCGTGGCGAAGATCGGCTGTTGCTGCCGGTCGAAGTGAGCGAGTTGACGGACTGAACTCACCGTCCCTCAGTCGCGATTCGCGTGCAGCGGATAATAGGGGCATGCGAAGCCAGAGCAGTATGCTGCGCATCCCTCAGGTGGGCGAGCCGGCGCCGAACTTCGAGGCGACAGATATTGACGGGCGCGCTGTCGTGCTGAGTCGGCATCCCAAGCCCGTCGCGCTGGTGTTCCTGCGCCACCTGGCCTGACACTACTGCGTGATGCATCTGGTGCAGTTGCACCAGTCCCTGCACGAGCAGCGCGTCGCCGCGCCGGTGCTGGTGTTTTCGTTCGCGCCGGCCGAGCGCTTCGCGCGCTGGCTCAGCCTTGTGCTCGACGTCGAGATGCCGCGCGAATGGCGCGCGAACACGCGTTTCATCGCCGACCCATCGCTGCGCATCTATCACGCCTACGGGCTGGGCCGGAACTCGCTGTGGCGGGTCTATGGCCCGCGCATCCTGCTGCGCTATGCGCTGCGTTGGTTGCGCGGTCATGGCATCCCCAAGGTTGTCGAGGATCCGTTACAACGTGGCGGTGACTTCGTGGTGGACGCGCGAGGATGCATCGCGCTCAGTCATGTCGGTGTAGATCAGGCCGACCGGCCGCCGGTGGAACGCATCATCGCTGCGATGGTTGAACCGAGCTGGTCACCGAGGATGTAGCTGATGACCTTGCGGCCGGTGTAACTAAGGAGGAATGAGCCGTGCAGGATTCGAACCTGCGACACGAGGATTAAAAGTCCCCTGCTCTGCCAGGCTGAGCTAACGGCCCTGCACCCAAATCATACCGCTACTTCCTGAGAGCCGGAAGAGCGTCATTTCGCCTGCGTAGCTTGTGTATGTCGTTCGGCCAGCCGAGCCAGCACCTCGCGCAGCGTCACGCCGCGCTCGTTCAACAGCACGAGCAGATGAAAGAGCAGATCGGCGCTCTCTTCGATTAGCCGATTGTCGTCTTGAGCAACGCCGGCCAGCGCCGTCTCCAGCCCTTCTTCACCGACCTTCTGAGCAATCTTGAAGCGGCCCTGCGCGAACAGACGCGCGGTATAGCTTTCGTCGGGCAGGGCGACGCGGCGCGATTGCACGATGTCCGCCAGTTCGTCGAGGAAGCCGGCCGCAGGCGGTTGGAGCACGTTGCCGTTCACGTCCTGCCAGAAGCAGCTCTCGCGGCCGGTGTGGCATGTCGGGCCAGCCGGTTCGGCGCGGACGAGCAGGCAATCGGCATCGCAATCGGCGCGCACTTCGCACACGCGCAGCACGTTGCCGCTGGTTGCGCCCTTGTGCCACAACGCTTGCCGGCTGCGTGACCAGAACCACACTTCGCCGGTATGCAGCGTGCGCTGCAGTGCCTCATCGTTCATCCAGCCGAGCATGAGCACGCGGCCAGTGAGGGCGTCCTGAATGATAGCGGGGATCAGGCCGAAGGCATCGAACTTGAGTTGAAGCACGTCTCGCTGTGCTGCGGGCCAGGCCGACAGCATGGCAACCTCGTATGTGATTATAGCGGCGTGGTCATGCATCCTGTGCGGCATCGCTATCGTGCGTGCCATCCTTGTCCTCGCTTTCATCGTCGCCTCCGCCGAACTCGGGCAGGATGAGCCGTGTTGGCTCGTCGTTGTAGAGGCCGGGCACGACCAGCCAAAAAGCTTGACGACACTGGAACAGCCGCAACGGCAGCACTTCCTCCGGCAGATGCAGCCGCTCGTGCTCCTCCCAATCGTCCAGCGCGCCGGCGTGCAGCACGGCACACGGTGGACACAGGTCGCCGGGTTTGCCTTTCAGTGCGTCGTATTCTGGATCTTCTGGATCGAGCGGGCGCGGCTTCGGCATGTGTTTGTCCTGCGCGAATGGGCAGGGCTTGCCGCCGAGTTTGGCCGGCAATAAGCCGGAGCAAATCAGCGAGTCGGAATACAACATGCCGTCGGCAGAGATGAAGAGTGCGCGCGGGTTGAAGTCGGTATTGCTCATGGCAGCTCCTGGCGGTTGGTTCGTTACCGTGTTTTCAACATTATACACGGTATCGGGAGCATGTCAATAGCCGACGGGCACAATGCGCAAGGCGACGTGGGCGTGAGCCCGGCGGAAAGGGAATGCTGCGCGCGGCGTCCTGAGATCCGCGCCGGTGTTGCCTATAGGTCGGCGCCGTAGTGGAATCCGGCGCGTTCGGCGACGAGGGTAAGGTGTTTGGAGGTGGCGCGTGTGGGAGCATAGGCCCCGGTCTCCCACTCGCTGACCGTTTGTTGGCGCACGCCCAGCTCGCGCGCGAACTCGGCCTGGCTCATGTTCATGTGCTCGCGTAGGGCTTTGATCAGGCCGGCATTCCAGAGGATCGTGTCGCCGTCGCGTTCGACGACGTAGCGGCTAGCCAGCTTGGCCGGGACGGCAAACACGACCTGTTTGCGCTGCAGATCCACCGCGGCCACTTTATAGCCGGCGTCCAGCCAGGCTTTCGCTTGCGGGGAAGCGCGCCGGCGATTGCTCCACCACCCACGCTCGATGCGCGCGCCCTCCGGCAAAGGCTTGCCCAGGATCTTCTCGATTTGCGCGAAGGTCAGGGTGATCTCTTCCTGATCCCGCTCGCGCAGGTAAGTGAACAGGGGATAATATTTGCTGCCGGGCTTGCTCATGCTCCACTGATCGTCATCCGTTCTGCCGCTCTGCTGCATCGCCGAACGCGATCGCTTCTACGGCATAGAGATTAGATCAACCCGCCTTAAAGTCAAACTCACAATCGCACCGGCACGCCGCGACCGGCTAAGTAGCGCTTGACCTCGCTCACGCTAAAGGTTTTGTAGTGGAAGACCGACGCGGCCAGCACCGCGCTGGCGCCGGCTTGGATCGCCTCGTAGAAGTGTTCGAGCTTGCCGGCCCCGCCGGAGGCGATGACCGGGATGTTGACGGCGTTGCAGATCGCGCGCAGCAGCGGCAGGTCGTAGCCGTCCTGCGTGCCGTCGGTGTCCATGCTGGTGAGCAGGATCTCGCCCGCGCCGCGTCGCTCGGCCTCTTGCGCCCAGGCGACGGCGTCCAGCTCGGTCGGCACGCGCCCGCCGTTCAGGTAGACCTTCCAACGGTCGCCCTCGCGCCGGGCGTCTATGGCCACCACCACGCACTGCGACCCGAAGCGCCAGGCCGCTTCATTGATCAGGTTGGGATTGCGCACGGCGGCGCTGTTGATCGAGCACTTATCGGCGCCGGCCAGCAACAGCGTGCGGAAGTCGTCGGCGGAGCGGATGCCGCCGCCGATGGTGAACGGGATGAATACCTCGTCTGCCACGCGGCGCGCCATCTCGACAATCGTGCCGCGGCCTTCGTGCGAGGCCAGGATGTCGAGGAAGACCAGCTCGTCGGCGCGTTCATCGTTGTAGATGGCGGCCTGCTCCACCGGATCGCCGGCGTCGCGCAGGTTGACGAAGTTCACACCCTTGACCACCCGGCCGTTGGCCACGTCGAAGCAGGGGATGATGCGTTTGGCCAGCATGACGGCTTTACCCTTCTGCAACGATCGTTTGCAACGCTTCCTTGAGCGAGAATGCGCCTTCGTAGAGCGCGCGCCCGATAATCACGCCATCCACGCCGCGCGGCGCGTATTGGGCCAGCTCGCGAACGTCGTCCAGGTTGCGCACCCCACCTGAGGCGATGATCCTGAGGCCGGTCAACTGGGCCAGCGCCGCCGTGAGTTCAGCCGCGACGCCGACCATCATGCCATCGCGTCCAACCTCGGTATAGACCGCATGGATAACGCCCATCTCCTTCATCAGCGTGCCCAGCTCGATGGCCGTCATGTGCGTCGTATGCTGCCACCCGCGCGTAACGACGATGCCGTCGCGCGAGTCCAGGCCGACGGCCACGCGCTCCGGCCCGAACTGGGCGAGTGCATCGGCCACCAGCTTCGGGTTCTCGGCAGCAGCCGTACCCAACACCACGCGATCCGCACCGGCGTCGAACGCCGCTTTCACATCGTCAATGTCGCGTAACCCGCCGCCGAACTGAACCTTGGCCTTTACATGGCAGCATATTTCATGCAACGCGCGACGATTGGTGCGCCCCGCAGTCGGGTCACCAAATGCGCCGTCCAAATTCACGATGTGCAGCCACGTTGCCCCTTCGCTTACCCAGCGTCTAGCGACGGCAGATGGATTATCCGAATACGTGATCTGCTGCGAAGGGTCGCCCTGCAATAGGCGGACGACGCGCCCATCGCGCAGGTCAATGGCCGGGTAGATGGTGAACATGCTTGCCTATTGCCCCAGAAGCGCCAGCAGCCGGCTCCCCCATCGGCCACGCAACAAAGTTCCTTAGCATGCGCAAGCCGACATCCTGGCTCTTCTCCGGATGGAATTGGATGCCCCACACGTTGTCGCGCGCGACGACGGACGGGAATGCGTAGCCATAATCGGTGACGGCCAACACGTGCGCCGAATCTACGCCTTGCGGATGATATGAGTGGACGAAATAGGCGTAGTCGCCATCGCGCACGCCGGCCAGCAGCGGGTGATCGGGTTGCCTGAGCCACAACTGATTCCAGCCGATGTGCGGGATTTTGAATTGAGAATTGAAAATTGAGAATTGAGAAATGGATTCGCCTTTGGCATTCGTGGTGTTGTTTTGAGTCGGGAAGTGGAAGCGGGTGACACGGCCGGGGATCAGGCCCAGGCCTTCCCACTCGCCCATCTCCTCGCCGACCTCAAACAGCAGTTGCATGCCGACGCAGATGCCGAGCAAGGGTTTGCCGGCCAGCGCCAGCGCACGCAGCAGCTCGAACAAGCCGCGCGCCTTCAGGCCATGCTGGCAATCGGCAAATGCGCCCACGCCGGGCAATACCAGTTTGTCGGCGCGCTCGAGCGCGCGCCGGTCGTCGGTCAGCGTCAATTCGGCGCCGACATGCTCCAGCGCCTTGCACACATTGCGCAGGTTGCCCGCGCCGTAGTCAATTACCGCGATCATGGTTGCTTCGTCTCTTCAGATTGCGCCGCTTCGCGGCTCGGCTTCGTCACGCGAAAGACCAGCTCGTTGGCAAACTCGATGCGCTCGACGCGCCAGGGCTTGCTCGCTGCCAGCGCCTCGAAGCGCGCCGCGTAGTTTTCACGCATGCCGACATCTCGACCGCCCACCGTTTGCGTGGGGAACGAGACCACGATGTGGCGCGCATTGATTGTATCCAGGATGGCCGAGCCGGCGGTCTTGTCGAGCTGCTCCAGGCACGGCAGCGCCTTGAGCAACAGGGCCACGTCGGCTTCGTCGGTTGGGCAATCAGCGAGCACGTCGCGGGCTTCGGCTTTGACCGCCGCGCCGAGCGCCTGTAGGGCTGCCTGCAAGAAGCGCGCCAGGTCTTCGTAGATGTCCACGGCGTGATAGGTCGCGCCAGGAGCCAGTGGCATCCAGGGCAAGCTGAGCGGGTTCAAGCCACACGCCAGGTCGAGCACCGAACGCACCGGGCCGATGTCGGCGAAGACGCGGGCGTAGAACGCATCCAGGATGGACAAGCGCTCGCGCGTCGAGGCGTGATGAGCCATGACGGCGCGCAAGGCCGCCCGCCGCGTGGCGTCGTCGGGCGCTTGGACGATCCGGCGCAGCCACGTCGCGTAGTCGGGACGTTCACGCTCGAAATACAGGCCGGCCGCTTGGTGCAGCTTATTCTTGGTCGCCTTCACGGCGTCCTTGAGCGTGGCGCGCTTGCCCAGCTCCGCAGCACCGATGCGCCGCACGAGCGCCTCGCTGATCGCGCCGTATTTGCGGCTACGGCGCACCTGCGCCACCAGTTCGTCCAGCCGGGGATCGCCATACATCGCGTCAGCCCTCAGCGATGATGTGTCTCAGGTGCGCCATCAACTGCGTCATGAAGCGCAGGTTGTGCAATGTGGCCAGCCGTAAATAGGCGGTGTCTTTTACCTTGAATAAATGGTGCAGATAGCCGCGCGAGTAGCGCCGGCAGGCTGGGCAGTCGCAGTATTCGGAAATCGGCGCGCTCGACTTGATGTGCTTGTCGTCGCCGATGTAGAGGTAGGACCACCACCGTCCGTCGAAGCGCGTTTGGTCAGGCGGCGCATTGAAGATCATCAAACGCCCGCGCCGGGCGTCGCGCGTGGGCAGGGCGCAGTCGAATAGGTCGTAGCCCATCCGGGCACAGGCAACGATGCTATCAGGATGACCAATGCCCAGCGCGTGCATCGGCAGCGCGCGCGGCACGAGTTCGCGCGTGTAGGCGATGATGTCATGCAGCAGCTTGCCTTCGCCGTCCAGCGGCCAGCCGCCATAACCGAAGCCGTCGAAGCCGATCTCCAGGAGCGCCTCGGCGCATGCCTTGCGCAGCTCCTTCGACGCGCCGCCCTGAATTACTCCAAACAACAGCGGCCGGGTCGAAGAGGCGCCAAGATGCAAGGGGCGTGACGCTGCTTCCTCGCTCTCTGCTTCTCGGTCACTGCGCACTTCCCGAGAAGCGAGCCATCGCTCGAACTCAGCCTTGCAGCGCTTCGCCCATGCGATCGTTCGCCGGACACTTTCGCGCTGCTCGGCCTCGCCGTCGTCTGGATGGGTGCAATCATCTAAGCAAATGACGACATCGGCGCCAAAGCGGAGTTGAAGTTGCACGCTCTTCTCCGGCGTCAACAGCAGCTTGTCCTTGCCGTCGGGACGGAAGACCAAGCCGCGGTCGGTGAGCGAGCCGAACTTCGGGTTCTGTCGAATCAGCGAATAGGCCTGAAAGCCGCCGCTGTCGGTCACGATGGGGCGCTGCCAGCCGGTCATGGCGTGCAAGCCGCCGAGCGCCTTCACCGTGCTTGCGCCGGGGCGTTGCATCAGGTGGAAGACGCTCATCACCACTCCCTCGATGCCGATGGTCTCTAGATCGGCGCTGTCCACGGCGCGCACCACGCCGCGCGTGGCGTCGGGCAGGAAGGCCGGCAGCGCCAGCGCGCCGTGCGGCAGTCGGAGGGTGGTGTCAGGTGTCATGGGTCAGGGATCAGGGGTCAGGGGTCAGGGATCAGGGATCAGGGGGCAGGTTACAGGTTGCAAGTTGCAGGTGTTCAGGTGTGCCGCTTCCCTCTCCCGACTTACGCCTCCCCACCTTCTGCATCTGTCACGCTCGATTGTCCCTCGGCATCCGCTGCGCCCTCGATCACCAGCACGTATTCCCCCTTGAGCGATGCTGCTTGCACAAGCGCCAGTAGCTCCGACAGCCGACCGCGATCCACGCGCTCGAACATCTTGGTCAGATCGTTGGCCAGCGCCGCGCGCCGGTCGCCGTACACGGCAATCGCATCGGCGATCAGCGCGGCGATGCGATGGGGGCTTTCGTAGAAGATCAACGTGTGCGGCGACCGTGCGTCCACGGCGAGGAAGCGCCGGCGCGCCGCCGGTTTGCGCGGCGGGAAGCCGCGGAAGGTAAACGCATGCGCCGGCAGCCCGCTCAGCACCAGCGCCATGACGAACGCAGCCGGGCCCGGGATCATCGTGAGCGGCAGCCCCTCCTCGATGCAGCGCCGCACCAGCACGAATCCCGGATCGCTGATGCCCGGCGTGCCGGCGTCGCTCACCAGCGCTACGGCGCGGCCTTCGCGCAGCAGCGCGATGATTCTCTCGGCGGCGTGTCGCTCGTTGTGCTCGTGAAAGGACATCTGCGGGCGATCAATGCCGAAATGTTTGAGCAGCCGGCCGGTATGGCGCGTGTCCTCGCTGGCGATCATGTCGGCGTTGCGCAGCGTCTCCAGCGCGCGCTGGCTGATGTCGCCGAGGTTACCGATGGGGGTTGCGACCAGATAGAGCATCGCAGAGAAGTTGGTGTCGGTGGGTGTCTTGACACTACGACACCGGTGACACCATCCTACAGCACCCCCTTCGTCGAAGGGACGCCGCTGCGTCGCGGGTCAATCAACGTCGCGGCATCGAGCGCGCGCCCCAGCGCCTTGAACAGTGCTTCGGCCTTGTGATGATCATCGCGGCCATACAGCACGCGCGCGTGCAAGTTCAAGCGCCCATGCACGGCGATGGATTCGAACACGTGCGGGATGAGCGAGGTGCTTAAGCCGCCGACCGTGGACGCATCGAACGCGCCACGGAAGACGCAATACGGCCGACCGCTCAAATCTACGACTACGTGTGCCAGCGCCTCGTCCATCGTCACCCAGGCATCGGCCATGCGCACGATGCCGGCGCGGTTGCCCAGAGCCTCGTTCAGCGCCTGGCCGAACGCGATGGCTACGTCCTCAACGGTGTGATGTTCGTCCACGTGCAGATCGCCGGTGGCGCGCACGGTTAGGTCGAACAAGCCGTGATGCGCGACGTGGTGCAG
Organism: Candidatus Roseilinea sp.; assembly: GCA_025998955.1. Lineage (NCBI taxonomy): Bacteria > Bacillati > Chloroflexota > Candidatus Thermofontia > Candidatus Roseilinea > Candidatus Roseilinea sp. Next base: position 4,591,922 of record AP024676.1, read on the forward strand.
CATGTGGTCATAGAAACCGACGCCGGTTTGGATGTCGGCTCGTCCGGTGCCGTCCAGGTCGAGATACACCGATACGTCGGTCTCGTTCGTCTTGCGTTGGATTTTGCCGATCCTCGCCATGTTTACTCGCTCAAGGCCGCGAGCGCGGCGATCAGCCGGTCGGTCTGATCGGGCCGGCCGACGCTGATGCGCACGCAGTCGCGCAGGCCATCGCGGTCGAAGTAGCGCACCAGCACGCCGTGCCGTTCCAAGGCGCGCTTCAGTCGCCGCGCTGCCGGTTGGCCGGCTTCGCCGCCGTTCACCGGCGCATCCTCATCCACACGGCACAACACGAAGTTGGCCTCGCTGGGGAAGACATGCAGCCAGCTGAACCGCTCGAGCCGCTCACTCATGCGCTGACGCTCGGCCACCAGCCGCTGCACGTTCTCGCGCAAATACTCGCGGTCGCTCAGCGCGGCGATGGCCGCAACCGCGCCGGCCACGTTGGGCGTGTAGGGCTGTTTGATCTTCCACAGGTGCTTGATGATCGGAAGGGGGAAGACGCCGTAGCCCACGCGCAGGCCGGCCATGCCGGCCAGCTTGCTGAACGTGCGCAGCACGATCAGGTTATCGTGCGCCGGCACCCAGCGCGCCCGGCTGGGGCGCGCGCTGAAGTCCACGTATGCCTCGTCCAGCACCACCACGACCGGCAACGCCAGCAGCGCGCGCAATTGCTCATCGCAGATCGTCGAGCCGTCGGGGTTGTTGGGGTCGGCGACAAACAGTAATTTGCAGTTGGTAACCGGGGGCGCCGGGTCAGTGGTCGCCGAATTACTTGTTACTAATGCCTGCACCGCCTCCACATCCACCGAAAAGTCCGCGCGGCGCGGCACGGCGATGTAGGCCGCGCTCACGACGTCGGCCACCCAGCGGTACATGCCGAACGTCGGCGGCAGGTCAATGATCCCGTCGCCCGGCTGAACGAAGGCGCGCGCGATCAAGTCAATCACCTCGTCTGCGCCGGCGCCGCACAGGATGTGATCAGGCGAGACGCCGATATAGTCGCCGATCGCCTCGCGCAGCGCCGTTTGATCCGGGTCGGGGTAGATGTGTAGCGTGCTCGCGCGGGCAATCGCCTCCAGCGCGCGCGGCGATGGCCCGTAGGGGTTCTCGTTGGCGTCCAGCTTGACGATGTCTTCAGGACGCCGGCCCAGCCGGCGCGAGAGCACCTCGAACGGGACGATGGGCGTGTAGGGCTGCATCGCCCGCAGGTGAGGGTTGATCAGGGATTCAACGTCCATACGATCCGGACGACTTCCGACTTCCCACTCATACTCGGGCGTCGGGAGTGGGAAGTTGCCGCCGGTGATCTCATGCTGCTAATCCGATGCAAATGATACCCGCGAAGATGACGAGCGCGCCGAGGATCTTTTTGTCGCCCATGCCTTCTTTGAGGACGAATGCGCCGAGCCATGCCCCAAATACCACAGACGCGCCGCGCACCGAAGTGGCATAGCTCACCTTGTTCGTGGTCAGGATGAACAGGATGAGCAAGTAGCCGACGGCGAGCGTGGCACCCGTGAGCAGGATAGAGCGCCAGTTGCTCCGCCATTCGGCGCACATGGCGTCGCGCTTGCACAACAGCAGATACGGCGCCAGCAGCGTCATCGTCAGGCCGAAGACGAGGAACATATACACGGGCGGATCCACATGTGCGACGCCCAGCTTGTCCACCGTCGAATAGCCGGCCACGGCCAACCCGCTCAGCAAGGCAAACTGCGACGTCCGCTCGCGCAGCGCGCTGAACGGCTCGCGCCATCCTGCGCGGCGAAAGTTGCGCAGGTGCAGGATGTAGATGCCGCCGACGACGAGTGCGATGCCCGCCAATCCCAGCGCAGACACCCGCTCGCCGATCAGCGTCACGGCAATCAGCGTCGTGAACACCGGTGTCGAGCCGCGCGAAATCGGATACATCAACGAGAGCTGGCCGCCGGTGTATGCGCCGCCGAGCAGCAGGAAGTAGACGACTTCGCATAGCGCCGACAGCCCAATCAACCCCCAGCCGGCCGGCGAGATCGTTCAGTCGCGCAGGAGTGCGACGGGCAACAGCAACGCGCTGGACGCGCCGAGCGCAAGCAACGTGTACACCTGCTTGTCGGTGCTTGTCTTGAGCAGAAAGTTCCAGAAGGCATGCAGGGCAGCGGCAAAGAGCAAGCCGCCGATGGCAAGTAGGCTCACTTCAGCGACCGGCAAAACGCGCGCAGCGCGGCGACGCGGCTGGGCTGCTCTTCGAAGATGTAAGTCGTGGGGGTGACGACTACGCCGCTGCCGCCGATCGCGCGCAGTTGTTCGATCGCATCGGTTAGCTCGTTGCGCCCGACGACGATGTTCACGGCGAACCAATGTGCGCCGGGGTTGGCGGCGGCGCTGTGCGGGTTGGGGTAGATCGGCGCGATGGTCGGCCCCTGTAGCCCGCCCAACGTGGTGTGCATGGTGATCGTGCGTCCCACGTCCTCTAGCGACCGACCGCGCACGTTGGCCCAGATCATGAAGTAACCCTCGGCGCGCTGGTGCGCTTCGAAGTATTCCAGCAGCTCGACGGCAACATCCATCACCTCCGGCCGCTGAAGGGAGGCGCTGTTGGCGACCAAGCTGGCCTGCGTGTGTAGGATGACGCCGTCTTCGATCACCCGCAGCCGATTCTGCTGCAGCGTCGCACCGGTCTCGGCGATGTCCACGATGATGTCGGCGTAGCCGATCTCCGGCACGACCTCCAACGACCCCTCGGCGTCAATCAGGGCGAATGGCTCGACGTTGTGCTTGCGCAGGAACTCGCGCGTGAGGTGGTGGTATTTGGTCACCACGCGCAGCGGCTGCGCCATCGTGCGCGTCTTGGCAGCCAAGTCGGCCATCGTCTGCACGTCTGTCCACGCCTCCGGCACAGCAATGACCACGCGGCACTTGCCGTAGCCGAGCGCATCATGCAACACGCGCACGGCGTCGCCGGCGTTCGCGTCCACGATCACATCGTAGCCGGTGATGCCAAAGTCCACGCCGCCGCCGGCCACGCTCACCACGATGTCGCGCGGGCGCTGGAAAAGCACGGTCACCTGCGGCAACGCCGCGATGTAGCCGATGTAGCCGCGCATCGCCGATTGCTTCACATCGAAGCCACAATGCGCTAGAAAGTCCAGCGTGGCTTGCTGCAGCCGCCCTTTGGACGGCAGGGCAAGACGAATGTCACTGCGTGCCATTCAAATTGAGAATTGAGCATTGAGAAATCGAGTGCGCAAGTGCTTTTCGATTCTCGATTCTCAATTTGCAATTTACGAGCGCGCCAGCGCGACGGCCTTCTGCGCTGCTTCGGCGGCGCTGTTCGCCGTGATCAGGTTGGCGCTGGCCAGGATGCGATCGCCTTCTTCTTTGTTGGTGCCGGTGATGCGCGCCACCATCGGCACCTTGGGCTTGACCTCTTCCATCGCCTGCACGATGCCGCGTGCCACTTCGTCGCAGCGGGTGATGCCGCCGAAGATGTTGAACATCACCACTTTGACGTTGGGATCGGAGAGCACGATGCGCAAGGCAGCGGCGACTTTGTCGGCGCGCGCGCCCCCGGCCACGTCCAGGAAATTGGCCGGCTTGCCGCCGAAATGTTGGATGATGTCGAGCGTCGCCATGGCCAAGCCGGCGCCGTTGACCAGGCAACCGATGTTGCCATCGAGCGAGACGAAGCTGAGGTCGGCGTTGCGCGCCTTGCGCTCGGCCTCGCTTTCCTCGTCGGGGTCGCGCAGCGCTGCCAACTCGGGGTGGCGGAAGAGCGCGTTGTCGTCAATCACCATCTTGCCGTCCAGCGCCATCAGCTTCGCGCTGCCGTCCGTGCTCACGATGGCGAGCGGGTTGATCTCGGCCAGCGATGCGTCGTTGGCGACGAAGGCTGCAGCCAGGCCCTTGGCGATCTTGACGAAGTCGCCCCAGTGTTCGCGCGGCAGACCGATCGCGACGGCCACGTCGCGCGCCAGATAGTCCGGCAGGCCGATGAAGGGATCAATGGGCACGCGGACGATCTTCTCCGGCGTCGTCGCAGCGACCTCTTCAATGTCCACGCCGCCGGCGGCACTGGCCATCAACACGGCGCGGCGTCGCGCGCGGTCTATCACCACCCCCAGGTAGATTTCACTCTGGATGTCGGCAGCAGGGTCAATCAACACCTTGCGCACCGGCAGCCCCTTGATGTTCAGGGCAAGGATCTGCTCGGCTTTCTCTTCGACTTCTTCCAGCGTGCGAGCGACCTTGACGCCGCCGGCTTTGCCGCGCCCACCCACCAGCACCTGAGCTTTGATGACGACCGGCAGGCCGATCTCACGCGCCGCGTTGCGCGCCTCGGTGGCGTTCTCGGCCACGATGCCCTGCGGCACCGGAATGCCGAATCGGCCGAAGATCTGCTTGGATTGGTATTCGTGGAGTTTCATGATGCGTGCGTTTTATCGTGATTAGCGAATGTGGATTGTAGCAGCGGGCCGATAGAGCGCATCAGCCTCAGGTGCCCCGCGGGGGAGACCCGCCTCGGCGCAAACGCCCGGGCTGAAAGGGGAGGGCGGGATGCGCGCGGCTTGCCTGTATCCCAGCACGACGGAAGCGAATACCGCTGCTAGCCGATCCGCATGGTAGGACTGCAAGATCGCGTGGAGCTACTCGCGCTTGGGTCTGAAACGGAGCAGCTCATCAATAGACTGGCCGAATCACCGTCACATACGACTTGAAGCCATCATCCGCGCGTTGCCGGCGCGCAGCGGAGGTCCCTGCGGGGGATAGTCGTACAGCCCAACACTGGCTTCCAGCCGTTAGTCCGCGGCCACGTCCCGCGTGAGCGCAGCGAACGGCGGGATGAACCGCCGGTCGGTCGGCCACGTGCCGCTAACGTGGCGCGCCGAACCATACGGCGTGTCCCACAGGGAGGCTGCGCACTAGCGCAACCGCGCGACTACCCCTGTTTCGCGCTCATTCATCGTTTGCGGTGTCATCCAGAAACGCCAGCCGCCCTAGATACAACCCCTTCAACTTATGTCGATTCGTCACCTCCACGAATCGCTCCGTGATGATACTGTCCCATGAGCGTCCATTTCGCACTCTGAAGATCAACTTCCGTTCCACACACGCCGCGTGAAACTTGTATTTCTTGATGAGCTTCAGCTTGCCTATGTCCTCGAACTCTACCCAACGCCAAGTCGCCCGTTCATAATCAACACAGTCTTCCACATCCAGCACATTCACAAAGAACAGTTCGTAGTCGTAGTTCACTACCTCAACCGGCAGGAATTCCACCACCCCTTCTAGTAACGGCTCAAACACCTCCCGTGCGCGCCGATTGAATGCAGGTGCATAGTTTATGCCCCAAAAATCTGGCCAGCGCTTCCACCACTTCGGCTCGATCTCCACTTTGAATGGTATCCACTCGGCTCCAAGGCGCCGACCGTTTAGCGAATCCATATAGTCAAAGTAAGACCGGCCTATCTCGGGCCACACCAACCGAAGGTCGCGGTATTTGTCCTCAGACGCGGAGTAGCTATACAGTCTCATCGTGTTCGTCACTCCACTACGGGCTGAACGTGCCAGACTCAATCTCGTCACGCAGCTCACCCAACACTTGCAAAATCTCCTCTTTGTTCCCTTTAGCTTTATTTAGGCGTTTCCAGACCGCCTCTACTGCTCTTCTCGTATGCAATCCCATCGTTTGATGCCTGAACCATGGCAGCTTCACCCCATTCACCGCATCGTCTATGCCGATCCCCACGTCGCTCAGTATCCGTCGCGCTTCGGCCGCGCGTCCGTAACTGATGTTCCTGGGCACGATATGATGCGCTGAGTCGAACAACCCAAACCGAACCCCCTCGGCTTCCATGTTCTTCCGCAGCTCGCGCGCGCTCGCCTGCAGATAAGTCACCTGTTCAGCAAGCTGCACGCTCCCTTTCGTAGCTACCAGTGTTCCATGCCCGGCCAGCGCCACCCCGCCTGCCAGCGCGGGTGCACCGGCAACACACAACACGCCCGTCCCACACGCCGCCGCCCCGCTCCCGGCCAGCCCGGCACCCGCGCCGACCTCCACGCCCCCCTGGGCTACTGCCAGCACGTTGCCGGTCAACTGACCAAGTTGGTATGCTGGATTGTAGTCACGCGACTCGCCAATCGGCTCGGTGTAACTGAGCAGCGCTCGTTGAGTGGCCTCGTCGGTGATGAGTGCGTTTGCGCTCCACAAAGCATAGTTCGCTCCGGCCAGGAAGTCGTGCAACTCAGAAGGAATATCGAAGTGCCCGCTGGGGTCAATGCGCACCAGCGGCGAATTGCGCGCATAGCTGTAGCGGTTGAGCGCCTGCGACCGCAGGGAGTCCCCGTGGGACGGATCGTCCGGCCGCGGCACGATGCTGTCCGGCGAGAGGAAGCAGCCCAACAGCGGCGAATGCATCCGCGCGTTGCGTCATCCCGCGCGGGCAGAGGCATACAGCCCAATACTGGCTTCCAGCCGCTGGCCGGCGGCCACGTCCCGCGTGAGTGTAGAGAACGGCGAGATGAACCGCCGGTCGGTCGGCCACGTGCCGCTAACGTGCCGCGCCGAACCATACGGCGTGTCCCACAGGGAGGCTTCGCACTAGCAGCTCTGCGACACCACCCCACCGCTGACGGTAGTTCGTCCAGCCCGTGCTGCTGTTCCACTCCTGCGTGAACCACACCCTGTTGTCCCACCGGCTCACCACGTTGCCGTTGGCACCGTAGGCGTAGCTCCAACTGCCCATGTTGTCGTTAGCTTATCGGTGTTCGGTGTGTGTCAACGCCGCGGTTCGACGTGCTGCGCCTGGGCGATAATCCCTACTCGATGGCCACGCTGAACAAGGATTTGCTCGACGCCACCACGCGCCGCGCCCTGAACCGTGCCGGCGACATCATGCGGCAAATGGGCAAGCCGTTGCTGATCCCCGAGATGGCGCTGCTGGCGCTGTTGCGCATGCCCGAATCCACCGCCTATCGGGCTATCACCCGGCTGGCCGAAAGCCGCGGCTTCAAGCCGGCCGACCTGGAGCGAGAAACCGAAACACAAGCTCGCGCGCGCGAAGGTCGCTCGGCGAAGTTCGACTACCTCACCGACCAGAACGCGACCGTGACATTGAGCGACGAGATGCTGATCGCGCTGGACGAAGCGCGCGCCATCGCGCTGGCCAACGGCGAGATCTACATCGGCACGGAGCATCTGCTCGGCGCGCTCTCGCAGACCGGCATCAGCACGGCCGGCCTACTCCAGCGCCGAGGTGTGACGCCCAGCGCATTGGCTGCGCTCATGCTGGAGGGCATCGTCAGCAAGCGCACCACCACGATGGATTGGGTGGAGGAGGCGAAGCGCGGCCAGCTTGCGCCACTTTTTACGCGCGAGAAGCTGCTGCAGGAACTCGTCAGCGTGCTGTCGCTGGCGCGGGGGCGCAACGCTTTCCTGGTCGGCATGCCGGGCAGTGGTCGGCGCAGCCTGGCCCAATCGTTGGCTTTCCTGATCGCCGAAGGCAAAGGCCCGCCGAAGCTCGAACGCATCATCGAGGTGAGCGAGAGCGCATGGCTGGACAACCCGCAACTGGCGATGCAGGTGGCGCTGCGCCAGGCCGAAGGCGGCGCGCTGTTCATCGCCAACATCCACCGCTTCTTTGGCCGCGCCGAGACCAACGCGCAAATGAGCGCGATGAAAGACTTGCAGAAAGCAATGATCGAGGGCGCCTGCGCGGTGATCGGCACGACCACCGAGGCCGAATACAACGAACGCATTCGTTCGAACGCGCCGGTCGCAGCACATTCGCACGCGCTGCGTGTGCCGCCGGCCACGCCCGATGAATGCTTGCAGATGCTGGCGTTGCACAAGCCGGAGTTCGAGCGCGACTACGGCTTTGTCGTGGACGACGGCGCGATCAAAGCCGCGACCACGCTGGCCGCACGCTACATCGGCGCGACGCCGCTGCCGGGCGCCGCCGTGCAAGTGCTGCACCGTGCGTGTGCCATCGTGAAAGGTTCGGGGGTCGGGAGTCGGGAGTCGCGCGCCCCTGCTCCCCACTCCCAACTTACGACTCCGATCATAGACGCCGAAGACGTGACCTACGCCGTCAGCATGATGACCGGCATCCCGGTGACCAAGCTGAGTGAGGACGAGCGCGCCAAGTATGCGCAAATGGTGCAGGCGCTGCAGCGCCGAGTGATCGGCCAAGACGACGCGATCCTCGCCGTCAGCCGAGCGGTGAAGAGCGCGCGCGTAGGCTTGAAGGATCCGAAGCGGCCGATCGGCTCCTTCCTCTTCCTTGGGCCGAGCGGTGTGGGCAAGACCGAGCTGGCCAAAGCGCTCGCCGAGTTTCTGTTCGGCAGCGAAGACAACCTGATTGCGCTCGACATGACCGAGTATCAGAAGGACGACACGATCAACCGGCTGATCGGCTCGCCGCCGGGCTATGTGGGCTATGAGAGCGGTGGCCAGCTCACCGAGAAGATCCTCAAATCGCCCTACGCCGTGGTGCTATTCGACGAAGTGGAGAAGGCACACCCGCGCATCCTCGATATCTTGTTGCAGGTGATGGAAGAGGGCCGGCTGACCGACGGGCAGGGGCGCGTGGCGAACTTTGCCGAGACGGTCATCATCCTCACCAGCAACCTCGGCGCGCAATACTTGAACGACCCCACGCTCGGCGAGCGGGCGCGCGAGCTAGCCATGCTGGACGTGCGCGCGTTCTTCCGCCTGGAGTTCCTCAACCGCCTCGACGAGATCGTGATGTTCAAGCTGCTCACACCGGACGTGATGGCGAAGATCCTCGACCTGATGATCGCCCGCGAAGCCAAGCTGGCCAAGACGCAGGGGATCGAACTCGAGGTGACACCGGCAGCGCGGGCGTGGCTGCTGGCGCAGAACAACGAGCCGGGCATGGGCGCGCGGCCGCTGCGACGCATCCTACAGCGCAGCGTGCGCGAGCAACTGGCCGATTACCTGCTCACGCTGAGCACGCCACCGACGAAGGTCGTGGTGGATGCGAACGATCAGGGGCTGGCCTATCGCTCGGAGAGTGCGCCGCACCGTGCGCAGAGTGCTGCGATCTCGCCGGCTTCCTCCAGCAACTGATCACGACGTTCATGTGCGCGCTTCGCAGCGTGCGCCAACGCTGCAGCGCGCCGGCGGTACCGCATGGCCAGCGTCGCTTCGCCTTCGCGCACCAGCGCTTGAAGCCGGTAGCGCCAGAGATGGCCGGCATAGGCACAGCGCCTGGCCATCTTCGCCCACTGTGCAGCTTGGGCGTAGTCGCTTTTGGCAAGGCTCGCGTGCGCCAAGGTGATCGCCGATTGCGCCGCGACGAGTATATTCTTTTGGCGCATCGCTGCTTGGAAGCACGAGTGCGCCAATGTGCGTGCAGCGTCGGCCTCGCCTTGTTGCAGATGTAGCTCGCACAGCATACGGGTCGCCCAAAGTTCGGTGTCGTTGTCGCCCAACGCGCGCGCCAGCCGGATGGCAGCTTGGATCTGATCGCCGGCAGCCTTTAGAGCGCCGGTGCGCAATTGTGCTAGACCCAATACGCCCAGTAGGCGCGCCTGAATCACCATCGGCACTTGCGCATCGTAAAGCGATCGCGCGCGTTCGGCGTGCGACCGCGCCTCGGCGTAATTGCCTTGCGCAATGTAGGCCGCGGCCAGCGTCGTCAGGCCGGCGACGACGCCTAGGGTATTGCCCAGCCCTTCATCCAAACGGATCGCAGCGCCGGCATGCCGAATCGCCGACCGCATATCGCCCGATTCCTGCTCGATGACGGCCATGACCCGGTAGGCCAGTGCTTGCGCCTCGCGCGTGTAGCGATCCAGTCCTTCTGCCTCGATGCGACGTGCGACTTCCAACGCTTTGGGATATCGGCCGCGGCCCGCTTCGAACCACATTCGACGCAGGGTGGCGTCGAGGATGTCGTTTGGGTCGGCCAACCGAGCGGCAATGGTTTCGATGCAACGAAGGTTCGCAGCTTGCAGCCTCCGGCTGGAGCCGAGGTCGTGGATCTCGTCGCACCGGCGGCGAATCGCCAACGCCTGCCGCAGCGTATCGGCTATTGGTGGCAGCCCCGACAACGCGTCGAGCGCGAGCTGGAAATAGGCCAGCGCCTGTGGATAGGCATGGCGTTCTTTGAAAACGTTGCCGAGTCGTGCAGCGTAGCTCGCGCATTGCCGGCGCATGTCGTCCCGCGCCTGAGATACTTCCGGCAGGTCATCGGGGCCTCCGGCGTCGGTGGGGATGTCATCGAAGGCACGAACGATATGCGTGAGGAGTCGTAAGTCGCGCCGAGTCGCTGCATCGAGGCGGGCGTGCTCGGTGGTGAGCGCGTGTTCCTGGGCCAGCGCGACCATGCGCGGCGACGGCGGCGCACCCAATTCGGTCTTCCAGAGGTGACAGTAGTGTTGATAGCATCGGCGAGCTTCCTCAAGGTGTCCGGTGGCGACGTGTAGCCGGATGAGGCGATGGTGCGCGTCCTCGTACAGCGGCTCTAGGTTGACCAGCGCAGCCGTCATCTCTAGCGCGACCCGCGCATCGCCCAAGGCCAGATATCGCTCCGCCAGCGCGTCGAGCGCGTGCATCTGTAATTGCCGCAGCCGCTCGTGATGGGGTGCGCACCATTCATCGTCCAAGCCCTGCAGCGGGTCGCCGCGATACAGTGCCAGCACGGCGCGGATGGCGTCCAAGGCCGTGCGGTCGGACGCTTGGGCGAGTGCGGTGCTCGCCTGCTCAAGTGCCGCTGCGTCGGACCAAACCAGTTGGGGTGCAGCGACCCAGATCTCGTGCTTGTCGCCGGCGATGATGGAGGCATCACCGGCGCATGCCTTCAACACCTTGTGCAGTCGCCAGAGCTGCGCGCTCAGGTTTTGGCGGGCCGCTGCCTCGGGCGCATCGGGCCACAACAGGCCGGCGAGTTTCGAACGCGTGTGGCGCTCATTCGGATGGAGCAGGAGGTAGCTCAGCAGACTGCACAGCCGAGGGGAGCCGGCGATGATCGGCAGCGGCGCATCATCCCAGGTAAAGATCGGCGCTCCGAGGAGATGGGCTTTGAGCACGGGTGAATTTTAGAGTTGTTTTAGAGCGGGTGGGTAGAGTGGATGGCATGACGTATCGGTGTTACCTGCGACGCATCTTCGTAGCGCAGGTGTGCGCCGCACGCTAAGAGGTGAACGCCCATGTTCAAGCAAGCGCAGTCCCTGATCAGCGCAGTCGTGCTGGTCTGCGTACTCATCATTGCCGCTGCGATCGTCCTCAGCCTGAGCCGGCCCAGCGCGCCCTTCAACGGCGCGGCAGCCCGGCCGGTCGCGACGGACACGCCCCTGCCGCCGCTGCCCGTGCCCACGTTCTACCTGCCCCGCTACGAAACGCCTACATCACCGCCCCCGTTGCCAAAACAATTGCCCGCGCCGTTAGTGACGGTCGAACCCTATCCACCTACGGATGTGATCGGCACGCCGTTGCCTGGCACGCTGGTCACGCCCATACCAAAGCTCGATCCGACGACGCAAGCCGTCTTGGCGACAGAGGCAGCGATCACACCCTCACCCTGGCCGACGCGCTTCCATGTCACGCCTGACAGTGCGTGGCGGCGCTATATTGATCCCAACCTAGGCTTCTCCTTCGTCTATCCCGCCAACTGGTTCGTCCGTGCTTATACCTATCCCAATTACAAGCTCACGTTACGCAGCCAGTGTGACGGGCTGCAGCTGGCGCAGGGCGTCAAAAGCTGATTGAACGGCGTGCAGATACAAATGCGATTTCAAAGCAAAATGATTCGACTTGGATTTACGCTTGAGCATCTCGAGCTTGATGAACGCACACAAACTGGCAAAGATGTGATTGGTCTGCGTCGTGACCGTGTGGGCAGGCGAGCGTTCGAGCGCGGCATTCTGCTTGAGCGACTTGTGGAAGGGTTCGATCGTCCATCGTTTTTGATAGAGCGAGGTGATCCCATCGTAGGTGAGCGTGGTGTCGCTGGTGACCAGAAACAATACGCCGGTAGAGCCATCTTTGTTTGTAAAGACTTGCTTGGCCAAAAGCAGCGGGAAGCTCACATCTTCCAGATACACTGGCCGCACCGTGTTTGGTTCGATCACGACTTCATCCACACGCACGTAGATGCCGTGCCGCTTGTCGTCCGCGCTGAGCGCCACCTTGCGATTGGCCTTGAGCGGCATGACAAACTCCTTCTTCAGCTTGTGTTTGACGAAATTCATGTTGTCGGCCGCGGCAAACCACACATCGTTGAGCACGTATTTGAAGGGAATCTGGTTGATCACCGCTTGTTGCAGCATCATGCGGTAATACTCATTCTTGGTGATCGGACTTCGGCGCTTGGTCTTGCCACTCTTCTTGTCCACATACTGCTCGGTCTTGGCAATCAAGCGAAACTCCACTGGCAACGACAGCCCCCGACTGGGCACGTGATACAGCGCCGTCATCAGGTTGATGCCTTTGAGCACCTCGCCGCTGGTGTGATCATAGTGCCAGCACACGATGTCGTTCTCGTCGCTGTAGAGTTTCTCGCTGATCGTGTCGTCCACGATCAGCACCCCATCCTCACTTTGAATCTGCCGCACAAATCGCTTGGTCACCTGCCACAGTTCCGCACCTCCCCGCGTCCGGCCGCTCAGCGAGCGCGTGATTTGGTCATGACTGACGCTCCCTTCGACCAACTGTTCCAGCCCAGTCGCGGTGGCTTGTCCAAACGTGCACACCAGATAATCGCTATACAAATCGAGCAAGTCTTGTGCCATGTCGCCATTCTATGGTCGCGCAGTCAGTTCGCGACTGCGTAACGTGAGTTACAAGTTCGAGGCCGGCTACTCGATGAGCGTGCGCAATTTCGACAATGTGTTCAAGTCGCACAAGTACGAAACAGGTGAGATCAAAATTGAAGTCGTTGTTTTTCCTGATAGCGCCAAGCCACTGGCGGCCACAAGCGTGATCAGCCAGGTGCAGCACGACGCACAGCAGGCGGGCTGGACGATCACTGAGTTGATGGACGTGTCCATAGCTGGAACCAAAGGCGTTCGCTGGATAGAACAAGGTGAGAGGATTCCTCAAGGGATCGTGTCCTACATGTTCCGGGACGCGACGCAAGGGCGCGTGTATCAGATCTATGCAGGGCCGGCCGACAGTGACTATGTCCAAGTGTTCGACCAGATTGCTTTGAGCTTTGAGGTGAATGCACAGTCTCAGTAGTCGAAAGATTGCTCCAGTCAGATCGCCGGGCTTGTCCCGAGCAAAGCCGAGGTATCCGATGTTTGGCGCAGGATTTGGCAATCCTGCTGGAGCGTTCTGAGGAAGTACTGGGTCTATGCAATAGCTGCGTGAGCTTAATTGGAGAAAAGCCATGCGCAACAAGATAAGGATGATAAGAACAACCCTGCTTGCTCTCACAGCATCGGCTTTGTTGATTGCCTTCGCTGTAAATCCGGCATTGGCTGGTAGTCCGACTTGGGATTGGCGGTAAAGGCCACAAGTGCGACAATGCGACGCGCGCAGCCTACGACGCCAAGCGCGATGCGCTGATCGAGGCCACCCGCGCCGGCGCCGCCGACAAAGACACCATGCGCGCGGTCAACGATCTGCGGGCCATGGCCGAATCGTTTCGCTTTCTGGATTCACCGTGATTGAGGGCCTGTCAGCACGCCCCCATGTTCAAGCAAGCGCCATCTTCGATCGGCGCAGCCGTGCTGATCGGCGTCCTCGCCATCGCCGTTGCAGTCATTCTCAGCCCGAGCCGGCCCAGCACGCCGTTCGGCAACATGGCAGCGCAGATAATGCAAAGCGGTATGCGGATGCCGATCTGCAGCGCCAAGTGATTCATGACTCGACCTTGGCGAAGACGCCTTTAGAAGCACTCGATGAAGGCGTGATTGGCAAGATCAGAGGCGTATGTTGGATTGAACACAGGCCACGGATTCCCGACGGCGTAGCGCCTGCTACGTCCCCTCTTCCCAGCTTGCCAGGTAGCGCGCCTGTTCTTCGGTGAGCGTGTCAATCTCCACGCCCATGCTTTGTAGCTTCAGGCGGGCGATCTCGCGGTCAATCTCTTCGGGGATGGTGTAGACATCGGGCTTGAGGCCGGCGCCGTGCTTGAGCATGTATTCTGCGCCGAGCGCTTGGTTGGCGAAGCTCATGTCCATCACCGCTGCCGGATGGCCTTCTGCCGCCGCGAGGTTGATCAGCCGGCCGTCGCCCAGCAGGTTGATCCTGCGACCGTCCTTGAGCGTGTACTGCTCGACGAAGGGGCGCACCTGGCGCGGCGGGTGGCCGTTGCTCAGCTTCTGCAGCGCGGGGATGTTGATCTCGGCATTGAAGTGGCCGGAGTTCGACAAGATCGCGCCGTCCTTCATCACCGCAATGTGCGGTTCGTCAATCACGTTCTTGTCGCCCGTGACGGTGATGAACACGTCGCCTTTCTTGGCGGCTTCGAGGAGCGGCATGACCTGGTAGCCGTCCATGAGCGCCTCGAGCGCCTTGAGCGGATCCACCTCGGTTACGATCACGTGGGCGCCCAGGCCGCGCGCGCGCGCCGCCACGCCGCGGCCGCACCAGCCATAGCCGCTCACGACGACCGTGCGGCCGGCCAGCAGGATGTTGGTCGCGCGGATCACACCGTCTATCGTGCTCTGGCCGGTGCCGTAGCGGTTGTCGAAGTAGTGCTTGGTCATGCTGTCGTTCACCGCCAACACCGGGAAGCGCAGCGCGCCGTCCTTGGCCATCGCGCGCAGGCGAATGACGCCGGTCGTGGTCTCTTCCGTGCCGACGCGCACCTCGCCGACCTGATGCGGGCGCTCTTTGTGCAGCACGCTCACTAGGTCGCAGCCGTCGTCCATCGTCATGTGCGGGTGATGGTCGAGCGCTGCATTCAGGTGTTTGTAGTACGTGGCGTTGTCCTCGCCCTTGATCGCAAAAACGGGAATCTCGTCGTGGGCGACGAGCGAGGCAGCGACTTCGTCCTGCGTGCTGAGCGGGTTGCTGGCGCACAGCACGATATCCGCGCCACCGGCTTGCAGCGTGCGCATCAACGCCGCCGTCTCGCTGGTGACGTGCAGGCAGGCGGCCACGCGCACGCCCTTCAACGGTTGCTCCTTTGCGAAGCGCTCGCGGATGAGCCGGAGCACAGGCATCTCCTGCTCGGCCCACTCGATCTTGTAGCGACCTGCAGTCGCCAGGTTCATGTCTTTGACGTCGTAATTCATCGGGTTGTCTCTCCTTCTATTCACATACGATCACATACGATTCGACCGAAAAGACACAAAGCACCGGGACTCCAGGCTGCTTGCCCCTTGTAGCGATCGAAGATGGGCGAAGCCGCTTGTGTTCTTCTGGTAGCGCGGACCCATGATTACTAGCCCGCCGGCGATTTGCCATTCATTACGATGTTGAGCGGGCCGAAGTGCGCTTCGTAGCGCGCTTTGAATTGCTCCCAGGTGTAGCGGTGGCCCTGACCGCCGACGTGTTCCAGGGCAAACGTGGCCGCGACGCTGCCCAGCCGGCCACAGGTCTCCCAGTCGGCACCTGCCGCTAGCCCCTTGAGCAGGCCGCCGCGGAACGCATCGCCGACGCCGGTGGGATCAACGACGCGCTCTTCCGGCACGGCGGGGATGTCAATGCGATGGTCGCGCAGCAGGATCGTCGAGCCTTTCGCGCCGCGTGTGATGATGAGCGCTTCGGAGTGGTACAGCACGTCGGCTTCGGTCAGCCCCGTCTTCTGGCGGATTACCTCGAACTCGTAATCGTTACAAATCAGTATGTCGGCGCCGATGATGCCGGCTTTGAGTTCTTCACCCGATGACCGCGCGACTTGCTGGCCGGGGTCGAAGATGTGGCGGATGCCCAACTCGCGGCACTCTTGGGCGTGTTGGATCATCGCGTGCGGATCGTTCGGCGAGATGATGACGATGTCGGGCCTGAACGCCAGGTCTTTGAAGGATAACTCGCGGGCGTCGGCCATCGCGCCGGAATAGAACGACGCGATCTGGTTGTTGTTGCGGTCGGTGCTGCAGAAGAACGACGCCGTGAACTTATGGCGGACGATGCGGGTGAGCGATGTGTCCACGCCCACCGACTCCAGCCATTCGCGGTACTCGTCGAAATCCTGGCCGGCCGTGCCCATCAGGCGGGGGCGCTCACCCAACAGCGCAAGCGTGTAGGCAATGTTCGGGCCGCAGCCGCCGCGCCGTCGCTCCATCGAGTCCACCAGGAAGCTCAGACTGACGCGCGCCATGTGTTCCGGCAGGATATGCTCGCTGAACGACCCCGGGAAGGTCATTAGATAATCGTAGGCAATTGACCCGGTGACGACGATGTTCATTTCTTGGCTCTAGGATTGTCGAAGCGGTAACCCTGTCCCCGCACGGTGTGAAGATATACCGGCTCGGTGGGATTATCCTCGATTGCTTCGCGCAGCCAGCGAATGTGCACGTCGAGCGTGCGCGTGTCGCCAAGATAGTCGGTTTCCCAGACCTGCTGCATGAGCAGTTTGCGCGGCAACACCTCGCCTTGTCGCTGCATGAAGAGCTGCAGCAGCTTGGATAGTTTCGGGTTGAGGTAAATCTCTTCGTTGCGCTTGCGCAAGATGCCGTCGGCAGGCCGGAAGACGAGTTCGCCGCAGCGCAACTCCAACGTCAAACCCTCCGGCAGCAGCTTCTCCAGGCGCGAGAGCAAGCGGCGCAACTGCAACGGCCGCGATACGAACGCATCGGCGCAGCCGCTGTAGGTGCTGGCGTTGATCCCGTTGCTGGCCGATACATCCGCGCCGATCATGAGCACAGGCAGCTCCTTCACGCGCTTGATTTCTTGACACAGTTTCTCTGCATTCGCGTTGAGCGAAGGCGCGTCAATCACCACCAGCGCTAACTTTTCGTTAGCCACACGTTCCAAAGCGTGCTTGGCCGTGCGCACCCAGATCACTCGATAGCCATGGCGTTCGAGCACCGGTCCGACGGAGTCACCCAGGCCGCCTTGTACGAGGAGGATCTTCGTTGCTGCCGTCTTCATAGCTCACTTTGCAGCCCGACGCCTCCCTGCCAGGCTGCGCATACTTAGGTTGTCTCGTAGGCGCTTAGTGACCATCCGGATCACGCTTCTTCGAGGTCTTCGCATCTACGCACGGGATCCGGATACGCTCACGATGCGTCAATACTCTCTGGCGAAGTGCGCGGCATTATATATCGTGCGTCAACGCGGTGTATGCGAATTGCAATCGTCCTTTTTAAGGTTCTTCGCCGTGTGGGTGCGGAGGATTCGGATGGCGTTCATCGCGCTGCGCGACGGCGATGCTGAATCCAAATCCCGCCGTGATAGACCCACACCAACAGCGACACCAGTGTGGACCACAAGGCGCCGATCAGATAGCTGATCGAATCACCGTCTGCCGGCTTGGTGCCGAACAGCACCTCTAACAGTCGGCTGATGAATTGCATGCCGATCCATGCGCTGGCGATCAGGCCCATGATCGTGAAGAAGGCTAGATACAACTGCGACACCGTGCCGTCCCAGCGCCAATCGCGCTGAGCCCAGCGCCAGTGGATTGCCCAGATTGGCCAGGCGATGATGGCGATGGCCAGGCTGCGTGCCAGGAAGCTGGTCTGCTCTGCACTGGCCACGCCCGGCACGGCGCGCGCGATGCTCCAGCCGGCGAACAACGTTGCACCGTAGGCGATGGCGAGCGCGAGGAACGAAACGGTGATCGTGTAGCGGGCCCACATAGTGGCGATCGTTGATGATGAGAAGGAGGGTGAGCGGGTAGTTAGCTTTCAGCCGGCAGTAGGACGTCGCCAAGGATGCCTTGTGCTTCGATCGCGGCCTGCAGGTCGCGCTGGGCGCGCTCGGCATAGTCCGCGCCGCGCAACCGCTTGTCGCGCGGCAGCTGCGCCAGCGGCGGCAGAATGCCGAAGTTCGCCTTCATCGGTTGGAAGTGCTTCGGGTCGGCATGGACGATGTAATGGCACAGGGCGCCGAGCATTGTCGTGGGCGGCAGCGTAACCAACGGTTCGCCGCGCAGTGCGCGCACCGCGTTGATGCCGGCCAACAGCCCGGTGGCCGCATTGCCCACATAGCCTTCTACGCCGACGATTTGCCCTGCAAAGAAAATTGTGCAAGGGGGAGCATTGCTTGCCGATCGCCTTTCCGGCCCTTCACCCGACCTTGTGAATTTGAGTGTGGCTTCCAGCAGCGCCGGGGAGTTGATGAACGTGTTGCGGTGCATTTGGCCGTAGCGCACGAACTCGGCGTTTTGCAGGCCGGGGATCATACGCAGCACGCGGTCCTGTTCGGGGAATTTAAGGTTGGTCTGGAAACCGACGATGTTGTAGAGCGTGCCGGCGACGTTGTCCTGTCGCAGTTGCACTACGGCAAACGGCCGCTTGCCCGTGCGCGGATCGCGGATGCCTACCGGCCGCATCGGCCCGAAAGCCAGCGCGTCCTTGCCGCGCCGCGCCAGCACCTCGATCGGCAGGCAGCCCTCGAAGAAACGCTCATCGCGCAACTCGAAGTCGCGCAGCGTCGCCGTCTCCGCCGTCGCCAGCGCCTCGACAAAGGCGTAGTACTCCTCCCGCGTCATCGGGCAGTTGATGTAGTCGCCCTCAGTGAATTGAGCATCGCCGACTGTTCCGATCCCGCTTCTGGCCGAGCCTTCGGCGAGCTGAGCGCGCGGTGAGCATTGAGAATTCGAACCGCGAGATTGCTCTCTCAATGCTTCATTCTCAACTCTCAATTCCCTGCCGTAGCGCGAGGCGCGGAAGGCGATGTTGAAGTCAATCGAGTCGAGCGTCACGATGGGCGCGATGGCGTCCCAGAAGTAGAGATACGTGCTGCCGCTCAGCCGGGCGATCTCGGCCGCCAGCGCATCCGACGTGAGCGGCCCACTGGCGATCACGCTGACGCCTTCGGGAATGCGCGTGGCTTCCTCGCGGATGACCTCGATGAGCGGGTGCGATTCGATGCGGTGGGTCACTTCCAGCGCAAAGAGCTCGCGATCCACGGCCAGCGCGCCGCCGGCCGGCACGGTGGCGCGCTCGGCGCATGCCATGATCAACGAACCGAGCATGCGCATCTCGCGCTTGAGCAGTCCGGGCGCCTTGTCCACCTGATCGGCCCCCAGCGAGTTACTGCACACCAGCTCGGCCAGATAGCCGGTGGTGTGCGCTGGCGTCATCTTGTGCGGGCGCATCTCGTAGAGCTTGACGCGCACACCGCGTTGGGCGATCTGCCATGCCGCTTCTGTGCCGGCCAGACCGCCGCCGATCACCGTAACGAAGTCGCTTTCGCGCATACCGGAACGCGATTCTAACAGCGTAGAATCGTCCGTGATGCGTCTCCTGCGCGCCGTTGGTGCGGCAGCAACTTTCACCCTGCTCGCAGCATGCAGCGATGTCCCCACCGCTCCGGTTGCATCTCCGACGGTCTTCCCCTCGCCGGTGATCTATCCGACGCGGCCGGCAGTCGTTACGAACACGCCGGCGCCCGCTGCAACGCCGCTCGGCTACGACGGGCGATGGCGTGCCCTGACGCCGGCGATCGAATACACGTTGCTGCAAGGTCGCAGCAACGGGTTCGATGAGCTGCTCATAGTAGCGCGCGTAGATTTGCGTCGCGCCGTGCTGCGCGTGCTCTACGATCCGCAGGCGCCGCGCAGGGCGCGCGACTGGCAGCTTGCTGCCGGCGCCGATCTGGTCATCAACGGCGGGTTCTTCGATGAAACCCATCGCGCCACCGGCCTACTCATCGCCGACGGTCAGGCCTTCGGGCGGAGCTATCGCGGCTTCGGCGGGATGTTCGCGCTGCGGGATGGCCGGCCATCGTTGCAGTGGCTGCGCACGCATCCCTATCGCTTCGACCCGGCCATCGAGCAGGCCGTGCAGAGCTTCCCGATGTTGGTGGTGAATGCGCAGCGGGTGGAAGGCATCACCGACAACGGCCAGCGCAACCGCCGCAGCTTCGTCGCGCTCGATCGCGCGGGCGCCGTGCTGCTGGGTGTAACGCAGATGGCGCAGTGGACGCTGACCGATCTGGCCGACTTCCTGGTGGCTTCACCCGAGCTGCGCGTGGTGCATGCACTCAACCTGGACGGCGGCGGATCATCCGGCCTGTGGCTGGCCGGCGACCTGGGCGGTATTTCAATGGATTCGTTCGAGCCGGTGCCGGCGGTGATCGCCATTTTCAGCCGGTGACGCGCCGGCTAGACTCGGTCGTAGAACAGCAGCATCGTCTTGCCATAGCGCCGCTGATCGCTGAGTTCTAGATGCTCGAGTTGGATCGGGAAGTACTCCTTCGGGTCGAGCTGAACGATCACCGTGCCGGCTTCGCTCAACCAGCCGATGTTCTCGTCAATCGCGACCAGCGCCCGCGACCATAGCCCCTGATACTGCGGCGGGGCGACGAAAATGTAATCGTAGCGCGCGTTGGGCTTGGCCTGCAAGTAATCGAAGGCGTCTTGCCGGATCACGCGCGCTTTCGATTCGAGATTCGTGATGCGCAGGTTCTCACGAATGACTTTGATGGCCTCCGGCGCGATGTCGATTAGCGTGGCGTGCTCTGCACCGCGGCTGAGTGCCTCGATCGCAACTGCGCCGGTGCCGGCGAATAGGTCGAGCCAGCGCGAGCCGCGCACGTCATCCATCAAAATGTTGAAGATGGCCTGCTTGGCGCGATCGGTGATGGGGCGGGTGGTGTCGCCCGGCACGGATTTGAGCCGACGCCCTTTGGCGCTGCCGGTGTTGACTTGCATCTGAACGAAATTGACCTCTCGAACGTGAACGGCGGAAAGGCGCGCCTGCTCGCCACAATGTGAAGTCAGCCGCCGCTCTGGTTCTACCCGACAGGGTAACCTGGTATGTTGACCGGAGAACAGATTATCACATCGCTTTGGAAAGACTATCCTTATCTTGCCGCTGAGCTACGAAATCTTCCTGACGGATGCCAAAACGCAGGATGCGGTCATTCGGAACAGGGCAGTCATCACTTTCTACGCCTCACTTGCACTTCCAGCCGACAGCGCTCCGTGCGCGGCTGACGTAGGACTTCTCGGTGCTGTAGGCATAATGGAGGCGGCGCGTGGCGTCGCGGAGTTGATCGAGCAGGCGAGGGGGCTTGGGAGGATGCGGCGCGTCTTGTTTTGTCTCCGCAGGGTTTTCCATGGTGCCCGACTGTCAGTAGTGTTGCGCACATTTGCAAGATAAGCCGCAGCTTTGTGAGAATACGTCGTGCTGGGGTGCATTTTAGTTTGGGGGCGAAGAATAGGCAGCAGACCACATCGCGTCAAAGGCGTGACCCATGACGGCCGCCCGAATCGGGAGCAGACGCTCGATGCCGGGACGGCTCCAGCGCATCCCGCTACCGGCGAAGCGATGACGGAATTGCTTGCAGGCGCTCTCGACCACGCCGCTGCCGATCGGCCAGCCATCTTCGCGCAGGCTCTGGTATTGCATGCGTCGCCAGTTGTCCCCGAAGTAGCCCGCTTCACGCCGTAGCATCTCGGCGTGCTGGGGATGGGTATGGGCGGCCTGACGGAGTCGAGCCGCAATCCGGTCGGCATGGCCCTGGAACAAGAGGGTTTCGTGGGCACGATACCAAGCCTGGGCCGCCGGGCTGCCTGCTGCGTGCAGGCCGTGAGCAACCTGCCACAGATGCTGGCTGGCGTGATACCAGTCCACGGCTTGTCGGCTGTCGTAGAACTGATCGCTGACTAGATGCCAAATCCACCCGGCGCCATCGCCCAAGGCGATGGTGTCACGCGCCTGCGTCCAGCCGCGACGTTGGGCTGCCATCCACAACATCTGGCCGAATCGTTCCGGCCCGCCCAGATGGGCGACATAGCTGGTGCGGACGGCACGGGCCGTGTCGACCCATTCCTCGCTCTGGCGATCCCAGGTCGGCTGCAGGACGACATCAAACACGCACCCCACCTTGAGTTCCTTCCAGCCTTCGCCACGCACATGAACCGTTGCTCCGTCCAGGGCGACACCCATCTTGCCCGGCACGGTCGCCGCCTCGGCGGTGCGCCCGCCGCCGTCCGCCAGGGCGCGTTGTGTGGCTTCTACCCCCCGAAAGCGCTCTCCCCATACCGCCACCCGCCGCCACACACTGCTGTCGGACATGACCAGCCCGCCCACCTGTCCCAGGATGCGCTCCGCTTCCTCAAACGTCACCAGCCCGCTCAGCCACACCGCCTGCTTGGCCACCTGTTCGCTCCAGTGCTTGTCCCACACCGCCAGCTGCCGATCGAGGGGGGAAAAGCCCGACGCGGCAGGCTTCACAGTAGTAGTATCCTCGCTGCACGGGCAGGCTGCCCACGCGGCTCTCGACCGTGTTCCGCTTGCGGCCTTTGGAGTGCATCTCCCGCCCGCACTGCGGACAGACCGGCCCCGGCACCGGGCGGCTCGCCTCTTGCGCCTCGATCACGGTGACCGCCATCGCCTCGCTCATCCGCTTGCGCAGCTTCAGGATCACCTCCTCGATCTGCGTCAGCGTCGGCTGGCCGGCCTGTTCATTCCAGTCCAGCAATTCATCGATCACGGCCTCCGCTTCTCGCATCAGCACCGCTTTCATCTCGCCTCGCCGTGGCGAAGACGCTGACTTGCGCTGTGTCGTCGCCCTGGTCTCTTTCATGGCACACCTCCCGGATATAACTGTCCTCGCATTATGCCCGCAGCGGCCTGCGGCTTGTCGTCCCTCGCTGAGATGCCGGTCTGTCAATCCACGACGGCGTCTATGCCCGCGCGGGCGAGGTCAGTCTGTGCGCTTCTTCGGCGCACTCCTGCCCCAAAATTGAAATGCACCCGTCGTGCTGAGGGTGTTTGACAAGTGCAGGGTTAGCCCGCAGAATTGCAGCAGAATACTAAGTTGGGCAAACTTCGCAACAGGCATAGCCTGTTTGAAGCGCGAAAGGAGTGAATGTTGACGCTAACTGAAATTCTTCCCGCTGTTCGGCAACTGCCAATACTGGACAAGATCCAGCTCATTCGCATCTTGGCGGAAGAATTGGATATGGCGCAGGACATCTTTCCTTTTGAGCCGTACAAGATTTATTACCTAGCAAGTCCCTACAATGTGTTTGAGGCAGGCAAAGCATTAATGGATGCCATGAGGACAGCAGACACCAGTGGCAATTGAACACAATGCGGTTCAAGTACTCGACCATTGATCCATCACAAAATGAATTTGACAGCCCGCCTCGTCTGCCACTTGTTCTTCATTTGGGCGGTCTAAGCGTTGAAGTTGTCGCATTGGTGGACAGTGCCTCAACGATCAATATACTTCCCTCTGAAGTTGGTCTCCGTCTCGGCGCAACTTGGGATGACCGAAGGCCAATATTCGATTGGCAGGCACGCTCGGTAATTTGAATGCCATGCCGTTGTTCGTGACTGCACAGGTAGGCCAATTTGCACCTGTGCGTTTAGCCTTTGCGTGGGTCAAGAGCAATACCGTTCCGTTGATACTTGGGCAAACCAATTTCTTCATGGAGTTTGACGTTTGCTTCTACCGTTCCCAACTGGAATTTGAGGTCAAGCCCAAGTCAGGGTAAAGGAATCCATCACAACCGTCTGCCCAACATGCGTTTCCAGCGGACGCTCGCTTCGCTCGCGCCGCAGGTGAAGCGCGCGCCGTTGGGCGGCGAAGACCCATGAACATCGCGTGTCTTGGATGGGGCTCGTTGATCTGGGATCCCCGCGCGCTCCCGATACGGCGCCGGTGGTTCGAGGATGGCCCTTTCGTGCCTGTTGAGTTCGCTCGTCAATCGTCAGATGGGCGTGTCACTCTTGTCATCGTACCGACGGCGGCTCCGGTCCGAGTTCTGTGGGCTGTGATGCTTCCCAAAGAGCTTCAGTCGGCCAAGGAGGCGCTTTACGACCGGGAGGGCATTACCGGCAACAATTGGACGTCCCGAATTGGATCTTGGCAGCGCGGGGAAGCCGCGCCTGACCCGATTCCTGCGCTCCCCGACTGGGCGCAGGCCCAAGGCCTCGACGCCGTGGTTTGGACGGCACTGGGGCCCAGGTTCAACGGCCAGGCGATCTTGCCTACCGCCGATCAGGTCGTCCAGTATCTGCGGACTCTTACCGGTGCGGTGAGAGACAATGCAGAACGATACGTACGGTGTGCGCCCCGTCAGATTGACACGGAGTATCGCCGCCGAATTGAGTCGGATCTGGGCTGGTCACACTGGGAATGCGGAGCGATCGCCTTCTAACAATGGCATGCAGCGGACGGCGCTCCGCGTGCGGCTGACGCGGGCCGTTGGGGCGCTGTTTGGAAATAACCATGGTCGAGATTGTCGCTTACAAAAGCATTTGGGCTCATGAATTTCGCGAGATTGCCTCAGCCCTCCGCTTGGGTTTGGGTGAACTCGCCTTGCGAATTGATCATATCGGTTCGACATCTGTGCCAGGTCTAGCCGCAAAGGATGTGATTGATATTCAGATTACAGTCACGGCACTTGATCAAAAGTTTCTTTCAGCCATGCTTGTTCTCGGTTACCCTCGACAAGAAGGGATTGGGCGCGACCATTCTCCAGCACACGCCCCCAGATCGGAAGCCGAATGGCAAAAGTGGCTGTTCATCCAACCGCCTAATCAACGTCGTACCAACATTCATGTTCGTGTTCAAGGTCGAACTAACCAGAGATTTGCACTCTTGTTTCGTGACTATCTGCGTTCCCGCCCATCTACGGCAGAAGCCTATGCCGAATTGAAGCGTCGCCTAGCGCAACATCTAGCTGATCAGGCGAGGTATTCCGAAGTGAAAGACCCAGCAGTTGATCTGATTTATCTGGCTGCCGAAGAATGGGCAACTTCAACCCAATGGCAACCAGGACCATCTGATGCATAGGATGACATCAAAAAGCGCCCCAACATCACGTGCAGGCGGACGGGCAGGGCCTTCGCCCCGCCCTAGAGGATTCAGCCCCTTCGAGTGTTTTCTACCTTTGGCGCTTTCCTGCCAAGTCGCCTGCCCGCCGCTAACGCCGGCCGTTGCGCTCAGCCGGCGCGCGCCATCGCCGGCGTGAAGACCAGCTCCAATCGCCATCCTTCGCTTGTTCGTTCCGCGCGCCATACGCCGGCCGTGGGCACATGGTTCCCGTTGTCGAAGACGAACCTGGACAGGTCGAGCGCGCCGTTCGACAGCGTTTGCAGCAGCGCCTTGGTTGGCGAGCCGTGGGTGACGAATCCCACGCGCGTGAACGAATCCTGCTCGATGCGCGCCAACAGCGCTTGCACGCGCGCACTGACGCTCTCGAAGCTCTCATCGCTGCGGTGTTCGGCCAGCGCTTCCTCGATCTGGATAGGCGCTTGGGTGTGTTCGGCGATCAGGCGCGCCGTCTCCTGAGTGCGATCCAACGGCGAGACGAACAACTGCTCCAGGCCGCATTGCGACAGATACAAGCCGGTCGCGCGCGCCTCCTCGCGCCCAGCCTCGGAGAGCGGTGGGCCGGGAACGCGGTCGTAGGCCAGGCCGGTGTTCGGCTGCGGGTGAGCGTGGCGAATGAGATAAAGCTCTTTCAGCATTGTGTTGCGTCACGCGCCGTTTATTCGCGGCAGGTCACTGCCGATTCTTTGAGGCGGTTGCCCACCTGCTCGTAGCAGCGGCAATACTTGGCGCTGGTATCGAGCAGCGGGCCGCCGCTCCAGCTCAATACAGTGAGTTGAGAGCGGGCGCATTGCACGCCGGGCTGCGGGCTATCGGTAGGGGCGGTGTATAGCCAGCCAATACCCGCCGGGCCGCGCCGCTCGTGGATCATCCAGATGCGCGATTCGCGCAGCGGATCGCCGACGTTGATGTCAATGCCATCCGTCACACCCAGGTAATACACGAATCCGAATACAAAGGGCGCCGACAACGACAAGAAGGCGATGATGCCCACCCCGATGCGCTCCAGCCACAATCTCGTTTTGCTCATGGTCGAAGATCAGTTACCAGAAAAACCAGGCTGCTCGAAGCGGCCTGCCCCACGATATCCAAAGGCGAGCTAGTATAATCTCGTCGCCTTTGAGCACGGTGAAGCGCAGCCACTCGCTGGAAATGCAAATACACCCAATATCACGTGTGGGGACGTGGCGGAACTGGCAGACGCGCATGACTTAGGATCATGTGCCGCAAGGCGTGTGGGTTCAAGTCCCTCCGTCCCCATCGGATTACAACCATGAACTTCCAAGTTGAAACCCTCGATACGCACGAAGTGCGCCTAACGATTACCGTAGATGACGATGTCGTGAACAGGGCGCGTCGCGATGTGGCGCGCGAGCTATCCAAGCAGGTCCGCATTCCCGGCTTTCGCCCCGGCCATGCGCCGCTGGCGGCGGTCATTCGCGCCGTCGGCGGCCAAGATGTCTTCGACGCCGAGGTTGTGGATCGCGTCGCCCGCGAGGTGTATCCGAAGGCATTGGATGAAGCCGGCATAGACCCTTACGGCCCCGGCCAGATCGAGGAAGTCAAGCAGTCACCTTACCAGTTGATCGCGCGCGTGCCGCTCGAGCCGAAGGTGGATCTGAAGGATTACCAGTCTATTCGTCTGCCGGCGCCGTCGGTCGTCGTCACCGAAGAGGAGATCGAGCAGCAGCTCCAATTCATCCGTGAAGAGAACGCCATCGTGCAATTGGCCGAGCGGCCGGCGGAGATGGGCGACCTGGTCGAGTTGAGCGTGGTGGGCAAGCTGCCGGGCAGCGAGGAAGAGGTGCTGCGCTTCCAGCCGCGGCGCGGCATGGTGCTCGACGCGGATCGTGAGGCCTTGCCGGGGTTGTCGGCCCTCGTCGTAGGGATGAGCGCCGGCGAACACAAGGACGCGACTCTGACGCTGCCGGATGACTTCGACGAGGAATCGCTGCGTGGGAAGCAGCTCGACGTTTCGATTGACGTGCAACGGGTGAGCAGCCGGACGCTGCCCGATATCAACGACGAACTCGCCCAGGCGGCCAGCGCTTTCTCGACCCTGGCTGAGCTGCGCGAGGATTTGCGCCGGCGGCTCACCGAATTCAAGCAACGCCAGGCCGACCAGGAATTCGCCATGCAGGTGCTGGATGCGTTCACCGCTCTGGCCGACGTGCACTACCCGCCCGCGTTCGTCGAGGATCGGTTGAACGACTTGCTGCAGGACTTCAAAGACGATGTTCGTGACACGGAGGGCTTACCTTTCGAGGAATGGCTGAAGGTGCAAGGCAAGACCGAGCAACAGGTGCGCGAAGAGCTGCGGCCGATCGCCGAGCAACGCAGCCGGCGCGGTTTGGTGATGCGCGAGTTGTCGCGCGCCGAAGGCCTGAACGTGAGCGAAGAGGAGATCGCCGCCGAGGTCGAACTCACCGCGCGGCGCTATGGCAGCCGCCAGGCGGACGTGCGCAGGATGCTGGCCCAAGAAGATATGCGCAGCACCATCAGGAACAACATCCTCTCCAGCAAGGTGCTCGATCGGATGGTGCGGATCGCCAAGGGAGAATTGGAAGCGAGCGAACCGGCCGGCCAGCCGGCCGAGCCGGAGGCCGCACCGGCTTGACACAAATATTCGGCTAACGATGGCGTGGTAGTAATCGGGGACTAATCACGAGAGGAGTTTCATTCAGGCCCATCCATTCGGGGCGCAGCGCCGGGGAACACAGTGCGGCGATGTCTTTGGATGGATGGCCGGGATAGGGGTAAGTCATGTTGCCAATTTACTCGCAGGCGCAGTTCGACGCGATCAAGAATGTCATCCCGATGGTCATCGAGACCAACGGGCGCGGCGAGCGCGCATACGATATCTATTCGCTGCTGCTGAAGGAGCGCATCGTCTTCCTCGGCACGCCGATCAACGACCAGGTGGCCAACCTGATCGTGGCGCAGTTGCTCTTCCTGGAGCGCGAGGACAACGAGAAGGATATTCAGTTCTTCATCAACTCGCCGGGGGGCTCGGTCTATGCCGGCATGGCCATCTACGACACGATGCAGATGATCTCGGCACCGGTGGCCACGTTCGCCGTCGGCTTGACCGCCAGCTTCGGCACGCTGCTGCTGCTGGCCGGCACCAAAGGCAAGCGCTACGCTTTGCCCAACGCCACGATTCACATGCATCAGCCACTCGGCGGCGCGCAGGGCCAGGCGTCCGACATCGAGATCCAGGCCCGCGAGATTCTGCGCATCAAAGACACCATCAACAAGATCATCATGCGCCATACCAACATGACCGAGGAGCAGGTGATCCGCTACACCGACCGCGATGTGTATTTCACGCCGGAGCAAGCTAAAGCGTTGGGCGTGATTGACGCGATTGCCGAACTCAACCCGAGCAAGATGGCGCTGCTGGGTCAGTCGAAGGTGGAGGCGCTGCCGGCGGCCGACCAAATTCACAAAGTCTGACCTGCGCGAACGAAGAGCCGGTTCCGAACGCGAGCCGGCTCTTTTTATTGCGCAGCGAGCGGGGCGAAGGGCGTAAACGCAAGACGTAGGACGTAAGACGTAAAACGCAAAACGCAATACCCCTCCACCTCGCGCCCGCTAAACTAGAGGCCACATCGTCTATGGCCTCGGTCGAACTCCATCCGATTCGTCCACTCACACGGATCATCTGCGGTTTTACGCTTGCCCTGGCTGCTTGCTCGCCCGAACCGGCCCCGCCGGAAGTCCCCGTCGCGACGCCGCAGATCGAATTGACGATTTTCGCCCCGACAGAGACACCGCTTCCTACGGCGACGCCACAGCCGACGGCTACACCGGTTCCACCTCAACCCGTTCGTCTCCCACTCTCCGACGCGATTGACACGCTGCACCCGTTCTACGCGACGTCGCCGGGCGCGCGTGACGTGTTGGGCGCGCTATTCGTCGGCTGTGTGGGCCAGGACGAGCAGGGTGCGCCGGTCGCGCTGGGGTGCGAGCGGGTCCCCACTGCGGAGAACGGCGACGCGGTCTTCGTCGGTGAAGGACCGGATCGCCATCTGCAGGTGACCTTTCGGATTCGGCCAGACTGGCGCTGGACCGACGGTGTGCCGGTCAGCGCGCAGAACGCTCTCTTCGCCTGGCAATTGACCATGTCACCGGAGTCCGGCCTGCGCGATCCACTGGCTCAGCGGGTGTTCTCGATGACTGCGCTCGACGACCGAACGGTGGTCGTGAGGTTCATGAGCGCAGCACAGGCGCGCGCCGCAGCAGAAGGCGCGCTGCGCGGCGAGGTGCCGTTCGAGTATTTCTCGCGGCTGGGCGACTACGCCGCCTATGCACGGCGCGAACGACCGCTGGCGCCGGTGAACTACTGGGCCGTGCTGCGCTGGCTGCCTACCCATCTGCTGCGCGATGTGCCTCCGATGGAACAACGCAGCAGCGCGTTCGCTGCGCGGCCGATCGGCGATGGCGCGTATGAGATCGCTGAAGTCGACGAAGACCGAATCCTGCTCCGTCCTTCGGCGCGTTCGTTCCCGCTGGGCGCGCCAGGCGTCGCCGGCATCGAGTTCGTCGCGGGTGATCCGGCGGCGCTCGTTCAAGGCGACGCGCCGTTCATCTCGTTCAATTCGCCAGTTGGGCGTGCATCCTCAAGCGACGTGACTGCGATTGCCTTCCCTGCCGGTCTGGAGCAACTGGTGCTCAACGTGGATCGCTTCCCGTTCGACGACGTGCGCGTGCGCCAGGCAGTGGCGCATGCGATTGACCGTTCGGCGCTGACCGGCAGTTTGGATTCGGTCGCGCCCGTTCGTTCGGTGCTGCCATACGACCCGGCGCGCGCGCGGGCGCTGTTGGCCGAGGCGGGCTGGGCGTGCGACGCTTGGCCGTGCCGCAAAGCATTTACCGATGCGAACGGAGCTACCGTTACCCGTACGCTCGAATTCAAGCTGACCACGACCGAGCGTGAGCCGCGCAACACCATCGCGCAGCTCATTCAAAAGCAACTGGCGGCGGTCGGCTTCGGGGTGAACATCGAGATCGTGTTCGGGTTGGGCCGGGCAAGCAAGATGTTCGCCCCCTACGAGCAAGGCGGTATTCTGCTCACGCGCAACTTCGACGCTGCGCTGTATCAGACCGTCGCGCCGACGGCGCTTGGCGGACAATTCGGCTGCGCCGGCATCCCAACCCGCGAGTCGCACGATTTCTCGAAGGGCAATGCCAGCGGCTTCTGCGACGAGGCTGTGGAGCAGTTGATCGCCGAAGCGGAAGACGGCGAGCGCGTAGTTTCGCCGCGCGCACGAGCGGAGGCATTGGCGCGGGCGGAGGCGGCGATTCAGCAGGCTGCGCCGTTCGTCCCGCTCTACATACCCAAGCGCGAGGTTTGGCTGCGTCGGGTGGCCGGCGTGCGGCCATCGCTGTATGCGCCGATCACCTGGAACGCCTGGGAGTGGCGTGCGCGCTGATCGGGCTGATCGGCACCTGTGACTGTGGAGGAGCGGAGGCGCGCTACCCGATCAACCGGCGCCCTTCGTGCCGGTGCACCTTCGTGGTGGTTCATGCATCCAACAGGTTCGTTTGCCGCCGGTCGAGCTTCACTTCTTCCAGAGCTTCGAGTTGATCTTTGAGCATGCGCGACTGCTCGTCCACCTCGGCGGACAGATGGCTGTAGTCGGCTGCCCGATCGGTAGATTGCATCGCCAGCACCTGAGAGTAGATTGCACCGAGCGCGGCAACGGTGTTCTCCAGTTGCACTTCGGCTTGACGAGTAAGGCTCTGCAGCTTTTGCAGCGATTGCATCTGGTCGGCGCGTGCGGCCAGCGTGCGTTCGATGCTGGCGCGGACGTTCGGATCGGTCTCGGTTGCCAGTTGCGCGGTCAGCTTCTTGATGGCCTGCGGCACGCTCGCCAGGTCGTTCTGGATGACCTCGTTGTGCTTGAATTCCTCGATGCGGCGCGCCATTGCTTCGACTTCTTTCACCCAGACGGCGACCTGATCGGCCAACTCGCGTAGCTTGTCTTTGCGCATCGGGTCGCCGGTCGCGTTCACCAGTGCGTCTAGCTGCCGCTTGTAGGCCTGCGCCTGCGCCAGGCGTGCCGAGGTCTCCGAGCCGCGCGCGACGAACATCGTCTCTTGGCTTCGCGACGCGCGCTTTGCAGCGTTATCGGTGCCCTCATCAGCCAGGAAGATCTTGGATGCAGTGACCAACACCGAGATCATCATCGCGCCGATCGGGAAGATCGCCCACGGAAATTCCGGGCTGGTGACGAGGTTGATCATGGCCAAGAAGAGCATCACTGCAAACAGCGGCGTTGTCTCTCGCAGAAAGCGCCTGAGTTTGGCGGATGTATCCATGTCGCCTGCATTGTAGTAGCCTGTCCGGACGGTAGGCGACGGTCGGCAGCCTATAATTCTCGAGGTCATGGGCGAGGGGCGTGCCGTCGTGCGTGCAATCTGGCGCATCGCGTTGTGCGCGTGCTTCGTCGTCGCCGTTTCGGGCGTCGCCGCGCCGGTGGCGCTCTTCGCTATGTCCAATCCGCCGGCCTCGGCGCGCCGGCAACCGCGCCAGGTGCAGCCGCAGCGCGTCATCCTCAGCGGCGTGCCGGATGACATCGTCCCGCGCGCCGGCAACATCTGGCAGTGCGCATGTGACAACGACGGTTGCTGGCCCGGCTGCTTCACCGTCGCCGCGGCCACCCTGCTCAAGTATTGGGCCGAGCGCGGCTATCCGGCGCTGTGGGACGGCAACGAGAATGCCACATTCCAGCGCCTGCGCGACCTTTTTCCCAACCTGTTCTGCTACAACAACGTGGACGACGACGGCAAGATCAGCGACAGCGGCTACGACGCGGCCGACGTCGCCAAAGGGTTCGACTGGTTCGTGCGCGAGCGCGGCTATCGGTTCAGCGTCAGAGCGGTCTACGCGCCGGAGTTCGAGCAGATCGTCGCGCAAATTGACGCCGGCCGGCCGGTCATCGGCGCGTTCGGCACATCGCCCTGGGGCAGCCACGCCGGCACCATCATCGGCTACGACACGACCAACGGCCGGCGAGTGATGATCGTGCGCCCCAACCTGCTCAACAAACCGGACACCGAACTGGAATGGGGTGTGGGCTATGGCGAATTCGCCATCGTCACCGTCGTCCCGCAAGGCGCGACCGAGGCGCTGGAAGTCGGTGGCGGCCCGTCGCTCAGCGTCGAGGTCATCGTGAACGATGCCGATCCCGGCTTCACCGCCCAGGGCGAGTGGACTGCTTATCCGGTTGGCTTCGCGAGCGAATCGCGTTTTGCAGTCACCACCGACCCGTCCAACCTCGGTCCTGGTGACGATACCGCCATCGCCCGCTGGACGCCGAATCTGCCCTTCGATGGCATCTGGGAAGTTTCGGCCTGGATTCCTCGCGAAGACACCGATGACAGCGCAGTGCCGGTGGCGACCTATCGCATCGTGCACGCCGAGGGCATGAGCCTGGTGCGCCGCTCGCAGAACAAAGCGCGACCCGGCTGGATGCCCTTGGGCGCGTATCCCTTCGTGCGCGGCGATGCCGGCTATGTCTTGCTAGGCAATCACACCGGCGATGATCCACTGCGCAAGGTGTGGGCCGATGCGCTGAAATTCGTGTGGCGCGCACCGCTGATCGTCCGCTCCGAGGAAGTCGGGCCGGAAGCGCTCGTCATCAACGGTCGGCGCCGCACCATCCCCGATGTGCAGACGTTCGAGGCCCTGCGGCTGAACCCCGCGCACGTACACAAGACCTCGCCGATTGCGCTGGCGCAATACGGCCCGAATGAGATCCTCCCCTCGGTGATGAGTGCGTGGGTTGGCCAATATTTCAACAACACGCTGCTCTCTCCGCCGGCCTCGATGGTCAAGGCCGATTCGACGTTGAACTTTCGCTGGAACGGCGCTGCGCCGGCGGCCAACATGGGGGCGCGCGATTTCTCGGTGCGCTGGACACGCTACCTCGCGCTCAGCGAGGGCGTCTATCCCTTCCGCATCGAGGCAGTGGGGGGCGTGCGGTTGTGGGTGGACGGCAAGCTGGAGATTGACGCCTGGAACGCGGATTCCGATGTGTATATCGCTCACAACAAGGATGTGCAGGTGACCTCCGGCCTGCACCGTGTGGACATCGAGTACGTCAATCGCGGCGGCAACGCGCAGATCCGCCTGGGCAACTTGCCGCCCAATACCCCTATCGTGCTGGAAGAGCCGGTGCGTTGGAGCACATCGCCCATGGCGACCATGCGCTGGACCGATGCCGGCGACGCCGACGACATCGCGGGAGAGAAGCTGCGCCGCTTCTTCGTGACCGTGTGGCGCGAAAGCGACGGCTGGCGCACGACCAGCGGCTGGATCCCGGAGACGCAGTGGACGGTGACGCTGCCGGCGGACGGACGCTACCTGTGGAGTGTGTTGGCGAGTGACGGCACGGCCAACAGCGATGCCACGCCACCGCGCGAAATCCTGGTAGATCGCACGCCACCGTGGGCGCAAATGCTCGATGCGACGACGGCGGTCAGCCTGAGCGCGATGCTCAGCGCCACGGCCAGTTCGCCAGTGGACGCCTATCGGTTGGTCACCGACACGAACGGTAACCTGGTCGTCGAGAGCGTCGAGCTGGCTATTGGCGCGCCCGGGCCGCAAGCGCAGCCGGCGGCTCAGCCGACAGCGGGCATCGCGCGTGAGGCACTGGGTAACCTGCCGGTGGTATATCTGCGCTGGACCGGCAAAGACATGCCGCGTGATTCGGATGAGGGCTTGACCTACGACGTGCAGGCGCGTGAGATCGTGCGGGCGCGCACCAGCTACACGGTCACGGTGGAGGAGGTCGCCGTGCCACGCATCGGCTATGAGCTGATCCTATCGGGCACGGAAGAGATTACGGCGCCGGTGGTGCTGACGGAGGTCGTCGTCATGACCACCGTCGCGCCGCTGACCGAGTTTCAGCCGGTCGCCGATAGCCCGTGGATCACGATTGCGACCGGGCTGCGTGAGACGCACACCATCTTCATCGGCAATCCGGGCAGCACCTACGAATTCCGCGTCCGCGCGGTGGACGCCGCCGGCAACGCCCAGGGGTGGTACGACGGCTACTCCGTCCAGGCCATGATTGATCCGCGCACCGTGTTGTATCGTGAGCACTTGCCGATCGTGCTGCGCTAGTCACTAGGCGCCGATTCAGCGCGACTTTCCTCGACCTCGCCCGTATGGATGGGCGAACGAATCGTTTGAACACATGAATGAGCCTATCTTCGACCCACCCGGCGCGAGCCCGGTTCAGCCACAACAGGCGAACTTGCCGTCGTTACAGAATCCGCCGTCGCCTCGGCTGCCGCCACCCGGCGCGCCCTATCCAGACGCGCTGATGCCACAAACGAATCCCTGGGCGATCGTCAGCCTGGCTTCCAGTATCCTGGCTTGGTGCGGGCTGTTCGGCATCGGCGGCTTGATCGGCGTCATCACGGGCGTGATCGCGCGCAACGAAATCCTGACCAGCCACGGCACGCAGTCCGGCGAGGACTTGGCCATCGTAGGCATCATCCTCGGCGCATTGAACGTGGTCATTACCTGTTTGTTCGCCTTGTGCGTCTCTTCCCTGCTCAGCTTTCTATTCGTCTGAGTGCAGCCTCCGGTCAGGCATGAATCTGCGCTTGCCCATGTTGGGCGTGAGCACGAGCCGCACCCTTTGCGGGGTGCATTTCAAAATGGGGGAGCACGGACCGGCCCGCAGCGATATTCGCTTCAGTCCGCTGGGATAAATCCCAACGCTGAGCATACGGGCAAGCCGCGCATCCCGCCCCTTTCCGCCCAGGCGTTTACGCTGGTGGTGGGTCTGCTACATCTGCCCCCGATGGCGAATGCACCTGCAGACGTGAAGCCTGCGGCCACCTCGTTACAATGGGGTTGTGTGTAGATGGATAGCGAAGGCGCGGTCGGCGCTGCGGGGCGCGGGGCTATATGTGGTGCTCATCGTCGCTGCGGTCGCGTTGTTCTATCTGGCGATCAATCTGGCAGATGCCGGGCTGCTCACGCTCCTCGCTGCCGCCGTCGTCTTCGTGGGTTTGGTCATCCTTTTCGTCGCAGCACAGGCGCGGCCTCAGCCGGCGCAGCCCAGCGTCGCAACCACGCTTCTCACCCCCTCAGTAGTCGTAAGCGAAGTGCGCGCAGCCGCGCTCGTCACCTACAGCCAGATCGGCGCAGTCACGGTCAAAAAGGAACGCGACCGGACGTCGCCCGACTCGCCTATCAAGCCGCTGCGCGATAAGCTGCTGGGCGAAGAACTGGTGATGGACGTCGGAGTGCGCGTGGTGGCCGGCGTCAACCTCAAACATCTGCGCGACGAAGACGTGCGGGTGTCCGGCAATACTGTGGAGATTACTCTGCCGCCCACCAAAGTGCTGATGGTGTATGTAGATGAGTCGCTTACGCGCGTGGTGTCGCACAAAGCCGGCTGGTTCACGGGGCGCGACATTACGCTGATGGACGCGGCCCGGCGCGACGCCATGGAAGCGCTGGTCAACGCCGCGATCGAGAAAGACCTACTCGAGAAGGCCGGTGCGCAGGCGGCAGCAGCAGTCGCCGGGCTGGCGCGCGGCCTGGGATTCGAGCAGGTGACCGTTCATCCCACGCTGCCCCCAATGGGCGCGCACTTCGAGGAACTGCAAGACCCGGCGATGATCGCGCGCATCAAGGCCGAGCCGGCGCCGCTGCTGCCACGCGAGGATCAGGCCGGCGATGCGTAGTCGCGCTCAGTCCATCACGCCGAAGCGCCGGCGCGCCAGCAGCCGGAAGGTCTGGACAATCGTCTTCTTCACCGGCATCTTGGTTGCGCCCGGCTTGCGGTCGTAGCGCAGGATCATCGGCACTTCGTTCACCGTCGCGCCGGCCAGGTGCATCTTGATCAGGATGTCCACCATGCAGGCAAACCCCCGCTCGACGAACAGCGAGTCGCCAAAACGGTTGAGTGCTGCGCGCAGCGCGCCGGCACGATACGCGCGATAGCCACACGAGTAGTCGCGCGCGCCGGGGATCGGATACACGATGCGGAACAGCCAGCTCAAGCCGGTGCTGAGCAATTGGCGATAGCGCGGGATGCCGAGCATGCGCGACCCGTGCTGATAGCGCGAGGCGATCACCAGGTCGTTGCCTTCCTCGATCATCATGACCATGCGCGGGATCAGGCCGGGAAGATGGGTGTCGTCGGAGTCCATCGTGATGATCACGTCGTCGTCGCTCGTGGATCGCTCCAGCGCACCCTTCAGGCCGGTCTTGATCGCCTCGCCCAGCCCGCGGTTCACCTTATGCGTGAGGATGTCGAGGTGCAGCCGATGTGTGTCTGCCGCTGCGCGCGCCAGGCCAGGCGTGCCGTCGGTGCTGCCGTCATTGGCGAGGATGACGCGCAAGCCGCCGCCGAAGTGAGCGTCGGATACAGCAGCGATGCGGGCGAGCAACCGCGGGAGCGCTTCGGCCTCGTTGTAAGCAGGCAGGACGATGAAGATCACGAAGTTTGGCGGCGGAGCAACGGCGAACTGCCGGCTCACCGCTGGCGAATTCTATCATCGCAAAGGGTGCATTTGCCGATGGGGACAGACGTATTCGCTCGGGCGCGCTCTGTCCCATTCGCGGCATAGATAGGCGCGGAACGGAGTCCGCGCCCTAGCGTGCAGATTTCGCCCCTAGGCACGAATGCACCTCATCGCAAATGCTATCATCGCGCGCGTGATGACACATCGGCAAGCACGCATCGCCGCGCTGGGATGCTGCGCGCTGGCCTTCCTGATGGCGACGTGGACGCTAGACGCGCGCGGGCTATGGGGCGACGAAGCATTCTCGGTGTGGGCGAGCCAGCAGCCGTTTGCCTCGCTCATCGCCGGCCTCGACGCGCAGCCGCCGCTGTATCACCTGCTACTCGGCGTGAGCCGCGCGTTGTGGGGCGAATCGGTCTTCGCCGTGCGTTACCTGTCGGTGTGCTGCAGCGTGTTGCTGGTGGCCGTGGGCGCGCGGTTGGGCCGGCTGATCGGCGGGCCCACCGCCTCGGTGTTCACCGCGCTCTTACTCGCGACATCGCCCATCCTGCTCTACTATGCGCAAGAGGCGCGCATGTATGCGCTGGCCGCGCTGCTGGCCGGCGGCGCGATGTTACTGACTGCAGCAGCGCTGAATCACGGAGCGCAAGACGCAAGACGCAATACGCAATACGCCCTGCTCTCGCTCGGCGCACTGTTCACGCACTACTACGCTGCCGGCGTGCTGTTCGTGAACGCGCTGACGCTGGGGCTGGCGGCGTTGCGTTCGCGCGATGGCCGACGCCTGATCGCTTGGCTGACTGTTCATCTTGCCATCGCGCTCGCCTTTGGCGCATGGTTTTTGGGGTTGCAATCACGCTATGCATCGCGCGCCGTTGCCACGCGTTCGCGCATTGTGCCGGTCCTCGAGGACATCGTGAACAATTTCGGGGTGGGCATCAACGGCCTGCTGTTCGGCATGCGCGCCGACGGCAGCCTGACGGCGGTTGCGCTCATCCTATTCATGCTAGGGGGGATCGGTGTGATCGGTTATTGGCGGCGCGGGCAACGCGGCGACGCCTTGCTCATCTGTGGGTGGATCGCTGCGTCGCTGGGCATCGTGGCGGTGACGGCGGGACGCTCCGGCATCGTGAACGACTTTAGCCCGCGCTACTACCTGTTCGCGCTGTTGCCGTTGGCGCTGGCTGCCGGCGGTTGGGTTGTGCGCATCGAAGATGCACGCCGGCGCACCGCCCACTCCCCACTCCCCATTCCTCAATCTCCGATCTCTTATCTCTCCCATCTCCCGCTTGCCCTCATCACATGCGTCGCCCTCGCGCCGGCCGTCATCGGCAACTTACAACTATTCGACCCAAGCTGGCAAAAGAGCCGCTACGACGCGATGATCGGTGCCATCCGTGAGCGTGCTCAGCAGGGAGATGGTGTGGTATTGGTCAACAGCGATCAGTTCCCGCTGCTGGCGTACTACGGTCCACTCGACATGCCGGTCTGGATCGTCAACAACGACGCGCTCAGCCGCGATCCGGCTTCGGTGGAGGCAGCGTTGTCACACTTCGCCGACGACAAAGCGCGCGTCTGGCTGGTGAACTATGGCTGGGCGATGGCGCTGCAGCCGCCCTCGGTTGTCGAGCAGGCGCTCAACCGGCGTGGCGCGCGCACCTATGCGCAAGGCTTCCAAGATGTGGCGCTTGCGCTTTACGATTTGCGTTTTGCCGCAGGCGACGCGCCGGTGCAACCGCAGCATGTCCAGTTCGGCAAACAGATCACGCTGGTAGGCACGCGCAGCCACGCGCGGCAGTATTACCCCGGCGACGCCGTCACGCTCGACTTGATCTGGCGTGCCGACCAAACTCCGCGCGCCGACTACACCGTGTTCATGCACCTGCGCCGCGCCGATGACGGCAGCCAG
This sequence comes from Candidatus Roseilinea sp., assembly GCA_025998955.1. NCBI lineage: Bacteria > Bacillati > Chloroflexota > Candidatus Thermofontia > Candidatus Roseilinea > Candidatus Roseilinea sp. The sequence continues at coordinate 4,630,228 of AP024676.1, forward strand.
ATTTCCGCGTTCGACAGCCCGCCGGTGAACGGCGCTTCGCCCACCTCGCGCTGGACGCCCGGCGCGATCATCACCGACACGCGCGCCGTGCCGATCCCAGCCGATGCGTCGCCGGGCGAATACAATGTCGTGATCGGTTGGTATCGCTATCCCACCTTCGAGCGCCTCACGATCAACGGTGGAGAAGCAACCGAGCACGTCGTCGAGCGCATCACCATCCTGTCACGCTGAGCGCCGGTCGGCTGATATAGTGCAGCCTCGTTTGCATCATGTCGCGTAGAACGCTCGTCCTGCTTGTCGCGCTCGTCATCGCCTCGTTCGCGTTGAGCCTTGTCCCCTTGCAAGCGTCGCCGAGCGCGCCGGCGTCGCCCGAATGGCGCTACCGCCGCCCGATTACGATCTCGAATGCCGGCGAGGCCGACCTGCGCGACTTCCAGGTGTGGCTTGTGCTCGATGCGCAAAACTTCGACTTCGACCGGGCACGGCCGGATGGCGGTGATCTGCGCTTCGCCGACGAGGACGGCCGGCGTTATTTGCCGCATTGGATCGAGCGCTACGATGCCGGCGCACGACAGGCGATTGCCTGGGTGAAGACGCCCGATATCCCGGCAGCGGGTCGGCGGACGATCTACCTTTACTACGGTAGCGCCACAGCCGATGATCTCTCCAGCGGCAGGCGCACCTTCGAGATGTTCGACGACTTCGGCCAGCCCGGCCTCGGCTACTACACCTTCGGCCCGCCGACCACGGTCATGACCCGCACCGAGGCGTGGGAGACCGAGGCGCCGCACACTTTGAGCGTGGTCGAGCTCGACCGCGACGGCTACCGCTACTGGGGCTATTACGGCCTGGCCGACTGTGGCGGCATCGGGCTGGCGCGCAGCAACGACCTGGTGAACTGGGTGAAGCGGCCAACCCCGCTACTGAACCGCGACGGCGAGCGCTGGCCGTCGGTGCAACGCGTAGGCGACCGGATCTACATGATCTACGACCGCGATCACTGCGGCGTGAGCCACGTGGTGATGCGCACGAGCATGGACGGCATGCACTTCGATCCAGAGTATCGCGTGATCGTGCCGCCGGAGCCCGGCGTGCGCAATCAGAATCCAGCGCTCTTCCGTGACCCAAAGGACGGCCAGTTCTATCTGTATTGGTTCCGCGGCGGCAACGAGGCCGGCTTCTGGCAAATCAAGATGCGCCAAGCCTGGAACGTCGAAGGGCTGGCCAATCCGGCATCCGAGCGTGTCTTGATTGACGTGCCCTATGAGCTGGCCGCACCCAACATGATGTTCCACGATGGCGTGTACTTCCTCTCCACCGAGGTGAACGAGAATGCCTGGAAGACGAAGATCTACGCCGGCCCATCACCCGCCGGCCCGTTCACTCCGTTGCCCGATGCGCCGCAGCTCAGCGACAACCAGGCCTGTCTGTTCCAGCATGTCTTCACGACCACGCTGCACGGCTACATCTGCAAAGACACCGGCGCCGGCTGGGTGCTGAACTACCGCAGCGCCGACCTCTCTGCCGGGCGCAGCGCCCGCCGCCAGCTCGACCCCGGTGTATGGACGGCGCTGGGCGGCACATGGGCGCCGGCTGAAGTGGACGAAGCGCTCGATGTGCGGACGGTGCTCAGCGCGACCGGCGATGGCTTGCTGATGACGGCGTTGCCGGGCGGTGACTACGTCTTCGAAGTACGCGGTCGCCTGCAAGATGCGAGCGGCAAGTGGGGCGTGGCGATGCGCGTGCAAGACGCCGCCAACCACTATCGGGTCGAAGTCGAGCGACTCGTGAACGGCGGCGCGTATCTGCGCGTCTATCGCGTCGTGGACGGCGTGCGCGAGGCCGACCTGGCCGGCGCATCCACCCTTGATCTCGATCCGCTGGTCTGGCTCAAGCTGACCGTGGCGATTCGCGGGAACGAAATGCGAATCAAGCTCAACGACCAGGGCGAGTTCGTAGCCGTAGACCCCGAGGCGCGCTTCACTTCCGGACGCAGCGCGCTGTGGGTTTCCGGCAGTGCTCAATTCGACGACGTGGCCTGGCGCAAGGTCGCTATGCCCGAACCCGAAGCCATCGTCGGCGCGCGCGAGCAACGCAGCAGGGCATATACGAACTGGCTCGGGCGCGACGACGCTGCGCATGGTGCAGCAGCCGATGCGAGCCATCAACGCCTGACATGGCTGGCCGCGCTGCTCACGCTGATCGCGCTGGGTATCATCGGGGCAGGCTTCGTTCACAACCGGCGATAATTTCAGGGCGTCGCATCATGGAAGAGCACTATGGCATGCCGTCTTTGCCGCGGCCCGATGCTTGCCCGCCGGAGGGTCTATGGCCGGAGCTGGTGATCAACGGTGTCGAGCGCATCCACAACCACGCCGTGTCGCCCGATGGCCGTCGCGTCGCCTTCTACCGTGACCGCAACGCGCAGAGCGACCTGTTCACCATCGAGCTGGATTCGAACGGCACGCCCAACTGGCCGAGCCGGCTGACCTTCGAGCGCACCTACGTCAATTGGTGGGAGGACGAGCCACCGGCCTGGACGCCCGACAGCCGTTTCATCATCTACGGCGCATACGAAGACGACGTGAGCAACCTCTACGTCGTGCCGGCCGACGGCGGCCAGCCGCGCCAGTTGACCGAGCTGTACTACGATGCCTCCGAGCCGGCAGTGTCGCCCGACGGCCGGCTGGTAGTCTTCAGCACCTACAAGGGTGGCGCGTCACAGATCGCCGCCGTGCCGTTCGAAGGTGGGTGGGTGACCGGATTGACGCATGGCAGCGATGAATGTGGCTCGCCGGTGTGGATGCCGGACGGCTCGCGCGTCATCTACCAGGCCTCGCCGCAACACCAGATCAAGCAGACCGACATCTACGCGATTTCGCCGCAGGGCGGCACGCCGGTTCGGTTGACGCCGGGCGACGGCGCGCAGTATTGGGCGCCCAGCGTGTCGCCGGATGGATCGTGTATCGCCATGCTGTGCAACCGCAGTGGCAACGATGCAGTGTGGCTGATGGCCGCCGATGGCTCACGCCTGACCCAGCTTACGCACATCGGCCAGGACGTCGAGGACTTTGCGTGGGCGACGGACGGTAAGCGTATAGTGCTCATCGGCAGTGAGCAAGGCAGCGATCCACTTTACGTCGTTACTATTGACGACTGCAAGACGATGCGGTTGAGGAGGCCGGCGGGGAATCACAGCACGCCGCGGTGGGTGCCCGGCAGGGATGCATTCGTGGTCGGGTTCGATAGCCCTAGCCAGCCGCCTGATTTGTATCTGTGTGCTGGAACGCCAGGAACCGGTGAAGATCGTGCGCTGACCAACAGCGCGCCTCCGGCGCTGAAGAACTATCCGTTCATCACGCCGTCGCACATCGAATTCACCAGCCACGACGGGTGGCTCATTCCGGGATTTCTCTACCTGCCCAGTGCGCTGGCCGAGGACCGAAGGCCCAGGCGCGGTTTGCCGGGGATCGTTTACCCGCACGGCGGCCCGAACGCGCAATACGACCTGGCCTGGGATCCCGTGCGCCAATACTTCGTCGCCAAGGGCTATGTTATTCTGTGCCCCAATTATCGGGGCTCGACGGGTTATGGTAGACATTTCAAAGAAGGCAATCTGTTCAACTGGGGCGTGGGTGACTTGCAAGATTGTTTGGCGGCAGCCGACGTGCTCATGCGCACCCCAGGCGTTGACCCCAAGCGGTTGGCGATCTGGGGACAGAGCTACGGCGGCTATCTGACGTTATTGGCGTTGACGAAGGATCCGCAATATCGTTTCAAATGCGGTGTATCCTTATACGGCGATAGCCACCTGAAGACGTCATGGGCGCTGGGCGATCATTCAGGGCGGCAGGATTTGGAATGGCAGATGGGATTGCCGAGCGATCATGCGCATGAATATGAGATCGGTTCTCCGCTGAACTACGTAAAGCATATCCGCGCTCCTGTGCTCATCATTCACGGCGAGCGCGACGCGCGTGTGCACCTCAACGAGTCCGCGCAATTCGTCGCCGCGCTCAAGCGCGAAGGCAAAACTTTCGAATACAAGACATACCCCGATGAGGGTCACGGTTTCGCCAATTCGGCCAATGCGCTCGATGCGCTGCAGCGCATCGAGCGGTTCTTGGATTGGCATCTGATGTGAGGAAGAGAAGGATGAAGAAGACGACCTTTGGCAACCCCCTAGGGCTCTTGTGGCGTTTGGTCGCCGTCAGCTTGGCCGGCCTGCTCGTGCTGACGGCTTGTCTGGGCGGCGCGGCCAAGACGCCGGAGATCAAAATCACGTCCCCCGAGCCGAACACGCAGTTGAGCGTCGGGCAAAGCATCGCCATCATCGGCACGGCGACCGGCGACGCCATCTCGCGCGTAGATGTGATCATTGACGGCACGACCTACGCCACACTCAACGCGCCCGACAAATCCAAGGGCGTGCCCAGCTTTCCGATCAACGTGCCGTGGACGCCGCTCTCTGCCGGCACACACGCCATCCAGCTCAAGGCGTACGGCCCACCGGACGACAAGCTGCTCACCCAGTCCGAGCCGCTCGTGCTGGTTGCGCAGGCGGCGGCGGTGCCCGAGCCCACGGCCGCGCCCGAGCCGACTCAGCCGGCGACCGTGCCCACCCAAGCGCCACCGCAGCCCACGACGGCGCCGCTCCAACCGCAGCCGACGCGCGATCCTGGCACCGCGACCGGCCAGCAGCCGGCGCCCGGCAGCACAGGCGACGCCAGCGCGCCTAGTTTGACGGTGACCAACGAGTTCGTGAACGTGCGCACCGGCCCAGACGTGGCCTACACCAAGATCGGTGAGCTGAAGCAGGGCGAAGTGGTGCCGGTGCGGGGTAAGAGCGCAGACGGCCGCTGGTGGCAGATTTCCTATCCGTCCGGCCCTGGCGGCGTTGGCTGGGTCATCAATGACTATGTGCAAGCCAACAGCGCCGCCGCCAGCGTGCCTGTAGCCGCCGCACCGCCACGTCCGACGTCGCCGCCGGTCGTCGTCCAGCCAACGGCTGCGCCGCCGGTGCTGGTGCCGATCGTAACGTTGCCGCCGCCGCAGATTCAGCCGACTGCGCCGCCGCAGGGCCAACTGGTCGGCGAGCGCGGCGTGCTGCGCGTCAATGCCAACCCCGTCCCGGCCGGAACTACCGTCTTCGCCAGCTGGAACATCCCGAACTTCAAGAGCGGCGAATTCGACCGCGGCGATGGTCAGGGCTTCCGAGGTCCGGTTGCACAGGTGATGCAGGTAGATGTGCCTGGCATCACCGGCCCGCGCACCATTCGCCTGCGCTGGGTGGATCTGAACAATCAGGTGTTCGAAGACGCGATCACCATCAACGTCGTGGGACAAGCCATCGCTCCGCCGCCGGCGGTCAATCCTGAGTGCAACCCCAGCAACCCGGACTGGCAGGCTGGGAAGAACAACAACCCGACGAACTGGACGTTCTGCAAGCGCAAGGACCTGGAGTATGTCGGCGAGGCACCACCCGGCGGCAACATCGCTTACGTAGACCGCAGCGATAAGGTCTACACCATGGCCTGGGATATCTACGGCATCCGGGCGATCTACCTGGTGTTCGAGCCGAATGGCTCGCGTGGCCCCGCCGCGCCCAGCGGCAAGTCTATCCCAACCACCGGCACCGGCCCGCAGTCGTTCAAGATCAATGACTTCGAGAACGGCTGCTACCGAATCACGCTGCGCATTGACACCAACGCAGGCGACCGCGCCGACTTCGGTGAAAAGATTCTCTGTGTCGGCGTCGGAAGCGGCGGAGGGGGTGGCGGCGGAGGCGGAGGGGGCGGCGGTGGCGGCGGGGGTGGTGGCGGTGTGATCGCCACGCCGATGCCGTGATCACCCATCGCGATCTTGCCTCTGAAATCAATCGTGCGTGTTGCTGCGACGCGAACGACTTGGATGCTGATGAGGTCAGCGCCGATAGACAAATCCGGCGCTGACCTCGCTACCCTCTCGAACAGGAGTTGCATGAAACGAACGCAATCGCTTCGAACGCTCTGTGCGATCGCTGCTGCCGTTGCGACAATTTCGGCGTCCGCCCTCGGCGGTGCGCCGGCCGCCTTCGCGCAGGACGAGCCGCCGGCTGCTGAGACGGCTACGCCGGATGCCTCGGTCGAACCGAATCAGGCCGATGCCGGCGAGATATGGACACCCGGCGCCGGCGCTAGCTTCAACCTTCTGGGAAATCCCAATGTCACCGTCCGTGTGGACGCGCCATATACATTCGCCGCGTCCGGATTCTATCAACTCTTCGATCCTAATACAGGCTTCGGGCCGCAGACGCCTGTACCTGCGGTGCTCTCAAACGGTAATCGCCGTGCCGAAATGACGGTGACGCTCAGTGCCAGCAACATCAAGAACGGCGCGGCGATTTACTTCGAGATTCCTTCCTCCGACGGAACGGTTGTGGCGAAGAGCCCAGCATATACCCTTTTGGCAAGGTTGTATCTCCCCTCGATTTTCATCAATGCCGGCCAGTCGCCGTTTCCGGTCCCGCTGACAACCACCGGAACGAATGCGTGCGATGCCTTCATTAATTTGCGAGGTGGGCCGCTCTCGCCATGGGTCAGTTATAGCGTCCTCAATACGCTTACGGATAGTTGGTTCTTCGCCAACAACACTGTGCCCAACGCGACAATCGTCGTGTCGCTGACGAACTACACCTCTGTGCAGGGTCAGTTGCAGGTGTTCACGGAGCAAAATGGGTGCGGCATACTGGCACCTTTGCTCGGCTTCGGCACGAACCCGAACCCAGTCGTTACCGTGTTCAACATTCCGGTGGGGCGGATTTACTTCCGCGTGATCAGCGGCTCTGGCCAGCCTGCACCGCTGCCCTACATCATCCGATGGGGGTTCGCGGGTACGACGGGGCCTCTGGAGCCCAACAACAACCCATGCCAGGCAACACCGACACAACCTGGCGTGCAATACACCACGTTCAGCGATGACCAGTACGACTTCTTCGCCTTGAACATCACCGGCACCGCGCAGATTCAGGTGCTGATGCAAGGGCACACCATCGGCTTTACGCAAGTGCAGGTGCGTACGCCGCTCAAGCCGGGATTCTTCTGCCCGGGCAACGGTGCCGATCCGGTCAACAGCACCGACCGCATTGACCCATTCGGCGTTGTACCGCAAGGCGGCGGCGATGTGCTGCTGACGGTCAATATCCCCGGCCCCGGGTTGTATTACATCCGCGTCAGCCTGCCGACCGCTGCCGGCAACGGTCAGCCCTACCGCATCTCGTGGAACTACCGTGGCGCCGGAGGCGGCACCATTCCGGACACGCGTGATCCGCTGTTCACCTCCAATCCGAACCAACCGTTCAACCCACCCTACAACGGCGACATCCTGTTCAACATCAACGCGGGTCAAACGGCCACCTACTACTGGTCGGGCATGCAGGCACTTGGCGCATACGACTCGATTCAAGTAAGGGTGATCGGTGTGACCAACCTGCAGGGCTGTGGCCAAGGAGACCCGACCCGGACCAGTCCCAACACCTTTGCCAACAACTGGGCCTCCGTCGGCACGACTGCGCCGCGCGGCTCGATCAGCATCCAGTTCAATGCAGCGGGCGGCTACAACATCGAGTTCCGCGTGCTGCAGAGTGGCACACAGCGCTTCTTCGACGCAAAGCCGCTGAAGGTGAGCTGCGGCACGTTGATGACCGCGCGCGAGTACCTCAGCGTCATGGACAACCCGAGGCTCAGCGTGCCGGAGGACAAGCTGGATGAGCCGCTGCAGCCGCCCGACCTGGTCTTGCCGGAGGTGCTGCCTACATCCGAACCCCCCGACGTCGAGCCACATCCATAGGTCGAGTTCGCCGATCGGACGCGCACGAGGCGGGCTTCGCTCAGCGAAGCCCGCTTTGTTTTTCGCGCAGTTACAATCTGACGCATGTCCGTGATCGAAGAGGTGAAGCGTCGCGTAGATATCGTCGAGGTGATCGGCAGCTACGTGAAGCTCTCGCGCAGCGGCCGGAACTACAAGGGCTTGTCGCCGTTCCAGAGCGAACGCACGCCGTCCTTCTTCGTCTTCCCCGACACGCAAACCTTCAAAGACTTCTCGAGCGGCGAACAGGGCGACGTGTTCTCCTTTCTGATGAAGAAGGAGGGATGGACGTTCGGCGAGGCGCTGCGCGAACTGGCACGCCGCGCCGGTGTGCAGCTCGAGGAACGCACGCCGGAGCAGCAGAAATCTGCCGACCATGCAGCGCGCCTGCGCGATGCGCTGGCGCAGGCAGCCGCCTACTTCCATCATTTGCTGCTCACCGCGCCGCAGGCAGCCGCCTGTCGCGCTTACTTGCGCGAGAGGCGTCGCCTTGCCGATGAGACGATCACAACCTGGCAGCTCGGCTATAGCCTGGCCGACTATCACGCCCTGTCGCACTACCTCACGGCGCGCGGCTTCAGCATGCAGGAGCTGATTGACGCCGGCTTGGTGATCGAGAACGAGGAAGGCCGGCGCTACGACCGCTTTCGCGGCCGGCTGATGATCCCAATTCACGACGCAAAAGGGCAGGTGGTCGGCTTTGGGTCGCGTTCGCTCGACGGCAGCGAGCCGAAATACATGAACTCGCCACAGACGGCCGTATTCGACAAGGGCCGCTTGCTGTTCGGCCTGCATCGTGCCCGAAGCGCCATCCACAACCAGCAAATTGCCGTGCTGGTCGAGGGCTACATGGACGTGATCGGTTGCCACCAGGCCGGCTTTGCCAACGTCGTGGCTGGCATGGGCACGTCACTCAGCGAGGACCAGTTTCGCACGCTGAAGCGGTTGGCCGCGCGCATCGTGCTGGCATTGGATGCCGATGCAGCAGGTGACCGCGCCGTCTTGCGCGGCGTAGAAGTCGCGCGGGAGGCGATGGATCGTGAGCTACAGCCGATGTTCGACCCGCGCGGCGTGATCCGACACGAATCGAAACTGAAAGCCGACATCCGAGTAGCTATCTTGCCGGAGGGCAAAGATCCCGACGAGCTGGTGCTGGAGTCACCCGAGCGGTGGCGCGAGGTTGTAGCCAATGCCCGGCCGGTGGTCGAGCACGTGATAGACGTCATTCTGCGGAGTCGGGACGTGTCCGATCCGCACGCCAAGTCGCAGGCGGTGCGAGCCGTCGCCCCCATCCTGCTCGATGCATCTGATCCGGTGCAATGGGACTTCTACGTTCAGTATCTGGCGCGTCGCCTGCAAATCAGCCCGCGCGCCGTGCTGGCGGTGATCAACGAAGTGGCGCGTGAGCTGCGATCGAGCAGGCAGGGAGCGGGGAGCGGAGATCAGGGGCCGGGGATGAGAGGACAGAGACCGGGGAACGGGGATCGAGAGTCAGGGGTCAGGGGGCGGGCGTCCGGTGGCGAGGGGCAGCACGCGAGTGTCAAGGAGCGCGATTGGGGCGCCGGACGTCGAGGGGCTGATAAGACCGACCTGGAGGCGCATCTGGTCGCGGCGTTGTGGCGGCGCCCCCAGTTGCTGCTGGATGCTAACGTCGCCTTGACCCGCGCTAATTTAGACGTGCTGGACGAACGTGACTTCACGAATCCGGCGATGCGCGAGGGATTTCGCCAACTCAGCCGCGTGGCGATGGGCGCGTTGCTGCCGCAGGGTGGGGGCGAGGAGCCGGAAGACTGGCTGGCGATCATTGCCGATTATGACGCGCTCGATCCCCTGGCAGCGGACGAAGCGCTGCTGCGCGAGGAGGTGGTGCGCACGGCACTCCGCCTGCGTGAACGCAACCTCATGCGCGATCGAATCAGTATCAATCTGATGATCGAAGAGGCGAAGCGCGCCAATGAAGTTGATGTTGCCGCACGGTATAATCTCGAACTGCATCGCGTGCTGACGCAACATCTGCGGGCACAAAAAGCGCTGCAGTTGCGCAGCGCGCTCAACGTGACCTGATCGGTGTTGATCGTGCTCAAGAGGAATGACGCCAGTGACTAGACCAACGCGCTCTAGCGCCTCCGCCAGATCCTCGCGAAGGGTCAAGCCGGCCAAGAAATCGGCCCCGCAGAAGAACGACCGTTCGACGAAGAACGGTATGCTGGGCCGTGATGATACGGATGAACCCGAAGCTGCTGCATTCGCCGACGAAGGTGCGGATGCGTCCTCTTCGTTCGTCCCCGAATCCGGCGACCTCGTCCTGGATACATCGGTCACCGACGCAGACCTGCTCGACCCTGCCGAGAATATAGAGGCCGAGGCGGAAGCGGCGGCGTATGCCCTGGCCGAGATGGACGACGAAGATGGGCTGGATGACCTCTCCGGCCTCGACTCGCGCCGGCTGGCCGAGATGGACGACTTGGATGGTTCCGATCCGGTGCGGATGTATCTGCGCGAGATCGGTTCGACGCCGCTGCTTACCGCGGATCAGGAGTTGCGCACCTGCGCAACCTTCGGCGCCGAGCAACTGGCGCGCCAGATTCACGCCGAGGCGCACGATCGCGGCCTGGTGTTCTGGCCGGTCGTCTATGAGCACCTGACGCGCTCCTGGCAAACCGTGCTCGACGAGTGCGCCGCGCGCAAAGTCGCTCCGCCCGCGTTGCCCGTGATCCTGCGCGACGCGCGCAATATGCCGTGGCATTACACCGATCCGCTTCCGTCGGATGTGCAACTGTATCTGCGCTCGCTCGGCTGGGGTCAGGATCAGACCGTCGAAAGGATCAGCAAGCCATTGTTCGAATTCGTCTTGGCCACGATCATCTTCCCGACCGCATTCGTCGAGCAGCTCGAGCAACATGTCGAGTATTCGTCGGCGTTGCCCGAATGGGACGAGGCGAAAGTCTGGATGCCGTCGCCGGCTGACTGCGAGGATCACCTGCGCGAGGTTGAGCTGCGCGCCGAGGAAGCGAAAAGCTCGCTCACCCGCGCCAACCTGCGCCTGGTAGTCAGCATCGCCAAGCGCTACATCGGCCGGGGCATCTCGTTCATGGACTTGATCCAAGAAGGCAATATGGGCTTGCTGCGCGCCATTGAGAAATTCAACGCTTGGCGCGGTTTCAAATTCAGCACCTATGCCACGTGGTGGATCCGGCAGGCGATCAGCCGCTCTATCGCCGACCAAGCGCGCACCATCCGTATCCCGGTGCATCTGGTGGAGACGATCAACAAGCTCACCCGACTGCAGCGCCGTATGACGCAGGAGTTGGGCCAGGAGCCGACCACCGAGGACTTGGCGATGGAGATGGATTTGCTCGACGAGCGCGAGCTGGCAGCGATCATGGAAGCCCACGCCAGCGGCAAGCCGATTGACCCTGCGTTGGAGCGCAAGCTCGATCAAGCGGTCAAGCGCATCCAGCAGATTATGCGCGTGTCGCTGGAGCCGATCTCACTCGAATCGCCGGTCGGCTCGGAGCAGAACAGCTTGCTGGGCGAGTTCATCCCGGACGAAAGCGAGCTTTCGCCTTCCGACTCCGCCTCGCTGCAGATGCTCAAACAACAGGTGCGCGGCGTACTCAATAGCCTGAGCGACCGTGAACGCGAAGTGTTGGAAATGCGCTTCGGCTTCCGCGATGGCAAAACGCACACGCTGGAAGAAGTCGGCCGGACGTTCAACGTGACGCGCGAGCGGGTGCGGCAGATCGAAGCGAAGGCCTTGCGCAAGCTGCGCCATCCGCATCACAGCCGCCGGCTGCGCGATTATCTGAGTGATGTCTGAGTCACTGCCCGATCCGGCGGAGTGGCAGCAGCTCTACTTGATCGCACAGGTCCCGCCCGAGAAGCGTCCGCTGGCGATGGCCGAGGACGCGGAATGGGTGAGGGCCGGATTGCGCGGCGCGATTCACAAGCGGCATCCCGAGCGATCTCAGCGCGAGTTGAACCGGCGTGTGCTCGCTTGCGTCACCCCCTGCGCGGAATCACGGTCGAAGAACTGCTGCGCCGATGGGATTGATCGGATCCTACTTTGGTCGCGAAGGCGCGTTCGAGCGCGCAGGCCAGGTGAAGCAGTTGCGGCGCTAGCTCGCCGATGATCGTTCGCGCGCCCGCCGCAGCTTCTGATAGACGATCGCTTCGGCGTCGAAGATGCGCATGTCCACGCGCAAATGATCGTTGACCACGACGCCTTCGGTTTCCAAGCGGCGCCGCTGCTCGTCCGGCGCGTATTGATTCGAGATGCGACCCTGCGCGTTGATCACGCGCCACCACGGCACGCGCGTGTTGGCCGGCAGCGCGTGTAGCGCGAAGCCGACGTAGCGCGCCGATCGCGGACTACCGCACTGGCGCGCTACGCCGCTGTAGCTCATCACCATACCCTTCGGGATGAGCCTCACCACGCGATACACATCCTCGAACTTCATGTTCGCGGTCTCTGATCCACGCAGGAACGCAAAGCCACACGAAGTGAAATGCCACACACCTGCGCGTGCTTCGCGGCCTTCGTGGTTCGGTGCGTGGATCAAATCAAGCCGAAGTCTTTGGCGATAATGCGCGCGGTCATCTTGGCGCTCATCATGACGCTGGGCGTGCCACCGCCCGGCTGTGTGCTTGCGCCCACCAGGTAAAGGTTTTCGATGTCTTCGCTCTTGTTGTGTGGCCGGAAGTAGGCCGTTTGCAGCAGGGTCGGCTCCGGCCCGAAGGCGTTGCCCAGATAGCTGTTCAGGCCGTGCTCGAAGTAATCCGGCGTGATGTAGCTCTTGTAGACCAGGCGCTCGCACAGGCCGGGGATATAGCCCGCTTCATCGAGGAAGCGCAGCGCCTTGTCCACGAAGGCGTCGCCGATCTTCGACCAGTTCAGGCCGCTCAGGTTGTTCGGCACGGGCACAAGTGTGTAGGCGGCGTGATGGCCAGGCGGCGCCAGGCTGGGGTCGGTGACCGTTGGGACATGCAGATAGTGCGACATGTCCGGCGCAAGCACCCGGCGGTCGAAGATGTCGCGGAGCAGGTCCTCGTAGCGCGGGCTGAGGATGATGTTGTGATGGCGCAGATGCAGGTCGAGGTTATCCGCGCGGAATCCGAAGTAAATCACGACCAGCGACATGGACTGGCGCATGCGCTTGGCGCGCGCGTCGGTGTTGAACAGCCGATAGTGCGGTTCGATCAGCTTCATGTAGGTGTGCGCGTAGTCGCCGTTCGAGACGACGATGTCGGCGCGCAGTTGCGTCCCGTCGGCCAACTCCACGCCGCGTGCGATGCGACGGTCGAAGCGCCCGCGCGGCGGCGCGCCATTCGGACCGGCGACCAAAATGCGCTTCACTTCGCTGTTGTAGCGAATCGTGCCGCCGAGTTCCTCGAACTTCTGCACGAAGCCGCGCACCAGCGCCCCGGTGCCGCCCATGGCGAAGTGAATGCCCCACGTCTTCTCCACGAAGTGGATCATGGCGTAGATGGCCGGCACGGCCAGCGGGTTGCCGCCGATCAGCAGCGGCTCGAAGCTGAAGATCTGGCGCAGCTTGTCGTTCTTGAAATATTTGCTGGTGAACGAGAACAGCGTGCGCACGGCGTCGAGCTTGAGCAGGTCCGGCATGACGGCCAGCATCGCGCCAAGGCTGTCGAAGTAGGTGTAGCCGAGCTGCAGAAAGCCGCGCTCGAAAATCGCCTTGGCTGCGGCATGGAAGCGCTCGTAGCCTTCCAGGTCGTCCGGCGCGATGGCTTTGATCTGCGCGCGTGTGTGATCGCGATCGCCGTCGTAGTCGAAGTGCGAGCCGTCGTCGAAATAGATCCGGTAGAAGGGCTTGATCGGGATGATCTGGACGTAGCGCGAGGTGTGAGGCAGCGCCTCTCCGCTGCCGTTTTGCGGCGCGAGGACATGCGGCGGAAAGTCCGGCTTATCCAGGTTGTGCACGCCGCGTTCCAGCGCGAATAACTCTTCGATGAAGTGGGGCACAGTGATGACCGTCGGCCCCATGTCGAAGGTGAACCCTTGTGCGCGGCGCACATAGGCCCGGCCGCCTGGGCCGTCCAGCTTCTCGACGATCGTGGTGTCGAACCCCAAGCTCTGCAGGCGGATGCCGAGCGCAAGGCCGCCGATGCCCGAACCGATGATGATTGCCTTTCGTTGAGTCATAGTTTCACCAACCCTTTGTTGCAAACCGATCGCTGTGCATTGTCATCCGCGTTTTGAAGAGCAGGCTGAGTGGGCGCTTCACCGCGCCGGGCCTATCGCATGGTGCGGCTCGTCGAGTGGAGGTTTGTCTTTTGTGAGGATTGCGCTCGCTCACAACGTCATCTGCTTGACCCACACCACTTCCGGCAGGTCGCGCAGCGCCTTCATCGCGTAATCCGGCACAGGGTTGTCCAGGTTGATGAACGACAGAGCGCGATCGCCGGGCTTGGTGCGGCCCAAGCGGTATTCGGCGATGTTCACGTAGTTTGCGCCAAGGATGGTGCCGACGCGCCCGATCACGCCCGGTACGTCGCGCGAGGAGATCACCAGCACCAGCCCCTCCGGCACGGCATCAATGCGGAAGTGATCTATCTGCACGATGTGCGGCTCGGTACCGTCGAACAGCGTGCCGGCGATGACGCGCTCTTCTCGATCCGTGGTGACGCGGCAGGACACCAAGTTGGTGTAATCGCTGCTGGTCAAATTCAGCGCCTGGGTCACGACGATGCCGCGCTCGTTAGCGATGACCGGCGCGTTGACGTAGTTCACCTTTTCGCCGCCCAGGATCGGCTCCAGCAAGCCGCGCAGCAGCGCGACGGTCAGCGGCTTGACGTGTGGCGCGACGTCGGTCCCGCGATATTCGACCTCGACGCGCGAGAGCCGGCCTTCCATCAGCCCCGCTTGTAGCCGCCCCAGCTTCTCCGCCAGTTTCAGGTATGGCCGGATGATCGGCCAGGCAGCCGGGTCAATCGGCGGGAAGTTCACCGCGTTGCGCACGTCGCGTTCGTGCAGAGCGTCCAGCACCTGCTCAGCGATCTGGATCGAAACGTCGCGCTGCGCCTCAGCAGTGCTGGCGCCCAGATGCGGCGTCAAGACGACGTTCGGCAGTTTGAGCAGCGGCGAGTCGGCGGGCAGAGGTTCCTCTTCGAATACGTCCAGCGCTGCGCCGGCCAGCTTACCGCTGACCAGCGCGTCATAGAGCGCCTGCGAGTCCACCAGCGCGCCCCGGGCGACGTTGACTACACGTGCACCGGTTTTCATCTTGGCGATGGCTGCTGCGTCCAACAGGCCGCGGCTGCCTTGGGTGAGCGAAGAATGCAGCGTGACGAAATCGCTCTGCGCCAACAGCTCGTCGAGCGAGACCAGGATCACCTTGTTCGCGCGCGCTGCCTCTTCGCTGACGTAGGGGTCGTAGGCGATGACCTCCATGCCGAAGCACTGGGCGCGTTTGGCGACCTGCGTGCCGATCCGGCCGAGGCCGATCACACCCAGCGTCTTGCCTTGTAACTGCACGCCCATGAACTTGCTGCGCGTCCACTCGCCGCGACGCAGCGATGCATCGGCCTGCGGGATGTTGCGGGCGAGCGCCAGCATCATGGCGATGGTGTGCTCGCACGTCGCCGTGGTGTTGGCCTGCGGCGTGTTCATGACGATGATGCCGCGGTGCGTCGCGGCTTCTACATCTATCGTGTCTACGCCGATGCCGGCGCGGCCGATCACGCGCAGCTTGCTGCCCCGCGCGATCACCTCGGCGTCCACCCTGGTTTCGCTGCGCACGATCAGCGCGTGGTACTCGGTAATTCGCTCGAGCAATTCGGCCCGCGGCATCCTCTTTACCACGTCCACGTGCACAGAAGGGTCGTTGTGCAACAATTCCAGACCGGCTGCAGAGAGATCGTCTGGGATCAGGATGTTGAACATTGCGAGCGCGATTATAGGTGGACGTTGTCGTAGTAAAGTAAGCCCTGATGCGCCGGTGGAGTCGGGAAGTCGCGCGCGACGTCGTCTGTGCGGCCTGCGTCGCCGCGCTGTCTATCGCGCCGCTGGCCTGGCTCCAAGCGACGGATCGCTCGGTGACGCTGGAAGAAGGCGATGCGGTGTGGTTGCTAAAAGCCGAGATCGAAGCCACCTTCGGCGCGCCGGTCGAACTCACGCTCGAAGACCCTGGTCCTGTCTTGCGCGTGACCTTCACCGATGCTCGCTATCTGGCGCTGAGCGCATCCCACCGGCATGCCAAGGCGCGCGAGATCGCACGGCGCATGATGTGGCGCTATCGCGGTGACCGGCGGGTGCGTGGTTACATCGTCGAATTCGCCGCCGCGGGCATGTTCGGGCTACATTCGCAAGAGGGCATGAGTTCGTTTGCCTTTCTGCGCTATCAGCTCCGGTAGCGGGTAAACTGCTCTGTATGAATAGGACGCGCACCTACGCCACCGAAGCGGTCGTGATGCGCCGCGACGATTACGGTGAAGCTGACCGCCTCGTCACGCTGCTGACGCCCGATTACGGCAAGTTGCGCGTCCTGGCCAAGGGCGCGCGCAAGCCGACGTCGCGCAAGGCCGGCCACATCGAGCTGTTCACGCGCACCCGGCTGTTGTTGGTGAAGGGACGCACCTTCGACCTGATCACGCAGGCCGAGCTGATCGAGGCGCATCGCCCGCTGCGCGAAGAGATGCAGCGCGGCGCGCTGGCGCACTACCTGTGCGAGCTGGCCGACCGGTTCGCGCCCGAAGGCAGCGACGCTGCGCCGTTATACGACCTATTGGCCGAGGGGCTGAGCTGGCTGTGCGAGGCGCCCGATCCACGACTCGCAGCGCGCTACTTCGAGCTGCGCCTGCTCACGCTGGAGGGGTACCGGCCGGAGCTGTTTCGCTGTGCGCGCACGCACGCGCCGCTGACCGACGATGTGCGCGGCGCGCCGGTGGCGTTCTCCCCCTCGGAAGGCGGCGTGCTCTCTGACGAAGCGGCGCTGCCGGTGCGCGATGTGTTTCGCCTGAGCCGTAGCGGCCTGGCGCTGATGCGCATGTTGCAGACGCAGCCGTTCGAGGTGGTGCAGGCGCTCGATGTTTCGCGCGACCTGCACGAGCACGTTGAGCGCGCGCTGCAGCTCTACATCAGCGCCATCTTAGAACGCCGGCCCAGGACGGCGGCATTCCTGGATCGCTTGGCGCGCGAGATGCGCTAGAATGCGCTTTGAAGAAGCCCGCGTAGTTCAATCGGATAGAACAGCGCCGTCCTAAGGCGCGTGTTGTGGGTTCGAGTCCTGCCGCGGGCGTTGATTCGAGCTGGGCGTCACATCGGCTCAGAAATTCTGCACCGAAGCCGATTCCCCTAACCGCTTCGCCTCCTCCTCCAGCATTTGTTGTTGGATGCGCACGCGTTCCGGCACGATCTTCTCGCGCGGGGCGGTGGGCCGAAAGTCGTAGCCTTGCTCCGGGCTGATGCCCAGCCCGCGCAGCACAGCCAGCTCCACCAACGAATAGTCGGCCGGGTTGTCGCGCTTGAAGCACATCGGCGCCTTCAGCGCGATGGGCGGGTTGGTGATGATGCGTACTCGGTCGGCATGGTTGAACGATGCCGTATGAATCATGTACGGATGCATGAGATACACGTCGCCCACGCGTCCGGTGGCCTCAACGAAGTCATGACACGCAGCGACGAAAGACGCGTTGGGAAATGCGTAGGGATGCACGCCCTCGGGATGGTCGGCCAAATAGCGCGCGACGTGCGGCACCGAATCGCAGGCGAGGAAAGTGCCGCCTCCCTGTGGTTCGATGTCACTCCACAACACGATGGTGAGCAGGGCTTGCTCCGGGCTATCCAGGAAGTGCAGGAAGAAATCGCCGTCTTTGTGCCAGCCGGGGGCCGCCGGCGAGGGCGGAATCCATTCTCGGTCGGCGCCGTCGTTGAAGTTGACGATGAAGGCATCCGACCAGCGCGCCGGCTGAGCGATGCGCTCCTCCCCGCCGCACAGGAAGCATATCGCCTCCCAAGCTTTGGGCGCGAAGGTCTTGATCTCGAATCGCCGGCGGGCCGGCATATGCACGCGCGACTGCTTCCATGTGCTGCGGTCGTCGCGATCGTAGCCCAGTCGCGGCCAAATTAGGTCGGTGAGTTGCGCGGCAGCTTCGCGGCTGAAGCAATCGTGTAGCACGATGAAGCCGCGGCTGAGAAATTGCTCGACTTGTTCGGGGGTGAGTGGGTCAGTCGCCATGCGCCGATTGTATGCATTCGACGACCGTTCGCGCCAGCGCTGCGCGGAAGGGCGTGAGCGTGTCCTCGCCCGCGCGCCCGTAGTAGATGTGGTTGGTCAGGCAAGCCAAGACCAGCGCGCGCGATGGGTCCACCCACAGGGCGGTGCCGGTGAAGCCGAGGTGACCGAAGGCTCCCTCGCCCAGCGGATAGCTCATCGCGGCTGGGTTGGACGACCGCAGCGCAAACCCCAATCCGCGTCGCACATCGCCTTCCTGCACCTGCAGGCGCACCATTTCGGCCAGCGTCTCTTGTCGCAGCACCGTCTCGCGCACGCTGGCCAACGCGCAGCGCAACGCTTCGCCGAATGCCGCGACATCGTGCGCCGTGCCGAACAAGCCGGCGTGCCCGGCGACCCCGCCGAAGGCAAAGGCATTCTCGTCGTGCACTTCGCCGCACATACGACGGCCTTGATGCGCATAGAGCTCGGTCGGCGCAGCCATGTCGCAGGGGATCGGACCGTAGGTGATGGAATCTAGACCGAGTGGCGCCGTGACGCGGTTGCGCACAGTCTCGCGCAGCGTCTCGCCGGCCAGGCGCTCGATGGCAAAGCCGATGAGCAGCAAACCGATGTCACTGTAGACGACGCGTGTGCCGGGCCGATAGGCGAACGCGGTTGCGAAGACCGTCTCGCGCAAGCGACGCCGGACTTCGGCCGCCGGAAGCGTGTGCTGCCATTCGGCAGCCATCTTCCAAAGCGGCAACCAGGCCGGCAACCCGGCGCTGTGCGACAGGAGCTGCCGGAAGGTGACCACGCCGGCGTCAACCTCGCCCTCGGTATGCGGTGCGATTTCGACGGAGCTGCCGGGGCGCAGTGGGTCAGGGGAGGGCGCGATGGGCCGTCGGCCGCAGAATTCGGGCAACACTTCGGTCACCGGTTGATCGAGTTGAACGCGGCCCGCTTCAACGAGCGTCATGAACGCGACGACGGTGAAAAGTTTGGAGACCGAGGCCAGGTCAAAGCGCGTCTCGGCAGTGGTCGGGCATGCTCGTGCCTCTGGATCGAGGAAGCCGGTGCTGATGTCGTAGACGATCTCGCCGCCGAGGCGCACCTGAACCTGTGCGGCGGGAAAGACGCGATCGAGAGCCGAGTCAATCAGCGCGTCGAGCGCGGAGAAGTCGTAGGTCATCGAAACGAGAAACCAGGTTGCTGCGAGGAACCTGGTTTCTGAGCGCCATGCAGAACCCGAGGTTCTTTGAAGAACCCCGGGTTCTGCAGGGTCTATCGGTCTATGACGCGAAGTTCCCGGTATGGATGTTCCGGTCGCAGCCTAGCCCGACTTGGGCCGCAGCGTGCCATCCAGGATCATCATCACCACGAAGTTATCGCCGTAGACCGCGTTCTTGTAGATTGGGTCGCCGTCGGGCGGGAAGCCTTCGACGCGCACGTTGAGCACCGGGTTGTTGCCGTAGCGCTCCCAGAGCGGGACGATGGGCAACAGCTCGTTGAACACCTTGGCCACTTCGGTGACGGCCGCTTTCTGAGCCGACTCGTCCAGGCCGAGGGCGGAGTTCACGATCAACTGCTCCAAATCCACTTCCTGGTCGCCCACCTTCTGCTTCATCGGGAAGTTCATACCCTTGCCGGTGGTGGATGCGACGTAGTTCGCGTTGAACAGCGGCGTGATCCACGAGAAGCTGGGGTGCGGATTGCCGGCGCCCCATCCACGGATGGCCATGACGAAATCGCCGGCCGGGATGTCCTTGGCGTGCTGCTGGAACTGCACGCCACGCACGGTGATCTTGAAGCCGGCCTGGTTCAACTGGTTAGCCAGGTTCTCGGCGGCGGCCGACCAGTCGGCAAACTCGGCGGGCACGGTCAGCTCGAATTCGAGTTTCTTGCCCTTGTCGTCCACCCACACGCCGTCGTCGCCCTTCTTGAAGCCGAGGCCGGTCAGCAGCTCCTCGGCCTTCTGCGGGTTGTAGTCGTAGGTGTTCATCTGGGCCAGCGCGTCGGCCTCGATCCAGTTCGGGATCAAGTTGTCGCTGATGCCCACCATGTACTTGTGCGGCACGCCGGAATCGCCCAGCGACACTTTGCCGTTCTCATCGCGCTTGACCGAGTAGGCCATCGCCTGTCGCACTTCCTTCAAACCGAGCGGGTAAACATCGTGGTTGAAGTAGATGGCCGGGCCGCTGTAAGTCGGCGCGCGGATGATGCGGATACCCTGGCTGACGAACTCCTTCTCCGTAGCCGGCGGGAAGCCGTGCGTGGCGTAGTCAATGTCGCCGGAGAGCACCAGCGGCGTCACCACAGGCGTCTCGCCGTTGTAGAGCACGATCTTGGCGAAGTTCACCTTCTCCGCTGCCCACGAGGAGGGGTTCAGGTTCATGGTGAGCGAGGCATCGGTGATGCTAGCCGGATCAATGTTGTAGGGACCGGAGACGATGAGCTTCTCCGGGCGGAACTCGGTGGCTTCCTTCAGCAGCGCCTTCCACTCGTCGCTGTCCTTGGTCTTGCCCTCCTTCACCAGTGCCGCCACCTTGTCGGCGATGGCGCCGTAGGTCGCCGCAGAGCGGATGGGCGTCACCAGCGCCAACCGGCGCACCAGGGTGCTGGGCTTGTTCATGTGGAACTCGACCGTCAGGTCATCCTTGGCGCGCACGTCGTCCACGTAGTTGAACAGCGTGAAGTTGAACAGGCGGCCGATGTTGAAGGTGGCCACCACGTCCTTCGCGGTGAAGGGATTACCGTCGCTCCACTTCGCGCCTTCGCGCAGGGTAACCACGAAGTTGTCGCCATCGAACTGCCACGCCGTCGCCATGAGCGGCACATAGTCGCCCTCGGCCCACTTGTAGCGCGCCAGCGGCATTTCGAGCAGGTCGTGATAGATGGCGATACCGTTGGGGATACCGTCCGGCACGAATGAGTTCCAGTGGCCGGTGGGCGGCACTTGATACGGGAACGCGCCGTGGAATTCGCCGGTCTTCTCCATCTTCGGCGCGGCCTCGGGCGCCTTGGTCGCCTCGGCGGCCGGCGCTTGTTCAGCAGGCGCGGCGGGCTGGGCGGGCGCTACAGGCGCAGCCGGCGGCGCGCACGCGGCCAGCAACGCGCCGGCGCCGGTCAGTGCAGCGGCTTTCAGAAACTGCCTTCGGTTGACGATCTTCTTGTCGGACATGGTTACTCTTCCTCCTGATTCAAACTTGCGATTCATCGGCTAGACGGTGCTATGGGTAGGATTCGGATAAGCGAACTTGACTCGATGCATCACCTCCTTGTCGTCACTTCATGCCCCGCCGGGCGATGAGCACCACGAGAGCGGCGAAGATCAGCCCGACCGCAAGGCTCATGACCGATACGACGAACTCCGCCGTACCGGGCGCCTGGCCGATCAGCACCGCAGCGGACGCGATCACGATGAACAGCGCGAGAGAGAGCGCCGTGCGGGTCATCCCTTCGCTCATGCCGCCTCCTTTGCCCGCTCGCGGGCGACGACGTGGCAGGCGACGCGCGTGCCTTCGCCCATGTCCGCCAGCGGCGGGACGCTCACCTCGCACAGACCTTCCTCGAACAGCGGGCAGCGCGGATGAAAGGAACACCCGCTAGGAAGGTTGAGTAAGCTGGGGATGTCTAGGCTGCGCAGTTGCAGCCGCTCTTTCGTGCGCGTGATGCGCGGGTCGGCCTCGGGGATGGCCGAGAGCAGGGCGCGGGTGTAAGGATGTTGTGGGTGGTTGATGATCTGCGGCGTGCGGCCGATCTCGATCATCCGGCCCAGATACATCACCGCGATTCGGCCTTCCCAAGCGAAGTGTTTGGCTACGGCGAGGTCGTGGGTGATGAAGATGAACGTCACGCCCAGGTCGCGCTTCAAGCGCGTCAACATGTTGAGCAGGCTGACGCGGATCGAGACGTCCACCATCGAGACGGCCTCGTCGGCGACGATGACCTTGGGCGACACGGTAAGCGCGCGCGCTACCGACACGCGCTGGCGCTGGCCGCCGCTGAGCTGGTGCGGATACTTGTCGAGAAAGTCATCCGGCGGCGTCATGTCCACCGTGCGCAGCAGATCGCGCACGCGCTCGCGCGCCTGCTTGTGATTGGCGACGATGCCGTGCTGCAACAGCGGCGCGCTCATGATGCCGTACACCGTGTGCGCCGGATTGAGCGACGCGTAGGGGTCCTGATGAATGAGTTGCACGGCCAAGCGATAGCGGCGGAATTCGTCTTTGCTCATCGCCCAGATGTTCTTGCCGGCATAGCGCACTTCACCGCCCGAAGGATGAATCAGCCCGGCGATCATCTTGCCCGTGGTGGTTTTGCCGCAGCCGCTCTCGCCCACCAAGCACACCACTTCGCCCTCCTGGACGGCCAGCGACACATCGTCCACGGCTTTCACCTGCTTGCGGTGCTGCTCGAAGATGCGCGAGACGCGAGCGAGCTCGATGATCGGCGTAGCGTGCGTTGTCATGGCTTCACCTCTTGCCAGTGCCAGCACGCCGCGAATTGATCGTCGCCGACGCGCTCCAACCGCGGCTCCTGATTGCGGCATTGATCGGTGGCGTATGGGCAGCGCGGGTGGAAGGCACAGCCGAGCGGCGGGTTGATCAGGTCGGGCGGCGAGCCGGGGATGGAGGCCAGCGGGTGCATTTCGCCGGTGACGGTGGGCACGGAGCGCGTGAGCGCCAGCGTGTATGGATGGCGCGGTCGCTCGAAGATGTCGTACACACTGCCGATCTCGACGATGGCGCCGGCGTACACCGTTGCGACGCGGTCGGCCAGCTCGGCGGCCAGCGATAGGTCATGCGAGATAAAGATGAGCGAGAAGTCCAACTGCGTCCGCAGCCGGCGCAGTACCTCGATCACCGAACGCTGGGTGAGGATGTCGAGCGCCGTGGTGGGCTCGTCGAGGATGATGACCTGCGGCTGCAGCAACAGCCCCAGCGCGATCAGCACGCGTTGGCGCATGCCGCCGCTCAGTTCGTGGGGGAAGGAGTGCATCACCCGTTGCGGATCAAGCTGCACCATCTTCAACAGCTCGATTGCGCGTTCGCGCACCGCTCGGGCGTCGGCCATGCCATGCGCGCGGGCGGTGTCGAGGAACTGCGCCTCGATGCGCAGCACCGGATTGAGGGCGTTCTGCGCGCCCTGAAACACCATGGCGCATTCCTGCCAACGGAAGCGGCGCAGCTCCTCTGCGTTCAGCGCCAGGACGTCCTGTGAGGTTCCGTTGCGGTAGTACATGATCCGGCCTTGCTTGATGCGCGCGGCCTTGGGCAGCAGTCGCACCAGCGCCAGGCCGAGCGTGGTCTTGCCGGAGCCGCTCTCGCCGATCAGCGCCAGCGTCTCGCCGCGCCGCAGCTCGAAGCTCACGCCGCGCACAGCCTTGACCACGCCGCGCCGCGCCGGATACTCCACCCACAGGTCTTCAACCAGGAGCGCCGGCTCACCTGCTGCTTTCACGCCCTCGCTCATTGCCGTCCTTCACTCCCAACTTCCGACTTCTGACTCCTGACCTCTGACTTCTGACTCCTGACTCACACTCCCACCCTCAGCCGCGGGTTGAAGATCTCCTCCAGCGAGCGGGTGAACAGCACGAGCGAAAGCTGGAACAGCGCAATCGCGATCACCGGGGCCATGATGTTCAGAAAGCTGTCCTTGAAGAAGATCGCGCCGCGCGTCCACGCCAGTTGAATCGTCACCGCCCAACTGTTGTTGTCGGAGAACGATAGCAGGCCGAGGAACACCAAGCCGCCTTGCGCATACACCGCAGCGGTCATGGCAAACACCAGGCTGATGGCGATGTAGCTCATCATGTTGGGCAGAATCTCCTTGAAGATGATGTGCCGGTTGCTCATGCCGAGCGAGCGTGCCGCTTCTACATAGTCGCGCTGGCGCAGCGAGAGCACCTGCGAGCGGATGGCCCGCGTCAGCGTCGCCCACGACAGCAGCGCGAGGATGAGCGATAGCAGCCACACGTCGTTCAACTTGATCTGCGTGGCCAGCACGGCGAGCAGTGGAAAGGTGGGAATGGCCAACCAGAAGTCGGTCGCCGTCATGATGGCCGAATCCACCGCGCCGCCCAACAGCGCGCTGGTCGAGCCGAGCACCACGGCAATCAGCGTGCTGATGGCGCCAGTGAGGAAAGCGATGACGATCACATCCCGCCCGCCGTGCACGACCAGCGAGAAGATGTCGCGGCCCTGGAAGTCGGTGCCGAGGATGTGCTCGGCGGAGGGCGGGTTGTAGATTTTGTCCACGCGCGACGTCTTGTCCAGCGGCACGAACAACGGCATGACGAAGGCCAGGAAGATGAAGAACAGCAGCCCGATGAAGCCCAGGAAGCCGGCTTTGTTGCGGGCGATCAACCTGAGCGTTTGGTTGACCCAGTGCGCGATGCCTTTCAAAAACGTCATTTCGTCTCTCCTTGACCCAGACGGATGCGCGGGTCGAGCCGGCTATACAACAAGTCGGCGATCAGGTTGGCCATGATGACCGAAATGGTGATGATCAGAAAGATGCCCTGCATCACCGGGTAGTCGCGCTGGTTGATGGCCTTGATCAACTGCTGGCCGATGCCCTGATAGACGAAGATCGCCTCGATCAGCACCGAGCCGCCGAAGACGAAGCCGATGCTGATGGCGAGCTGGGTGAACAGCGGCAGCGAGGCGTTGCGACCGACATATGAGGTCATGATGCGGCCGTCTTTCAGGCCGCGCGCGCGCGCCACGGTCACATAGTCCTCCTCCAGCGTGGCGATCGTGCTGCTCTTCATCGCCAGCATCCAGCCACCGATGGTGGTGAGCACATACACGAAGATGGGCAGCGCAGCGTGATACAGCACGTCCAGGAAGAAGTGCAACGTGAAGCCCGGCTGCACACCCGGCGAGATCGAGCCGCGCATGCTGGCGATGTTGATGATCCTCAACTGCGGCCCCAGCACCACCAGCAGGATGATGGCGATCAGGTAATTCGGCACCGAGCTGACCAGCGATGCGAATGTCGAGAGTGCGTAGTCAATCGGCGTCTCGCGCCGGTAGGCCATCAGCATGCCGAGCACCACGCCGAGGACGAAGCTGATCAGTAGCGACGTGCCGACACTGAACAACGTCCAGGGGAGGAACTGGCGGATGATGTCCGCGACGTAGGTGCCCTTGGAACGATAGGACTGGCCGAGGTCGCCGCGCAGCAAGTTGCCCAAGTACTCCAGGTATTGCTGGCTCAGCGGCGCGTCGAGGTCAATGGCGAACAGCGCCGAGGCCTGATCGCGCGCCTCCTGATACGACATGCCATACATCGCGATCTGCTCCTGGATGAAGATCTCGACGGGATTGCTGGGCATGAGGCGAATCAGGAAGAACGTGGCCGTCACGACGGCGAAGATCGTGGCCAGCGCCTTCACCAGACGGCGAAAGACGTAGCTGCGAAAGACGCGCTGCAGCACGTTGGGACGCGCCTGTTCTTCCGGCAAGCTTACGGGAATCGGGGCAGTTTGAACGGCCATGCTTCACACCTTTATGCGGCGACCGTCTCAGGCAAAGCGAACATCGCCTCGCCTGCGCTGTGCGCTCGGCAGATGAACCGGTCTGCGATGCCAAAGCGATATTAGCACGCCGATCTTCCTTCGACAAACGCTCACGCGACGATCGTGCGAATGTCGCGCGTACCCGCCCTCGACGAAGTGCGCAGGCGCGCCCGCGTCGGCGATCAGAGTGTGGATCGCCGAGAGATGTTCGGTTTCTGCCCGCGCTGCTGCACGTCAATCAGGTCGTGGCGGCCGGCAGCAGCGGGCGATCGCCGCAGGCGACCAGAACGACGATTGTGGCGCACGGCGGAGCGAAGAGCCTAAATTCCACGATGGAGCAAGTTTACGATACGCTCGGTGACGCTACGGACTTCTTCATCCGTCAGCGTCATCGGGTTCAGCAGGATGCCATCGGCCTCGTCGGATTGGCTAACGCTGATGCGCGGGTCACCGTCCCACAGCCGGGCCACCAGCTCGTCGCGTGTGATGCCGGCCTGGCGCGGGTCAACGAACAGCGCACAGCGCGGCAAGGGCTGGCCGGCTTCGTTGGGAAAGACACGCACGGCGCGCACGCCGGGCAGCGCGTTGAACGTTGCGCACCAATTGGCCACCACCCGCTCGTCGCGTTCGCGGCGTTCCTCATGGTCTATCGCGATGTAGCGCTTCACCGCGGCCAGCAGCCCGACCATTTCTTCTTTGCCCACTTTCATCGGCCGGCCGATGCCGTGGTTCGGGCTGCTGAGCCTGCGCATGGCTTGGATCAACTCGCGCCGGCCGACGACCAGGCCGGTGGTCTGCGGGCCGCGCAGGTCCTTGCCGCCGCTGAAGATGGCGCAGGCCGCGCCCATCTGCGTAAAGCGCCACAGGTTCTCCACCGGCGGCAACTGCGCTGCGCCGTCCACGATCATCGGCACGCCCCGCGCCTGGCATGCCGCGACGACGCGCTCGATCGGCAGGTCACCCTTGCCGGTGAAGTAACCCTGGAACCAGACGAACGCTGCCGTGCGCGGGCTGAATGCCGCCTCCAGTTCGGCAGGCTCGGTGTGCGATTCGCTGCCGATCTCGATCACCTTCACGCCGGTTTGGCGCACGGCGAAGTCGTAACCGTTGCGGTGCGAAGTGAACATGACGACTTCGTTTTTGTCGAGTGTCTCGGTGTGAGGCAGTCGCCGGGCCAGCACCTGATCACCACCCGAGACGCATGCCGCAACGGCGAGCACGATGCCGGCCGCCGCGCCGGTGGCGACCATCGCCGCCTCGTTGCCGGTCAGCTCGGCGAGCCTTTCGCCCACGCGGTCGTGCAGTTCTTCGATGTCCACGTGAAAGCGCGCCGCGTCTTCCATCGCAGCGATCACTTCCGGCGGCATGACGCTGCCGCCCAGCTTCGTCAGTGTGGCGTTGGCGTTGATCACTGGTCGAACGCCCAGTTCGTCGTAGATACTCATAGCGGTGGCTAAGGGTACGGACAGAATGAACAAAATGGACAAAATGGACAGAATATTCCGTTCATTCTGTCCTCTAGTGCTGTAGGGCAGGGATAACCCAATATTCCGGCGGCGCGGCGTTCCACTCGGGCGCGCTCAGCCCACCGATGTCGAAGACGATCTCGCCGGCGCGAATCGTCAGGACGCATTCCAGCTTCTTGTCGCCGGTGAGCTTGGCGCGGCCGCAGTCCACGAAGCTGAACCGGCCGGTACGCAGCTCGAAAACGGCGACATCGGCACACGCACCGACGCTCAGGTGACCCAGCTCGGGATGGCCGATCTGGTTAGCCGGATTGACTGTGCTGCGCTCGATCACCTCGTAGAGCGACATGCCGGCATTCAGGATCTTGTTCATGGTGGTCTGCATGTCCACCACCACACCGTGGACGTTGCCGATGTGCAGGTCGGTGCTGATCGAATCCGGCGGGAAGCCGCCCTGGATCGCGCGCACGGCGTTGCGGAACCAGAAGCTGGCTGCGCCGTGGCCGACGTCGAAGATCACCCCGCGCGCCCGCGCCTCGAACATGAAGTCGTGGACCTGGCCGGCCTCGTTGATGATCGGGAATTGCTGGGCGTAGACGTGGGTGTGAATGTCGCCCGGCCGCGCCTTCTTCAGGATCAGCTCTTCGTAGCTGCGTTCCGGTGGGCGCGGCCAGAAGTCGTACATCACATGCCGGCCGCATAGCTCGGCGGCCTTGATGGCCTGATCCACGGCTGCCCACGGCGTATGCAGCGCGTCCCACGGCAGGCGCGTCCAGTAATGCGCGGTCTTGATGCCGATGCAGATGTCGGGGTAGGTGAGCACGGCTTCGGCAGCGCGTTCGGCGTCGAAGGTGCGCGGATCTTGCTCCCAGTCGCCCAGCATGCCGTTGTCGCTGATGTTGACGTAGGCGAAGATGCGCGTCTTGGCGCGGTCAATCACCGTCTCTTTGAAGTGCCGGAGGTGATTCGCGCCGGCCGTGCCGGTGTCCACGACGGTCGTCACCCCGCTGCGAAAGGTGTGCGCGTCGGCTACGACGCTCAGGCCTTCGGGGGCGCCCGCCGGCGCGCGAGTGTGATAGGCGTGCATGTGAATGTCGAGGATGCCAGGCGTGACGTAGTAGCCGGATACGTCAACCACCTTCGCAGCGAGCGGCGGGGCGATGTCCGGTGCGACAGCGGAGATTCGGCCATCGGCGATAGCCACGTCGCGCTTGCCGTCGAGCCCGTTCTTCGGGTCAATGACGTGCCCGCCTTTGAGCAAGAGTTCGTAAGGAGGTTGCGATACGCTCAGCGTCATAGGCGGGGAGTTTAGAGCATTTGACCGCTCTTGTGTCGCGAAATTAAAATCTCGGCAATTCTCAAGCTGGAGGCCACGATGTCCGATCAATCCCAAGTGCAGGCGCAAGCAGCAATCTCGATTGATCATAAAACAATCTATTCCCCACCGCCAGAGGTCGTCGCGCGTGCGCGCATCAAGGATCGGGACACTTTGAGCAAATTTGCTGCCGATCATCCGGAGCAGTTCTGGGCCGAGCGCGCCGAGGAACTCGAGTGGTATGGCAAGTGGGAGAAGGTGCTCGACGATTCGAACAAGCCCTTCTTCAAGTGGTTCGTCGGCGGCAAGTTCAACATCGTCCACAACGCGCTCGACCGCCACATGAAGACCTGGCGCAAGAACAAAGTCGCCTACATTTGGCAGGGCGAGGACTTCTCCGAGCGACAGATCTCCTACGCCGAACTCAATCGCGAGGTGTGCAAGTTCGCCAACGTGCTCAAGTCGCTCGGCGTGAAGAAGGGCGACCGCGTGACAATTTACATGGGCCGCGTGATCGAGCTGCCGATCGCCATGCTGGCCTGCGCGAAGATCGGCGCGGTGCACTCTGTCGTGTACGGCGGCTTCTCGGTGCAGGCGCTGGCCGGCCGCATCCTCGATTCACAAAGCAAGGTGCTGGTCACTTGCGACGGCGCCTACGTCAACGGCAAGGTCGTCGAGCTCAAGCAGATCGCCGACGATGCGATCAAGGAAGCCCCCATCATCGAGAAGGTCGTGGTCTACAAACGCACCGGTCGCGAGATTGGCTGGGTGGAAGGCCGCGACCATTGGTGGCATGACCTGATGAAGGACGCCAGCCCCATCTGCGCGACCGAGGTGATGGATGCCGAAGATCCGCTGTTCATCCTCTACACCTCCGGCTCGACCGGCAAGCCCAAGGCGCTGCTGCACACGCACGGCGGCTATGCCGTCTACACCTATACCACCATGCGCTACGTCTTCGACATCCAGGACGAAGACCGCTACTGGTGCGCTGCCGACCCCGGCTGGATCACCGGCCACTCCTACATCGTGTATGCGCCGCTGATGAACGGCGCGACCAGCATCATGTACGAGGGCGGTCCGGCCTATCCGGCGCCAGATCGCTGGTGGAGCATCGTCGAGCAGTACGGTGTGACGATCTTGTATTGCGCGCCGACCGGCATCCGCGGCCTGATGCGCTTCGGCGAAGAATGGCCCAAGAAGCACGATCTTTCATCGCTGCGCCTGCTCGGCTCGGTGGGCGAGCCGATCAACCCGGAGGCCTGGCGCTGGTACTACGTTCACGTAGGCGGCTCGCGCTGCCCGATCATGGACACCTGGTGGCAGACGGAGACCGGCGGCTTCATGATCACGCCGCTGCCGGTCACGCCGCTCAAGCCCGGTAGCGCCACCCTGCCTTTCTTCGGCATCAAGGCCGAAGTGGTGGACGACAACGGCAACCCAACTCAGCCGAATGAGGAGGGCTATCTCACCATCGTCACGCCATGGCCCGGCATGGCGCGCACCATCTACGGCGATCCGGATCGCTACGTGCAGACCTACTGGTCGCGCTACCCTGGTCGCTACTTCACCGGCGACTCGGCGCGCATGGATCAGGACGGCTACTTCTGGATCATCGGTCGCGTGGATGACGTGCTCAAGGTAAGCGGCTATCGTCTGGGCACGGCGGAAGTGGAGAGCGCGCTGGTGTCGCACCCGGCGGTAGCCGAGGCGGCGGCCATCGGTTTGCCGCATGAGGTGCGCGGCAACGCCATCTATACCTACGTCATCCTGCGCGCCGGCTACGAAGGCACGCCGGAGCTGGCTGAAGAGCTGCGCCAGCATGTCGGCAAGGTGATGGGGCCGATCGCGCGGCCGGAGAAGGTCGAGTTCGTCGCCAGGCTGCCCAAGACCCGCTCGGGCAAGATCATGCGCCGCGTGTTGAAAGCGCGCGCGCAGGGCCTGCCGGAGGGCGACTTAACGACGCTGGAAGAATAGGGTAGGCGACGGCGGGGTAGCCGATGGCATTGCCGTCGGCTACCCCGCTCTATTCATCCCACGCCAAATCTCCGGCGCGCATGTCGTAACGCAGCGTCAACCGTTCATTGTTCGGGCCCATGAATTCGCGCGTAACGACCACCGGCGAGAGTAAAAACGCATCTACAAGTGCAGCGCGGTCTGGGTCGCTACCGGCATAGCTCACGCGCAAAGTGTTTTGACCCTTCTTCAGTTTCAGCGGCTCAGAATTTACGCGATCCAGCCACAGATAGTCACGATCAGGAGAAACAGCTTGTAATACCGTGAACACCGAAGTGTTATTAATCACGACGCTAAATGCCACTGCGTTAGGCGTCGTCGCCGCAGGCAGTGGTTTAGCCCTCGGCGATTTGACTTGCCCAGGGTAGTCGGCAAGTATGAGCGGCACAAGATTGCTTGCAGAATCCGGATCACGTCCGCTTAAGTCCATGAAGGAATTGCCACCTACCCCGCGCCCTACTTCGATGCCCATCCGCTGACCGGATTTCACCTCGCGTACACCTAAGCTCGCCCACGGAATCGCTGCTTCGTAAGCGTATCCACCCTCGATGCTGCGCCAGGCTACCTCGGCCTTGGGTAGCCAAAAGCCGGTGCGCCAGTCCCATGCGATGGCACCTTTATCGGTGTGGCCAAGGGTAAACTTCGCGCTGAGGCGATTACCATCACCTCGCCCGTCAAGATATATCCATACGGCATCTTCACCTGAAGGGCCGACGGAGCCTTCCAGGCCGGGCAGCGAATCGCGCACCTCAATCGCTAGGTATAACTTGTCAGCATCCCACATGGCGCGTACGTCGAAGCTATCTTTGTCGGGTCCGCGCCAGAACTGCACCCCACACAGAATCTGATCGGGCCGATTCGCAGAAACACGCGGCGCACTTGACCAAGCAGGTTCACCGAATTGGGCATCTACTATTACGCCCTGAGCGGGGGTCGCTTCGATATACATCTCGGGTTTGAGCGGCGCACGCCGCATGTGTGAGGCATACAGCCAATATTCGCCATCAGCCGGTGCGTCGAACGTAATTTCGATCGCGTCGCCGTTGCGCAGCTCGTAATAGCGACCGTTGCTCAAGTTAGCCTCGCCGGTCCAGCCTCGTCGTCCGTAGATTGGCTTGCCGGCGATCTCCTGCCCGGACTCGGCTTCGATAATCTGCCAGCCGGTTGTATGGCTTGTGGCTTTGTAATTCAAGTAGCGGGCTGCCTCGGGTATAGGAGTCACTGCCTGCAAAGCCATTAATGCTTCTATCGTGGATTCCGCGCCGGCGTTGAGATTGACACGCAGGGCTGCGTCAATGCCGTCATAGCCACGGCCGGTTTGTGGATCATACATGGGCGTCTGGGCAAAGTTGTTGCCGAAGAACCATGATGCAGCGAGTCCACCCATGCGGGCGTAGGCTGGATCGCTCGTCGCGTGATAGAGGTTGATGAATGCCTGCACAAGCGTATTTACGCCATAGGCGATCTGCCCTTCTCGTATGGGCATCACGCCAATTTCTTTGATTAGGCCGGCTGCAAGCTGCCATGCAAAGAATGTGCGTGCCTCCCGCGCCGCGGAGTCAATCCAATCCTGGCGCTGCATCACACGCCCGGCCAGCGCGAGCGCTTGCGATTGATGGCTGCCCCAGGCATGCCAGAAGCCAGGAGCGTTGATCGTGTCGGGATGCATGGCAAACGGGTAGTCGCCCGGACCACCGAGCTGAAATGCAGCAATGCCATCGGCGAGCGTCGTCAGCAACATTGCTGTGGCTTCATTCGGCTCGGCCTGCTGATATTCGGCTAGGGCCAGTACGGCGATGGACGTGCGATCGGCTGCGCCGCGGGTAGCCATGCCGGCACATCGAAACCGTGCACTTGAATCTTTTTACCAACGTCCGATTGAGGAATCGAGTGCCTTATTGCGTACTCGGTGCGCAGATAGGCCTCGCGCAGTTGAGCTGCATAGATGGGATCAATCTGTTTGAAGACCGCATAGCCGCGCGCGAGCGCCCATAGGCCGCGCATTGCCCACCAGTCTAGGCTCTTGTAACTGGTGATGCCAGCGCGGTTAATTGTCCCTGCGCGGTCGGTAACGAAATTGTAGAACTCCCCATCGTCCGCCTGCATATAGCGCACGAAATTCAGCGCACGACGCGCTTTGTCCAGCGCACGTTGATCGTGTGTTGCGCGGTAGTGTGCAAGATAAACCAGTGCCGCCCGTGCTACGTCGTCTACGCATGCAATGCCTTCACCCGATGCATCTACCCACTCATAGTTCGGATACTCTGAGTAGATATGCGTTAGGATCATCGGCACGCCGCCAATCTCGACCTCTTCAGAAAGAAAGTCTAGGTGAGCGAGGTTGATCAAGGTTTGCATTGTGGACGGCACAGGCGCCGGCCTTGTGGAGAGGGGCGTGGGAGTGATCTGTGGTGTGACAGCCGGCGTGGTGAGTATTTGAGGCCTCGTTCGCGGTGCAGCAGGCGGTGCCGGAAGGCACGAGCTGCTCAGGAGGACGATGACAAGCAAAAAGGCTCGCGCACACTTCTGGTGGTGCGACTGGGTGTCGAGCCGGTGACGCAGCCGGCTACGACCGATATGCTCGCCTAAGTGCGTAATCGGCCAAAGTTTCAATCTCTTGACACGCTCTTTCATGACCCCACTAGCCCTTTACCGCACCCACTGTCAATCCTTCGATGAAATAGCGCTGCGCGGCGAAATAGAGCGCAACGATCGGCAGCGACATGATCACCGTCATCGCCATCATATAGTGCCACTTAGGTGCTTCTTTCGACAGCGACTCCGAGAACGAATATAGCGCGAGGATGACCGGGTATTTCTGAGGAGTGTTGATGTAGATCAGAGGAGCTTGAAAGTTATTCCAGTTGCCCGTGAAACTAAGCACCGCAATAGTCAATAACGCGGGTTTAACCAGCGGCAACATGACGTAGAAGAACGTCTGCAGCGTGTTTGCCCCGTCTATTGTTGCGGATTCTTCTATCTCGCGCGGGATGGTTAGGAAGAATTGGCGCAGCAGAAAGATGTAGGCCGGCCCCCAGGCAAACAACGCACCAACGGTGAGCGGCGTGAACGTGTCAATGCGCTCGAAGCCGCGCCAGATCAGAAATGTTGGAATCAGGGTAACGACGCCGGGCAACATCATTGTGCCGAGCATGGTGATGAACAAAATGTCGCGGCCTGGAAATCGAAAGCGCGCGAAGCCATACGCCACTAACGCGCACGTCAGAATCTCACCCCCCATCGCCAGCACGGTGATGAAGATCGTATTCATGAAGAACTGCGTAAACGGCTGGATGCGCCACACGTCAATGTAGTTGTGCCATTGCGGCACCTCGGGGAATAGCCTCAGCGGTAGAAGGAACAACTCGCTTTCGGTCTTGAGCGAAGTGGCAATCATCCAGAGTAGCGGGATGAGCACCAGCAGCGCACCAAGGACAAGCAGAATATAGGTAATGACGTCGTTGACCGTGCGGCGCATCCTCATACCGCCTGCGCTGCGCATGCGCAGGGCTGTCTTGGGTGAGGCAGGGGTAGATACAGTGGCCATTACTTGCGCTCTCCTTCGTAATACACCCACAGCGCCGAACTACGAAACACGAGCAATGTCAGCACCATGATGATGATGAGCATGATCCAGCCAAGCGCAGAAGCGTAGCCCATGCGCGAGTTACCACCGGCGAAGGCGTTGCCGTAAACCAGCACTTGCAGAAAAGTGCCCGTGGTCAAGCTGTTGAGCTTGATAAAGATCCCCGGCTCGAACGTCTTGACGGCCGCGATCACGCCGAGCACCAGTGTATAAAACAATGTCGGGCTGATCATCGGCAGGGTGACGTGACGGAACTTGGCCCATGCACCCCCACCATCTAACTCGACAGCCTCATAGAGGTGAGTAGGAATGTTTTTCAACCCCGCGAGCAAGATGACGGTGTTTGCGCCAAACACCCCCCACAGACTCATGATGATCAAGCCGGGCAACGCATAGCGCTCGTCAACAAACCAACTAGGCTTGTCCATGCCGATCAGGTTATAGAGCGGCGACATGATCTGGTTGACCAATCCCTCACTGCCGAGCAACCAGCGCCACAATAAGATGGTGGCGACCGTGGGGATAATCGCGGGGAGGTAGTAAAGAGTACGCCAGACGCCCACGCCTCGCACATTGCGCGCCAGCAACATAGCTACGCCTAGCGATAACGCTAGGCCGATCGGCAGGCTGATCAAGCCATACAGCAGTGTTAGGCGCAGCGAAGGCCAGAAGCTGCGATCGTTGGTGAGCCACTTGACATAGTTGTCCAGCCCTACCCATTTGGGTGGCTGAAAGACGTTGTAGTTGGTGAAGCTGTAATACAGCGAGGCGAGGATCGGATAAGCCGTCCAGACGATGAAACCGAGCAGCCATGGCAGGATCAGCGCATAGCCTGTAGCTGCCTCACGTTTCATGCCTAGGCGCACCAGCACCTGGAAGACAATGAACATGGCCACTGCCATGCCCAAGGCGACGACGGCGTAGTCAATCAGCGTGCGCGCATAGAAGTCCACCATAGTGCGCCTTCTAAAAAGACCCCAAGGTGACACGTGCACCTTGGGGTCATATTCCGGTTACTGTGATAACGTCGCCTCAAGCTCCGGCCGAGCCTGCTTGGCCAACTCAGCCGCTGTTCCCTTACCTTGGAACAGCGGATCTTGGAATTTCTCCCAGAAGATGCTGTCCCACTCGCTGTGGCGCGGCACGATGCGGAATGAGCGCGCATCGGGAAGCGCTTTCAGGATTACTTCGGCGGACGCTTGCTTCTGGGGCACGCTTGCTGCGATCACCTCAGCGCTGGCCAACGACTTACGTGGTGCGACGATTTTCCAACGATGAATGCCCTCGGTGAGGTCAACCAGCGCATCGTAAGCGGCTTTCGGATTCTTTGTCGCGGCGTTGATAACGGTCGAAGCCGTCCAGGCGAAAGTGGCACGGCTCTTGGGTCCTTTGGGCACTAGGGCTACCTTCATCTCAGCGAAGCGCGGGTCCTTGGTATGTGCATAGTCCAAGTCGTCGGCAGCACCACCAAAGAACATCGCCACCTTGCCGTTCTTCGCTAGCTCGGCAAACCCTTGTTCCTTGATCACCTCCTGCGGCGCGGCGTATTTGGGGTTGTAAATGATGTCCTTGTAGAACTGGGCACCTGCCAGCGCTTCAGGCGTGTCAATCGGTGACTGCGTCTTGTCCTCGCTGATCACTTCGCCGCCTGCCTGCCAGATGAACATGTGGATGGGCGGCCAGCCGTTAAAGGCCGTGCCCCACTGATCAGGCTTGCCGTCACCATCGGTGTCCTTGGTTAGTTTCTCGGCTGCGGTCTTAAAGTCGTCCCACGTCCAGTTCTCATTGGGCGGTTCAACACCTGCATCGGCGAACATCTTGGGGTTGTAATACAGCACGACCGGTTGTGCGATCCACGGCAACCCATATGTCCTGCCATTGAACTGGGCCGTCTGCAGTATGTCGGAGAAGTAATCGTCCAGCTTCGCTGCGGGGCGTGTATCGTTCTTCAAGTAGTCGCTAATGTCGAGCAACACGCCTTTGTCGGCGTAGCCGGCGATGAATTCCTGTGACAGCCACAGCAGGTCGGCCGCTGTGCCGCCGGCGAGGTTGGTTTGAATCTTAGTGTAGTAGTCAGCAGGTTGTGGTTCGTGGACGATCTCGTAGGTAGTGGCAGCCGCATTGACCTTGTCAATAACGGCTTGTAGTTCTTTGGCCTCCTCCACACCGGCCCATGTGGCTAAGAGCCTATCTCTAAACCTCGCATTTGCGCCAACAGATGATGGCGCAGGCGAAAAACAGCAGGGACAGATAATTGCTCGCCTTCTTCTCCCAGCGAATCAGCAACCGACGAAAGCGATTGAGCCATGAATGAGTCACTTCGACCACCCAGCGGCGCGACTTGCGTCGGCCCGGCTTGCGCCGGCGTTTTTTGGGGCGTTCTCCTTGTCCGGCACATGGATTTCGTAGCCATGTGCCTGCGCCACCTGACGGCAGGGTTCGCCGCTGTAAGCTTTGTCCAGACACAGATTCTGCGGGACGGTTTGCGGGTCAGGTCGCTCCACCGGCATGGCATCCAGCGTGGACTCCAGCAACGCGCTATCCGGCGTGTTCGCCCCGCTGACCACGATCGACAACGGCACACCCTGCTCATCCACCAACAGACTGCGCTTGACGCCCCTTTTGGCGCGATCCGTAGGGTTTTTGCCTGTCTTTTCGCCCCCCCCAGCGGGGCCTTGGTCATCGCCCCGTCGCCCGCTTGCCACTTCCAGGCGATCCCTTTGACCTCGTCATACTCCGCCAAACCCGCCTGCCACATGCGCTTGAAGACGCCCGCCTGCACCCAGCGCTGAAAGTAGCGATGGACTGTCTTTCCCGATCCATACTCTTTCGGCATGGCGTTCCACGGAATGCCGGTTCGCAGCGCGTACAAGATGCCGGTCATGGTCTTGCGCCGGTCTGCTGCCGGCCGCCCACCGATGTGTTTGCGCTGCCGTCCGCGTCCGCGATAGCGCGACTTCGGTTGGGGCAACAACGGTTCAATGCGCGCCCACAGACTATCAGACAGCTCCCAACTTGCAACGTCGGCGTATCGCGTCCCACTGGTATTATCCATATCCCTATTATGGCTCGTTCCGTAAGTTTAGAGATAGGTTCTAAGCGGATCTTCACTTTCTCACTCACTGCGGCGGGCGCAGGTGTGGCTTGTTCGGCCGGTTGCTGTGCACGCGGCGCAGGGGCAGCCTGTGGAGCAGTGCATGCAGCCACCATCGTTGCGGCGACGACGAAGGGAACAATCAATCGAGAGTTAAGCATGATCTCAAACCTCCTTTGTCAAGTCGGGAACTCTCATTTCACCGGTTTCGATTTACCTGTGTTAGTAACTCACGTTACGCAGTCGCGAACTGACTGCGCGACCATAGAATGGCGACATGACACAAGACTTGCTTGACCTGTATAGCGATTATCTGTTGTGCACGTTTGGACAGGCCACGGCAACCGGGTTGGGTCAAGTGGTCGAAGGGAGCGTCAGCCATGACCAAATCACCCGCTGGCTGAGCGGCCAACAGCGCGGCGGGGCGGCGTTGTGGCAGGTGACGAAGCGATTTGTGCGGCAGATTCAAAGTGAGGATGGGGTGCTGATCGTGGACGACACGATCAGCGAGAAACCCTACAGCGACGAGAACGACATCGTGTGCTGGCACTATGATCACACCAGCGGCGAGGTGCTCAAAGGCATCAACCTGATGACGGCGCTGTATCACGTGCCCAGTCGGGGGCTGTCGTTGCCAGTGGAGTTTCGCTTGATCGCCAAGACCGAGCAGTATGTGGACAAGAAGAGTGGCAAGACCAAGCGCCGAAGTCCGATCACCAAGAATGAGTATTACCGCATGATGCTGCAACAAGCGGTGATCAACCAGATTCCCTTCAAATACGTGCTCAACGATGTGTGGTTTGCCGCGGCCGACAACATGAATTTCGTCAAACACAAGCTGAAGAAGGAGTTTGTCATGCCGCTCAAGGCCAATCGCAAGGTGGCGCTCAGCGCGGACGACAAGCGGCACGGCATCTACGTGCGTGTGGATGAAGTCGTGATCGAACCAAACACGGTGCGGCCAGTGTATCTGGAAGATGTGAGCTTCCCGCTGCTTTTGGCCAAGCAAGTCTTTACAAACAAAGATGGCTCTACCGGCGTATTGTTTCTGGTCACCAGCGACACCACGCTCACCTACGATGGGATCACCTCGCTCTATCAAAAACGATGGACGATCGAACCCTTCCACAAGTCGCTCAAGCAGAATGCCGCGCTCGAACGCTCGCCTGCCCACACGGTCACGACGCAGACCAATCACATCTTTGCCAGTTTGTGTGCGTTCATCAAGCTCGAGATGCTCAAGCGTAAATCCAAGTTGAATCATTTTGCCTTGAAATCGCATTTGTATCTGCACGCCGTTCAATCAGCTTTTGACGCCCTGCGCCAGCTGCAGCCCGTCACACTGGCTGCGTAACGTGAGAT